>NZ_CP021378.1:0-332216 GCF_002215495.1 Porphyrobacter sp. CACIAM 03H1
ATCCTCGCCTTCAGCCTTGGTGCGGCCATAGGCGGACTGGGGATTGCGGGCTGCGTCTGGCGCATAGGGGGTGGAGGAGGTGCCGTCGAAGACGTAGTCGGTCGACACGTGCACGACCTTGCCGCCGGTCCCGGCCATGGCCTCGACCATCACGGCGACCGCGCCGGCGTTGATCGCACGCGCGGTCTCCTCGTCGCTCTCGGCCTTGTCGACCGCGGTGTATGCGGCCGCGTTGAGGATCAGCTCGGGCGCTTCGACCACCAGCCTTGCGGTGAGCATCGGCACATCGGTGAGGTCGCAGTCGGCAACGTCGATCGCGCTGATCTCGGCCCACGCGGGCGCAAGCCGCTGCAGCGCCCCGCCAAGCTGGCCACCAGCCCCGGTGATCAGCACTCTCATGGGAACACCAGCACATTGGCAAGCGACAGCCCGCGCGCGTCCTTGTCCGAGATGATCGGCGCCATGCCGATGGCGGGCCACTCGATCCCGACCGCAGGATCGTCCCACGCCAGCGTGTGCTCCGACTGCGGCGCATAGGGCGCGGTGCACTTGTAGAGGAAGTCGGTGTCGTCCTCGAGCGTCAGGAAGCCGTGAGCAAAGCCCTCGGGCACCCAGAACATCCGCTGGTTCTGGGCACTCAGCTCAACACCCACCCATTTGCCGAAATGGGGCGATGACCAGCGCAGGTCGACCGCAACATCGAACACCGCCCCCTTCGTCACCCGCACCAGCTTGCCCTGCGGACCCGGGTTCTGGAAGTGCAGCCCCCTCAGCACACCCTTCTGCGAGCGGCTGTGGTTGTCCTGAACAAACTGCAGGTCGAGGCCCGCCTTGCGAAAGGCCTGTGCGTTCCAGGTCTCCATGAAGAAGCCGCGCGCATCACCGAATACCCGGGGCTCGATGATCAGCACCCCCGGCAGGGCGGTCTCGATAATCTTCATCCCGGCTCCTGTTCGGTCAGCAGGGCAAGGAGATACTCGCCATAGCCCGACTTGCGCAGCGGCTCGGCAATCTCGCGCAGCCGGTCGGCAGTGATGAAGCCCTGACGCCAGGCAATCTCCTCGGGGCAGCAGATCTTGAGTCCCTGCCGCTCTTCGGTGATGCGCACATAGGTCGCCGCATCGAGCAGCGAGGCATGGGTTCCGGTGTCGAGCCAGGTGAAGCCCCGCCCCATGATCTCAACCGACATGCTCCCTTCCTCGAGGTAAAGCCGGTTGAGATCCGTGATCTCGAGCTCGCCGCGCGCCGAAGGCTTCATATCCCGCGCGCGGTCCACCACGGTCTCGTCATAGAAATAGAGGCCGGTCACCGCGTAGTTCGACTTGGGGACCTTCGGCTTCTCCTCGATCGAGATCGCCTTGCCGGCCGCGTCGAACTCGACAACCCCGAAGGCCTCAGGATCATTGACCCGGTAGGCGAACACCGTCGCGCCGGCGGGCCGGGCATTGGCGTTCTGCAGCAGCGTGGGAAGCCCGTGGCCGTAGTAGATGTTGTCGCCGAGGATCAGCGCGCTCGACCCGCCGCGCACGAAATCCGCACCGATGTGGAACGCCTGCGCCAGGCCCTCGGGCCTGGGCTGCACCTCATAGAACAGCGACACCCCGAAGTCCGACCCGTCACCGAGCACCCGTTTGAACTGCGCGGCATCGTCAGGCGTCGTGATGATCAGGATCTCGCGCATCCCCGCGAGCATCAGCGTGCTCAGCGGATAGTAGATCATCGGCTTGTCGAACACAGGCATCAGCTGCTTCGAAACACCGCGTGTCAGCGGATAAAGCCGAGTGCCAGAGCCACCCGCGAGAATGATGCCGCGTCTTGTTATCTGCCCCTCGGACAATGTCATCTGCTGCCTTTTGGTCGCCGGTCCCGCACTGCGGCTGGCATCTGCGCAATCTGTGGTCAAGGACAAGCTTGAACCGGCACCCATTATGGCACGGGGTCCAACGCAGCAGGCCGTGGATCCGACCAAGAGGCGGCTCCTGCTCCGCGGTCTGACAACTGCAGCCGGGGCCATCGCTGCCGGATTCTTTGCCGCGGAAACGATCGCTTGCGCAATACCGTGCAAGGGCGATTCCTTCCGCTCCTGCCGGCATCATGAAGGTTCGAAGCGACAGGACCGATGGGACGGACATCGCGCAGGGAGATGCAGGTTGCCGGCGGGACGTTCCCCGTTCTCCCGCGGCGGCCGACTTCTGGCTACAACGTCGGCAGCAGGCACAGAGGAATAGCTCGGAGACCTCTCCTCTCCCGCAATCGGGGATCGCCCCGCCTGCGGCCACGCAAAACAAGAGTCGCGCGGACAGCGGGGCAGACCCGATTGCGGACAAGGGATCAGGCGGCGAGGGTCAAACGCCCCATGGTCGATTCCATCTTCATGCGGATCGCCTCGGCGGCGTGGCGAGCGCCGAGCTTGTTCATCATGTTCGCGCGGTGGATCTCGACCGTTCGTGGACTGATGTGAAGCTGCCGTGCGATGTCCTTGTTGGAGTTACCCGCAGTCAACGCATCAAGCACCTCACGCTCGCGCTCCGACAGCGCGGCAAGCCGGCGCTGAGCGTGAATGACGCGCTGGCGCCATTGGCTCACCTGGGCCGCTTCCCGACCGATCCGTGAAAGACAGGACGCAAGGCGCTCGGGGCGCAGGGGCAGGGACAGGTAATCGAGCGCGCCCGCCTTGATCGCCTCAACCACGCGGCCGGGCGACGGCTCGACGTCCATCGCCACAACCGGCAGGGAAATGCCCAGAGACATGAGGCGCTCCAAAGCGAACCCGACGCCGCCGATCTGAGGGCAGTCGCGAACGAAAATGATCCCAGCGCGCGGCGGGTGAACCGAAAGTTCCGAGTAGTCGCTGTACAGTTCGCAATGCCGCCCGACAGAGCGTCCAACCCGTACCAGCTCGGCCCTGACCTGAATGTCGGCCTCGACGAAGTGCAGCGGCATGCTGGAAGAAGTATCGTGTTCGTGTTGCATGGCATTCCCCTTTTCCATGCTCCACACACTGCCATGCGTAAACATGGTAAACAGAAAAGAAGTTAATCCGTAGCTCTACTTATGGGCGGGTGTGCGAAACGCGGGGCCTGAAAAGATCCATTATCGACAATCATCCTATTCGGTGGCATATTCCCTCCGAAATGGAAGGAAGAGTGGATGCTTACCAAAAGAGAGATTTTGTGGTTGCACGCACTCCAGGCAGACTTCGCTCGCATGAGGGATTGGGTCGCGGTCGGTCATGTGCAGGGCCTGATCGACCACATCGCAGATGAGCATGGTCTTGCGGGCGGCCCACTGCCGAACATCGGTACCGGACTCGAGATGCATTGACAGCGGAAGGCACAAGGCCCCCGCGCGCGGCAGGTCTCCAAGGTCGGGGGGCCGGATGCCGCAAGGCTTTCGCAGCGGCATTGGCCGGAACTGGCCTGAAAAGGTCCTTAGGCCCAGTCTTTACCGCGATTGCTGATATCGGCAAACCCGTCGCGCCGCGCGGTAGACAATTGGGCGCCACAGTCTCGCCTGGACGATCGGCAGTGCCCCGCACCATTAATCAAGCGCCATGAACGCTCGCTCGGTTAACCTTACCTTAGAGCTTGTAGTGACATGGCCATATGCACACGAAGGTTGAGGGATCAGGGACACAGATGACGAGCGTGAGGAACTCCACTGGCGATCCCCAAGCGAAGGGACGCCCAGCCGATCGTCGCTGGAGCGCCCGGCTCGTGATGAACGTGCCGGTCGTCCTGAAGGACGCAAACGGCCGGAATGTGCCCGCCAGCATTGTCAACATGGCCGAGGACGGATTGATGATCGCATTCGATCCGCGCCATGAGATTACGACCTATTCGATCTTCTCGATCGAGATAGAAGCCCATTGCAACCTGCAGTGTTACGCGGTCTGGATCGACCGCGGCCGCGCTGGAATGCAATTGACACTTCCCGTTCACCCCGCCGTTCTCAACGGGCTGGTGCGCAGATACCCTTTGCCCACGCCGGGCGTCTGAAACCTCCGCAGCGGGATTTCTCCTCCCCGGGGGTCGAGAAGCCTGTCACCCGCCAATGATTGGGGTCGGCTAGGTCGGCCGGACACCTGGACCGCGTGATGGGTCCTGCTGCAGGCCGGGGCTTTCGCTGCAGGTCGGCGCGTGAGCGCCATTAACCGGGGCTCCTCCTGGGGCACAGCTCATCAGCAACGAAGAATGATGAAAGCGCGGGTGAACCGGCTTCATGCCCGCTGCCACCGCGTCTCGCCGGCCACATGCCGCGACAGATAGCCGCCGCACACACCAGAGCTTTCGCGCGCGAGGTATGGGCCCAAAGAGTTCAGGGAGGTTGCAGCCATGATCCGCCGCGCGCGCCGGCCCGCCTCACCTGCATGGCGCAAGCGGCCCTTGGGCAAGCACTTTGGACCGACAGGCCGATGTCGAGATCCCTGCTATTGCGCATGCGCTGCAGGATCTGCGGGCGACCCGGAGGTTCGAAGTGACTGTAGGAAAATTGGCCGCCAGCCGTCCGTGGGTGCATCTGGTAGGGGACTGGCGGCCAACCTTGTGTCGGAGTGAACCGCACAGGCTCGCTCCTGATGACCAGTACATGATTAGGGGATTTGGTTTAAACCCTCGAAACCAACGACATCAGTATCTTCGCTGAGCCGAAAGTTTTTCCCGGGCATCCTCGGCACGCTTCTCCCAGGAGACATTTTCTCGCGCTCGCGCCGGCATCCACTCAAGACACGCGAGCTTTACCTTCTCTTAGCACATCAGGGATGATCATACCCCGCGGAGGGTGCGAGGGTAAGCCACCAACGTGCAGACAGGCTGGATCATGGTTCGAAATATCTGTGACATAAACCGCCGCAACCTCGCCGCGGAAGGCTTCGAGCAGGATGAGCGGGCTTTCGAGCGGCATCGGACCTTCATCGCCGTGACGCTGAGAGGTGCCACGGGGAACGTCTATCCCGCCACGATCGAGAACATTTCCTTTGCCGGCTGCATGGCGAGCCTGCAACTTGCTGATCGCATCAAGCGCGAGCGCGTCATCAGTGTCAGGTTCGGCGCATCTGTCCACGTTATCGGACGCGTGGTCTGGTCGCGAAACAACCAGGTGGGGCTTCGCTTCACGTCGCTGTTCGACCGCAACCGGATCGCAGCCGATGAGCGGCCAACGGCGGAGCAGGAGATTTCCAGCGACGCGCGCAGCGCCTTGCGCCTCGTCCCCGATGAGACGTCGGGGCACGGCTGCTGAATGCGAGTTAACCGGCGCGGCCATGGAAGCGACATCTCGAGAGCCATACCGGATCTCGCAAGGCAGCCCAAGGCGCAGCGGGAGGATCGCTGGCGAGCAAGGGCCCCGGAAATCCGCTCGCTCATGTCCCTGAGCACCGGCGGGCTTGGGGGGACATGCCGCCGTCCTTGCCCACCCATGATCCTACAGAGGATGGCGAGGCGCAACTGCCTGGCCATGCCTCGCCTGCAAGAGCCACGGCTCGCCTGATCTGCCGAGTATGGTCGGAACTGCGAGCACAGCCAAGCCGACCGGGACAGACCTTCACCGGTTGCAGGCGGCGGGTAAGAGAACCAACGTGACTTACGTACGGCTTCTTTCTCTCCCTCCCGATCAGCCTTGTTCCCGCACGGTCTTCCCCGCCCGGGCAGGCATGTCAGTTTACCGTCATTAAGGGTTTCTCCATGGGTCAGCGTTAGGCAAGTCAATCGAAGCATGAGGCTCGGCGAGGTCACCAGGCGTGGTCGGGATCGGTAGGGGGTAGCGCCCCGCTGGTCAGAACCTGCAGTGATGTTCCGGCACGGCCTCTGCATCGGGGTCGCAGGAGCTTGAGGAGACCAACCGATGAATTATCCGATGACGCCGCCGCTCAGCGGGGTTCGCGAACGCACTGCAAGCGCCGTCGCGATCGACGAGCGCCAGACCCTCAGGAGATGCCTGAGGCGGCCGGTGCAGCTTCAGGATTCAGGCGGGCTGAAATGTTCCGCCATCATGGTTGATATCTCGGAGACCGGTTGCCAATTGCAGTTTGACGGGTTCGTCTCGATCCAGGTCGGCCGAATTTACTGTGTCAAGCTCGAGGGCACCGAGGCGCTCGGCGCATACGCCATCTGGACTGACCGGGAGAGATCCGGATTTTTCTTCGCATCCCCGCTTTACACTGCAGTCGTCGAGCACATCGCCGGCAGAGCGACGCCGCCCCGCGCCGAGCCAGATGTCGCGAGAACGCTACCTTCCGTTCCCCGCGCAGCCCCGTTCAACTCGAGCCGGCCGCCTAAACTTTTCGCAGTTGTCTGATTTGAATGTGGAAATGGCCCCTCCCGCTTGGAAGCCAAGGCAGCGTCAGGCACCATTCGGGTCCAACTGTTGCGAATTTGCGACACACAGCGTGTGCAAACCTTTGCGAGACTTGTAGATATCCGCCAATAGCCTTAATCAAACGCTATCGTTGTATCCGGCTCAGGGAGGGCCGGCAATTCGCGGCATTCGCAAGAGGGGAGAAGCGTGTCCGCCGTCATTCTTGCAGATCTTGAACAGATCCTGAGCCGCCTCGATGAAGCGGGCGAGGCCTTGTGCGCCGCGCAGCTCCAGATGGTGATCGACACCCTCGAGAGGCGCTGTGATGCGGACGTCCGCGGACACGCGCCTCTCATGCGCAGCAAGGCCGATTAGAGGAAGGCCGTAAGAGCGCGCTCCACCTTAACCTTCCCGCCATCGGTCATTTGGATGACCGTGCGCCGCTTGTCCTCAGGGTCGGGCTTTCGCTCGATCAGCATCATGTTCTCGATGACCTGAAGCCAACGCAATCCCGTTGTGGTGGGACAGCCGCCACCAATGCAGGCGCTCGTCACCGAGATCTTCTTGCCAGTGACCCTGGCCTGATACAGGTCCAGCATCATGTCCCACGCGGGGCTGACTGCAAATCCCGTCATGTCGAAAATCTCGTCAACCTTGCGCCGCGCCGAGTAAATCTTCGCGGCGAGCCCAGCAAGCGTGGCCTGGGTGGGAATGACGGAGAGTTGGTCATCCGAGAATGACCGCAGCTCGATAGCAAGGGCCTCCATGCGGTCGGCAATCGTCTGTCGCCGGTCCTGCTGCCCAATCGAAGCTGTCGGCGTGTGGCCTTCGGGCTGATATTCGGCAAGCTGTGTTCTCAAGACTGCCTCCTCCAAGTTAGTCGGAAGTTCCCCCTAGGGAACCAACCTACTTGACGATCTCCGGTTCCTACGTGTGGTAAATTTAGCTTCGCGCGCGTGCATGCCCGTATTGTTGCGTAGCGGCGAATCCTCCGGGCTTTGGGGGCTAGAGCCCCGACAGAAATGCCCGAAGCAGTGCTTCCGGCTGACCGCAAGCCGCCGAATCAATAGTTTGGATTGATACTTGGCGGCGGCAGCACAACCTTGCCGGGCGCGCAATGCGAAGGTCAGGACCTACTCCCATCACGCCGCTCCGCCTGCAGCTTCGCGAGTGGCGCGGCCGCTGGACGACGTGCCTGTGACGGCCGCAAGCTCCAACGAGGATCGCATCCGCCGCGTCCATATCGGCGCGATGCTGATCCTCGCATCAACCGACT
The DNA here is from genome assembly GCF_002215495.1 of Porphyrobacter sp. CACIAM 03H1. NCBI lineage: Bacteria > Pseudomonadati > Pseudomonadota > Alphaproteobacteria > Sphingomonadales > Erythrobacteraceae > Porphyrobacter > Porphyrobacter sp. CACIAM 03H1. Next base: position 7,571 of record NZ_CP021378.1, read on the forward strand.
ACCTGATCCAGAAATGAACCGGCTGCACCCTCGCAAGAGGCAGTCCAGTAGGGCAATCAAACATGTTCATCGGCAAGGCCAACGCAATCTCGCGACGCGCTTTTTTACAACGCTCCAGCCAGCTGGCGATAATGGGGGCAGCCTCCTCCTATGCCATGGGCCTTGCGGGCCCTGCCGAGGCCGCCGCCATCGAAAGCAGCGGCGGCTAGATGGCGCTCGTTGGTATCTCCCTCTATGGCGACAATGACCATGGCAACACTCTCATCCCCTTCGATGCCAAAAACTACGCCCGCTATGCCGCCATCAGGGGCGAGGTTGGCTCGGAAGAGGCTGCCGGAATTGCCCTGTCCCGCGCATCACTTGCCAACACGGTCTTGCGCACGCCTGATGATCAGCGGCTGACAGGTCGGTGGCGGACGATTGCTGCCGACAACCTCGGTGGATGAATACTCTGCCACGCTTGCTCAGTGGCTGGGGGTGGCGGCCTCGGAGCCCCCGTCGGTCGCGCCGAATACTGGCAGTTTCGCAAGCCCCGATCTGGGGTTCATGAGACAGGCAGCAACAACCGCCGCATGACACTGACGTTCCCACACCAGCGCCGCGGCAAACAAGTGATGGCTGTCTCGCACGTGTCGCCCGAATCAGATATGTCCTGATCCGCGTCTCGAGGAGTTCGGTACCCGATCGGATCTTCGGTCCTGGCCCCGCTTAACGCGGGGCCTCTTTTCGTTCCAGGAACAAAGCGCTCCGGCCTTGTTCGTCGCATCCCGGCGCCATGACCGCTCACCTTGAAAGGGCATCACGGGGCGAGGCCTTGCTCGCCCTGCCGGCCCTCGCGCCGCAGCGCCTCAAAGGTGCGTGAGCTGCAATTGCACGAAGCTGGGCTTACCCTTCTTGGCGTCCTTCCAGGCACGAAGCGCTTCATGATCACCGCTCAGGGAGGCTACCGGAAGTCCAGCCTCTGCCAAGGTATAGGGCGAAATCCGATGGCGGGTCATCAGCCCTCCATTGCCATCAGAGACCAGCGGAACCTCGAAGCGCACACCCTGGCTCTTCTCGTCCGTATTGACCACGCTCGCCACTGCAAGTTGCCCATTGCCGAGATCCAGAACCACTTCCGTGCCGACCGGAACGCCCGCGATACCGGCAATCTTGGCGCCGGTTCGTGAAATGTTCTTCAGCAACACCTCGTAGTAGTGGTCGTCATGGACCAGCCCGATCTTGCGCAACACGGTCATCCGCTCGGCTCTCTGGCGGGCAAATCCTCTCGGCCTGAATGTCTGGAGCACCACAGAACCCTCATCGACGATCTGGGCCTGATCGAGCGGTGCTGAAAAGACGCCGCCATGAACGACCTCGATCCCGCTGGCGATGACCGCATCCAGGACATCGAGTGCATCGACCTCCCTGATCGAAGCCGGAACGCCAAAGGACCGCGCGATGCTGACAATCGCGCCGAGGATCGCATTGGTGCGCTCGGGCTGCAGAACCCAGTCACGCACAAATCTCGGCGAGATCTCAACCCGTTTGAAGCTGAAATCGGCAAGCAGCGCGATTGCGGAATTGCCCACGCCGAAATCGCTTGCAACCAACCTGACGCCGACAGCATCCAGATCATCGCCGAGCCTTTTCGCCATCTCGGCATCTGCCGAGAGGAATTCCTCGCTGATTTCGAGCTCAATGCGCGCACGATCGAACGAGGCATCGCTGGCAGCAGCAAGAATTATCTTCCGGAAATCCGGGTCCTTCAGGAACCCTCGGGGCGGAGAAATGGCAAGGCTGAGATTGCCCGGCCAGGCGGAAGCATCCTCGCAAGCCTGGCGCAGCATCCACTCGCCAAAGTCCCCGGATGCGCCCGAGCTTTCGATCATCGGCCAGAAGATGTCCGGCAGGACCTCGCCAAGCTCGGGACTGTTCCAGCAGACCTCGGCGCGCAACGCGCAAACCTCGTTGCTGCCGGCCGAAATCAGCGGGGCATAGCGCAGAGCGAATTCACCGCGCTCCATTGCCCCCTCGAGCTCCTGCTCGATCCGGACAAGACGCGACGCCTCTTCGGCCAGTTCCGCGGAAAATATGCTGTAGCTGCCCCCCCCTGATTGCTTGGTCGACCTGAGTGCAAGGTTGGCCGCATCGACCAGCTCCGTGGTCGTCACCGCGTCATAGGGAGCCATGGCAATGCCGATCGACACGCTCAGCTGGATCCGGCGTCCATGGACCCGGTACGGCTGCGAAAGCAACTTGCCCGCGTGCTCCGCGAACTCAGCAAGATCTCCCCGATCATCCACATCGGGCATGAAGATCCTGAACTGCTCTGTGGCAATGCGCCCCACTTCCCCGCGATGGCGCAATGCCGACCTCAGACGGTTGCCCATCTCGGCCAGCACGCAGTCCATATGACCAATACCGTAGCGCTCGCAGGCATGTTGGAAGCGGTCGATTTCCATGACGACCAGCGCACACGGCCGCTCGGCATGCGCGAGGCTCTTGAAGGCCGCATCGAAGCGCTTGCCAAAGTGGGCAGCATTGTAAAAGTTCGTTACTTCGTCGAATTTCTCCTGCAGCATCTTCGTCTGGTGGTCGACGATCAGATGGGTGACATCGGCAGCATGCCCGAGATATCCGACAAACTGGTCGCCGAGATAATGAGGAAAGCCGCTCAGCTGAAGCCAGACGCCCGCCCCCTCCTCATTCTTATTCACGCAGCGCACGATATGATTGGTGATCTTGGCGCGCGCGCTCAGCTTGAGAGACAATGATCGCTGCTGCGAGATCGCGCTGTCACTCGGGGCATCCTCGAACACGCTCGTGATGCGCTTGCCCGACACGTCCGCCAACTGCACCCCGAGGGCAGCCAGTGCAGGCGCATGGATCGAGGCAATCCTGCCATCCGCGTCGGTCGACCACAAGATTGCGGCCTCGGATTGCGCGAGCGCGATGGCGAGATTGGCCGCGCTCCCCTCAGTTTCCTGAGCGGAACTCGGCCCTCGTGACCAGCCTAACCCGGCAATAGTTTTCAGTTTCCTGACCATGGTGTCATGATTTCACATTAAGGTAATGAAATCATGAAGTCGGACTTATGTAGATTTCGTTTCTCTGAATTATGTCACCATGCCACGAAACCATGCGGCATTAGCCGAAATCCTACCGAGGGCAATCTTTAGCCTGAACAACTGTGAGCACATGGCCAAGGCCATGGCCCTTAATCGCAGACGGATACTTCCACACCTTCAGCATTACGCGGTGCATTGAGATCGCGACTTTCTCGCACGTTGAATACGGCCATCTCGCTGATCGGTTGCGGTGGGATGCTCATTATGGGGATTACAGGCTCGTAATTGTAATAGATCTCGACAACCATGACCGCCGTGCCGGCTGCCGCCTGCACCTGATTGCCGGCCGGCCCCATACCAGGAAAGCCGGTGCCACTCGCCCCATCACCCTCGACACCATATGCTGATCCGACCGGATTCTGGCCGAAGCAGCGCTGCCAGGCTATCCACTGCCCGCCCTGCGCATTGCGCTGCAAGCTCGACAGAATGATCCTGCCGTTCTCGGCAAGGTCACCCATGTTGGCCTGAAGTTCTGCACCGATGAAGACGTCGTTGATCTCCGCTTCCGAGATCTGATGAATGCTGAGACCCGCACTGCGAGTCCCCATCCGCGAAGCGTTGTCGGCAACAAGAACGGCAAGATCGCCAATCCTCTTGGTCGCGAACACGAAATTCGCAAGCTCGATGCCGAAGGACAGCAAGATGAGCAGCAAGGGCAGCGCAAAAGCAAACTCGGTAAGCGCAAGACCCTCGCTGTCCTTGCCCAGCCGGCCCAGGTAGCGCGCGAAACCTGGTGGCATTTTTTCCTTGCGTCTCATGTGCATACCCGCGTCGTTGGCTGCGCCTGAAGATCGAAAGGCTGATTTTTCAGTAAGGTCTGAGCCTGCACCTCGACCGACGGATCAAGTCCAATCAGGGCTGAGACAGGGAACAGGCGATCATATGTCAAGGTGACGGTGTAGATGACCACGTCTCGTGCACCTCCCCCACCCACACGGGCACCGTCAAGATCATGCCGTCCGTTGCCGTTGAGGTCGAGGAAGCTCTCACCGGCATCACAGTCATTGCTGTCGTTGGTGTCGACAAACGGTTCCGCCCGGGCCTGCGCCAGACCATAATTGTTGAACGAGACGCGCTCGAATTCAACCTCACCGTGCGGGACCAGCTCACGCATCTGTTCGGTCAGGCGGGCATCCATGTCGGACCGTGTCTCGTCGTTGGCCGTCTCAAGCGTTGAGGCGCGGCCAACCGCATTGACCAACCCGGTCAGCTGGGCACGGGCATAAACCAAGTAGGCGATGTCGAAGATGAACATTAGCACGCCCAGGAAAACGGGAGCAACGACCGCGAATTCCACGATCGTTGCCCCGGAGACGTCAGACACCAGCCTGCGCCATGTGCTGTCAGGGGGCAAAGCCATCAGCTGGTCAGCCTCAGTTCGGCCAATTGCGTGGCGATCTGGGAGAAGGTCGCGGTCAGTTCGGCCGCGTTGCGGGCTTCAAACGCACGTCCCGGTGATGCGCAGTTGATCAGCAGTTCATCAAGGTCCGTGCCGAAGGCGATGACCCACAAGGTGATATTCTTGTTGTTCTTGGCGACCTCGCACAGCTCGGCAAGACGGCTTTCGGAGACACTGTCTTCCATCGTGCGGGAAGGAAAGCTCCCTGTCGGTGTGCGACGGCGCGCAACCGCCGCGATGCCCCAGGCCGAATAGGTGAAGGGGCGCGTATCCTTCTGCCCGTCAACCATGAAGATCATGTGCCGCTGGACAGCGCCGCCCGAATCCGCGACGCGGTGTTCGGCACTGAACAGGCCTTCCCGCGAGATCAGCCGCAGCCCCCACAGCATACCGATCTCGTGGTAGGTATAGCCCTGCGGCCGCAGGGAACCCATGTAGGATTGCAGCTGCTGCAGGGTGATCTCGCCCATCTTCCGGGCGGGAGAGGGGCATGCACCCTCATAGATGCCAAAGTTTGAACCGAAGGGATTGAAGTAGTTGTAGGTCGTCGTCAGGCTCATCTGCCGTGTGATGGTCGCTGAAAGACCGCTGAAGACCCATTGACCATTGGTGAGCGGGTTTGTGGTTACGCGCTGCTCGGTCTCGCGGCTGCCAGACCCGACATTCCGGGCATAGACAAGCGCCGGCAGATAGGGTTTCCACTGCGTGTCCGGGTCAGTGCGCGATGGAACCAGGTCAACCTCCATGTCGTATCGCGGTGTGAGGAAGGTCTCGTTGGTGCGCCGGGTCGCGCGCTCCTCGATGCAGGCCCTGTCACCATCCGGCCACCTGATGGTGCGGTCGGTCTGGTTGTCATTGACCGGAGCAGAAAAACTTCCGCCCGACACCACGGCGTCGCCCGATCCCGAACCCTTGAGAGGACGCAGATCGTACTGGATCGGCTCGTAGATCCAGTGGCGTGCCGTGTTGGTCGTGGTGCCGCCCGTGTTGGTGTTCTCGCGCACGGTCTCCGTCTGCTGCTCGCGATAATCATTCCAGTCGCGAGGCGTGATCCAGCAATTGCCGTTGGAGTCGCGCTGGATGATGAATTCGGTGCCGTTGCGGGTCCGGATCCGCGTGCGGGAGCGGGGTAGCGCGGTTGATGAGGGTTCCCATGCACTCCAGCTCGTCGTCGTATCGCTCCAGTTTTCTCGCGGTAGGCTCGTAGGGCAGTTCTCCGAGGGGGCCTGGTAGCGCGGCCGGTCGGTGCGTGTGCCGCTCAGGAATGTCGAAGTGGTCTGCGATACAGTGCTGCTCGGGTTGCCCCCCGATTCCCAGGTATGCACACCGTCAGGACGACGCGAGTCGTAGGTCCCGTAATCCTGGATCCAGTCGCGATGAAGCAGCATGCCGACGTTGACAGTCTGGGAGTAAGGCACGAAGCCGTAACGGATACGCGCACCTTCCGGTTTTGCTGCCTCGAGCGTGTTGTAGAACGAAGTTACGGCATTCGTCAGAGCATCGATCCGACGAATACTGTCTCCCGGGTTGGGGTCATTCATTGAAAGCGTCGTGTCGAGCACCATCATCACGTCGGTGTTCGGCAGGTTGAGATCTGCCGAACACGACACTGACACGTCACGATTCTCGAAGTTGAAGAAGCGCATGAGGGTCATGGGGACCTGAACGGTCGCCTCACCATTTACAACGCCGCTTGAATTCGCCGAATATTCAACCGACAAATCACCCGTCGAGTAACTTCCTTGCGGGAAATTGAAGTTGAAATAGTTTTCTGCGACCTGCTCGCTCGCGCCGTTCCACGTAAGACCATTCATCGCACGCCTTGAGGCAAGTGCGCCTGCATCGCAAGCGGACTGAAGGCGGGACTGGACGAGATAGATGCGGCTCAGATCGACCGCGCCGCCAATCATGGCAACCAAAGGGACTATCGCCGCAGCAGTCATCGCGAGGGTATTCGCGCTCTTGTCCAGCAGGAGAGCCCTGGCAAAAGGCCGTCCGGAGAAATAGCTCAACACCATCCGCGTTGTCCTGTCCTACACTGCCGTCGCACGGGTTGCGAGGATTGGCCTCAGCCACATCGCGCGAAGGTGCTTCTTTAGACCGGATGAAGAAATTTCCTATTTATCAGTCTGGTAAGTAAAATCGCCAGACTCATGGTAAGAAGGTGGTTACCACCCCGAGAACGGCTGCAAGATCGTGAACACAAACTTGACGCTGTCACACGCGCCGTCATCATGGCAAGTACGCCCAAGATAATAGCGACCGAAGCCGCTCGCAGAGGTCACGGAGGGCGCTCAGCAGCAATGGCTCGCCGGGTCGGCCCCGGATTGCCGGCGCCGGGCCACATCTTACTTGCACTGGACTACGGGGCGTGAAACAGATTGTTCACCATGGCAGGTTAACGCTTACCCCCGTTGCACTACGAGGGAGCAAGGCAAATCATGGCGCGCATATTGCTAGCAGAAGCCGACGATTGCGCATCCAGGATCATCTCAGTTTATGTCGAACGCAGAGGCCACCAAGTGGTTTGTGCAAGAGACGGTGAAGTGGCAGTTCGGGAGATTAGTCGCTTCCGACCAGACCTCGTGCTGAGCGAACTCATATTGCCCATGCGGTCAGGCTTCGATATCCTCGCAGCCGTGCAGCACCTCGGGCTGGCATCAAGCACTCCCGTCATATTCGTCACAGCCGTCGCATCGGAGCAGATGATCGATCGAGCGCTCGGCCAGGGCGCAATCGACTACATCGTCAAACCCTTCAACCTGCGCGACCTTGCCCTCAGTGCCGACCTTGCTCTCGCCCAGCGGCGCGCGATCAACGCGCCCGACAAGACGAGGGGGGCGCATGGCCTGCGCGGAGGACAACTCGCCGAGGTCGCCTAGGATCGCCTTGGCACGCAAGCCATCTTGATGGCGCTCCTTTCCTCAATGCCGCTTGTCCCTGCCTGCCCGCAAGCCTCGTGCGCGCGCCGCGGCCCAGCCAGCCACGTTCGCTGACGAGCCCGGTATTGACCAATACATCCCAAACTCGGGCGCGGCTGACTGCTCGAATTGCTGTGCGGCGGTCTGAAGGGACAAAGCAGGATTGCAACTGCCGGAGGCCGGGGCTGGCTCGCTTTGCGCAAGCGCAGCTTCATCTCACGCAATCCGGAACCGACCAAAAGAAAGCGCAAGCCAGCCTTCGAGGCTCGCTACGTCTGGGTACCAAGCTGACCGCAAAGCGCCTCCCGTCCATCACGCTTCCTTGCTACCAACGGGCAGTCCGGCTCAAGCCCTGCCGCTGATCGGCTTTCACCCGATCTAAAGCACTTCCCTGATCACTATGTTAATCTCTTTTAAAGAAAACGAAAACCGAGCAGGCGAGGACAGACTAACAGCGCTGCTAAGCGGGCTGATCTGCGCGGCCGACTCGATGGTCGCGCAGGTCCTGCAACGCTGCACTGTTGCTCATCGCTGATGAGTTGTCATGGCGGAGAAAGGTCTGCATGCGCGCTTGCCTACACCTCCGGCAGGTCGACGGCACTCATTCGGCCCTCTCGGGCAAAGAAAAGCGCGGAAGTTGTTTCATGGATTTGGCCAAAGAATTCCAAGGTCTTGGCGCTGACCCTCTGCTGTGTCAGGCGGAGCGGATTCTGTCCCAACGCAAGCTGCGCAACCTCACGATCGACCCCGATCTACTCGGCGAACCGGGATGGGACATCCTTCTGCTCGCCTATGTCGCGCATCGTCGAGGCTCGTCATGCACGATTGCTCAAGTGGCCGATGAACTGAATGCAAGCTCCGCACTCGTGACACGCTGGGTCAGCGCGCTGACAGCCCGCAACCTGTTAGTGAGCAACCAGATCTCCTTTTCGATCAGCGATCTTGCGGAATGCAAAATATCGGATCTGCTTGAACACAACATCAGGGAGATGGCTCAGGCATTCAGGCACGCAAAGCCCAGTCCCTGACTCTGACTGCCTCCTTCACCCCACAATAGCGGCATGCGACAGCGTCGGCGGCCCAATGTGCCCGACTGCCCCAGAGAATTGGCACTTCGCGGGCGAGGCGAGGATATGTCCGATCCGCAGTCGCTAACATGAGCAGACCGGCTCACGCTCCCACCTGCAGCCCTAGCGTTCCTGTCTTGCCCGCTACGGGTCTAGCCGGGCGGCAGCAGGTGAATGGCTCCACCTGTCCCTCATGCGGCGAGGGACCTGCCTCCTGCGCCGCGTTGTCGATGACGTTGACACTGTCAACGAGAACGATATTGTGCGACCAAGCACATCGTCAAGGTCGAAGATCATGCACGAGGACCTGCACAATCGGCCAAGCCTCAGGAGCAACTTCGTATGTCTCTCCTTATCAGGGACAGGACCGGACAATGTGTGCCCGGTGACATAGTCGACACGTGTCACTGCCTGTCCATCGGCACTGAGCGACCAGATGGGGAATACAGGCTGATCGACCACCATGGACCTCGCGGCGTCGCCTTCGCAAACCAATTTGCCGCAGCCAATCGGATCGACGGTCTGTCCGCTGATCGGCGTTGCCCCCAACAACGCCTGCAGTCAGACCGGCGAAGGGTGCCGGCAAAGAAGCGGACCGCCCTGCGTCATCTTCAACGAGATCAGGTTGACCCTGCCTCGTCGCCAACAGCGAACCAGCGACGCAGGTCAGGCTTTAGAACATGAGTAGTCAGGGAGAGACCAGCCCGTGTTCGGATCTGCGAGAAGCCTGCGTGCGTGAAGCGCTCGCCATCATCACCTCCGCCGGCGTCGAGAAGCTCAGCCTTCGCGAGGTGGCGCGGCGGCTTGGGGTCTCGCATCAGTCTCCCTATCGGCACTTCGAGAGCCGGGACCATGTGCTGGCCGAAATCGTGCGAAGGGCGTTCGTCGATTTTGCTGCAGCCCTGCGCGGTGCGCCGATCACGGACAATCCCGGCGCAGATGCGCTACAGATGGGGTTCACCTATGTTCGCTTTGCACTCACGCAGCCGCTTCAGTACCGGCTGATGTTCGGAGGCAGCCTCCCCGATCCGATGGTCCACAGCGAAATGATGCGGGGCGCCCGGGACGCCTTCAACGTCCTTCGCGACGCGCTCAGGCGGGTGGCCGCCGCGCGGGGAAGAATGGCCGACCCAAAGGTGCTTGATCAAGAAGCCCTGTTCGCGTGGTCCAGCCTGCACGGCGCTGTCAGCTTGTTGGCAAGTGACGCAATGGGAACGCTCGACCTCGATCCCGGCGAGCAGGATGCCTTTATCGGCCATGCATTGAAAAGGATAGGAACCGCACTCGGCATAACCCCCCCGCATACTCACGAATCGTCTTAAGGTTATCTCAGCCGCTGTCCGGGATGGCCGATTGGCCTCGCCCGGTTACTCTTTCGCTGCGGGCTTGTGGATCAAGGGCTCACTTCTTCGCACGGACGGGAACCTCGCGCCGCCCAAGAACCGGCCTGGGCACGGCAGGATCCGCTGAAAGCACAAGGAACGATAATGTCTTCGAAGGAGTGCGAAACTCATCGTAACAGCAGTGCCACCATGCGGATCGAGTCGAGACGCGATCCTGCAGCGGCGCCGCCTTCGCGCAAGCTCGAAGACACGAGGCGGCTCAAAGCACTGGTTGCACAGGCATTGGCCATATCTGACGAGCTCAATCTGCCGTTTGTCGGGATCGATCTGAGCGCAGCGCTCGAGAAACTCGGTGACCCCGAATGTTCACGCGTTGAAAAGGACATTGGCTGATGACCAGGGCAAGGCCCGGCTACCCCCGGCTAGCCCGAGCGGACATTGCGACTTCCCTAAGAAAGGGGGATCACGTGCACCAGCAAATGTGGGAGCGAACTCGCCGCCGCAGCTGCCAGCGCCCTTGCGAAGATGCTTCAATAGCAGCCCAGCAAGCTGCTGCACCTTGCATCTTGAGCCCGCACAAACAACCGCTGCGCGGGCGTGTCAGCATGTTCCTCCACTTCAATGCGAACGGCTAGACGCGGCAGTAGAGCGATCGAGGCCGTACTTGCTTGGCCGCGCAGCAATCACTTCAGGCCGCAGGCTGCGCCAGTGCACCGACTATTCGGCAAGAAGCCCGAACAGGCTAAATCCGATCAACACCCACAACAGACTGCTGGCACCCAGAATTATCCTCGCCTTGGTGGCAAGGGACAATGCCTCGGCTGCATCGTCTGGCGAAAGGACGTCGTCATCCACCGCCAAAAGAGCGCCCACTTGGCTGCGGCCCGTGTATCCTGCACCAGCAAGTGCCGATTTCGTGAGGCTCAACACCACAAGCTCCTGGAGTTCTGATGGGTCCAGAGGTTCCGAGAAAGCGGTGCCGTGAAGTCTGCCGCTGCTCCAGACAACCTTGCAGAACTTCGGAACCGAATTCGGCAGCTCAACGATAAGGCACACGCCCGAGGGTAAGGCATGTTCGGTCTGGAGAAGCAAGCCAGTGGCTGACACGTTCAGAATGGTCAGGTCTGGGGAGCTGTCATGTGAGTCGGCTCGCAGTGCCCCCAAACGCACGCGCCAGCGCTCATCGCCGCGGCGTTCGGCCGGCTCATCACGGAGCAAAAGAGCTGGAATCGACACTGACACTCACCACAGACTGTCCCCGGCATTTGGGCGATCGATCTTGAGAATGTGTAGGGGCTGGCATCGGGAAAACACGTAGGGCGCATCTTCGCTGCTATCGGGGCGCGCGAATACCGAAGCAACCCTCGCGGCCCGTCACGCCGCCTCAATCATCCGTGACAGAAACATGACGGGCGTGGGACAATCAAGCCAGCAGATCGGGCGCCCGCCCATCACTGCAGATCACATTGACCGCCCCGCGAGCGGAACGTCATTGCCACTTCTGACCATCGGCTCACAGGCAAGCGGGCCAGATGGACAGGCCACAGGCTTTCGTGACAGCAGACCAACTGCAGGAAGAAAGTGTCCTCATGCGCTCGTCTCCAGGCTAAAAGTCAAGTTGGCTCAATAGGCCGAATATTCAGAAGTCATCGGGCTCATCTCCCGCCGGGGTGCCGGTCGTGCTCAGCACCCGAGCCGTGACGATCGGAGCAAAGGGTGCGCCGCCAAGCGATTTGCTCGGCCCATTCACACAAAGAGCATCAAGCGCCATCTGGACATGTGCAGCGGACACGAGATTACCCGACGATTCCAGATCGTCGATGATCATGGTCATGCGATGCGAGATATCGGCAAGCATATAAAGAGATATGCATATCGCACATCTTTGTTCCCGGTGGACGCGTCTCCCCTTTCGGAAAAAGCTTAAGGCAGGCCTGTGCCGAGGATTGCGCTGAGGGCCCGATGCGCCTTGCTCGTCAGGGTCACAAATCTGGCACCGCCACGGCCTGCATCCGCTGTCAGTAGGACAAGGCCTTGGCTTTCAAGCACCGCAAGCCAGCGAAGCGCTGTTGCCTGCGGCACAATGGCAGCACGGCACGCCCGTGCAGTAGAGGTTTTCTGCCCCCGATGTTCCCGCACAAACATGTCGAGGAGCATGGACCAGGCCGGATCGCCAAGCAGTTCGCGCGGTAAGGAGCGTGCGCGCACCTTTCGACGACGAAGCTCGAGTTCGGCACACATGACGAGCCTCTCGAACGATGGCACGCTTCGGTCGCGGGACGTCTCGCCCGACGGACGCGATCGCGCGCGACCAGCTTCGAGCGGCACCGCGGCGCTTGGCAATAAACTCGGGTCTGACGAACAGGATGTGGCTGAAAACCTCGCTTCTGGGACATCCACTGGACTGCTCCTTTGCGGTTGCGGTTCCCCTCCCGTCCCACACGAGCAAGAGTCGGCTATAGGCCCGTTTTGCTTGACGTCCAAATTTCTGCACAAGGCGCCGCAAGTTTGTCCGCAACTCCTCTCCAACTGCAAAAGTGCTCGAGCCCGCTTGCTGCACGGCAATGGAAGAACGGTGTATCAGGCGCCTTGCCTGTTCGAAAAGTGCGGTCTCGAGGCCATGGCTCAGGGGTGATTGCCGCGCCGAGGGCAAGACCTGCGACAGCACTTGAAAGCGGGGCCGCCAGTCTGAGGATTTGGCTAGGGCACAGAAGCTGGCGGCCCAAGATGGAAGTTGTCGGGTCATTGGCTGGTTCAGAAGCGCAAACGCTTCCCCCGACGGCCTGCGATCTACACCAGTTCGCCTAACAGGCAGTAAATGAGCTCACGCCCATCTCCCCAATGCAGCGGGAGCCAAGGCAAAGAGCTGCCTGGCGCCCGGTGCCGGCACCAGTCTCAAGCTCTCCGATTGAATCCGAGGGAAAAGTGCGAGCTGTACAGGGGCGCGCCGCGAACCGGCCTCATGCGCCTCATCGGCATGCAGCCGAGCCGCGATGATGGCAAGCCGGGGCAGCAGAAAGAGCTTGACCGGTACATAGGCGGCCAGGCCTGCGGACATGCACCCAGAGCAGTGCTTTCGTGTCGCAGCCAATCTCAGCCCTGTCCGGCGCGCGATATGCTCATGATAACGCCCGAAAAATCGATCGCCGCATTTTCCCTTGCGAATTCCTCGTAAATCGCGCGGGCGTGTTCGCCTAGTTCGACCTTGGCCCCCGCCCCTGCCGCCGCTTCCATCGCCAGATTGAGGTCCTTGAGCATCAACCCTGCAGCGAACCCGCCCTGATAGCTGTTGTCGGCGGGCGTAACCGGGCCGACGCCCGGCACGGGACAGTAGGAAGTCATCGACCAGCACTGGCCGCTTGAGACGCTCGAGATGTCGTAGAAGGTCTGCGGATCGAGCCCGAGCTTCTGCGCCATGGCAAAGGCCTCGCAGGTGCCGATCATGTGGATCGCGAGCAGCATGTTGTTGCAGATCTTGGCAGCCTGGCCGGTGCCGGGCCCGCCCGCGTGAATCACCGCCTTGCCCATCGCAGCGAGGATCGGCTGGGCGCGGGCGAAAGCCTCGTCGCTGCCGCCGACCATGAAGGTGAGCGTGCCGCCCGCCGCCGCTGCGATGCCGCCCGATACCGGCGCGTCGACCATTTGGTAGCCGTGAGCCTCGGTGACGGAGATCACCTCGCGCGCAGTGGCGACGTCGATGGTCGAGCAGTCCATCATGATCGCACCTTCGGGCGCATGGCCGATCACATCGTCCCAGTACACCTGTTTGACAATCGCGCCGTTGGGCAGCATCGAGACCACCGCCTCGGCACCCTCGCAGGCCTCTCTGGCGGTGGCGAAGGTGTCGCACCCCACCTCGCGCGCGGCGGCGAGAGCGGTTTCGGAAAGGTCGAAAGCGCGAACCTCGTGGCCCGCCTTGACGAGGTTTGCGGCCATCCCGCCGCCCATGTTGCCGAGGCCGATGAAGGCTATTTTCATGGCTGCTGTCTCCCCTTGTGGCAGGCTCACCGGCCCTTCCACTGCCCCTCGCGCTTCTCGACGAAGGCGGCCATGCCCTCGGCCTTGTCCTCGGACGCGGTGAGGATCTGGAAAATCCGGCGCTCGACGATCAGGCCTTGGTGGAGCGTCATTTCGAAGGCCGAGTTCACCATCTCCTTGTTCGCAATCGTCGCCATAGGCGGCATGGCGGCGATGGTGGCGGCGGTCTTGAGGCTTTCGGCGATCAGTTCCTCATGCGGCACCACGCGCGCGACGAGGTTACTGCGCTCGGCCTCCTCGGCGTCCATCATCCGGCCGGTGAGGCACATCTCCATCGACTTCGACTTGCCGATGGCGCGGGTCAGCCGCTGCGATCCGCCCATGCCGGGGGCAACGCCCAATTTGATCTCGGGCTGGCCGAACCTGGCCTTGTCAGAAGCGATGATGAAATCCGCCATCATGGCCAGCTCGCACCCGCCCCCCAGCGCGAAGCCGTTCACCGCGGCGATCCACGGCTTGCGGGTCTTCTTGACGATCTCGCTAGTCCACGGAGCGAAGAAATCGTCGAGGTAGAAATCTGCCGCCGGCTTGTCGGCCATTTCCTTGATGTCCGCACCCGCCGCAAAGGCCTTGTCGCCGCTGCCGGTCAGCACCGCACAAAGCTGCGTCGCGTTGGTCTGATAGGCGGCGAAGGCATCGATCAGCTCGGCGAGCACCTGCGAATTGAGCGCGTTCAGCGCCTGCGGGCGGTTGAGGGTGATGAGCGTGACGCCCCTGGTGTCGCGGGCATCGGTCTCGACGAGAATGGTTTCGTATGTGGCCATGTCTGACTTCCTCGTCGCCCCTGCGAAGGCAGGGGCCTGTCTGAGTTGGCGGCTTGCAATCAAGCCTAGCTGGATTCCCGTCTCGGCGGGAATGACGGATTGGTTAGGCGAGCGGCACCCACTCCTCGCCTTCGGGCAGGGGCGCGAAGATCGCATCGAGCAGGTCTTCGGTCACGCCTTTGGGGGTGGCCGGGTTCCACTTGGGGTCGCCGGTCTTGTCGACGATCACCGCACGCACGCCCTCGGCGAAGTCGGGTCGGGTCAGCACGCGGCTGGCGATCCGGTATTCCATCCGCATGTTGTCGGCGAAGTCGGAGAGCTTGGCGCTTGTCGCCAGCTGGCGCAACGCGACTTTGCAGGTCTGCGGGCTCTTGGTGCCGAGCGTGTCGCGCTCCTTCATTGCCCAGTCGTCGCCCGCATTGGCCGCCGCCTCGAGGCTGGCAAGGATGTCCTCGTAACGGTCAGAGGCGAAGTGCTTGGCGATCTTGTCTGCATTCGCCTCGATCCGTGCCTTGGGCGGTGTGCCGACGGGTTCGGAAAGGATGCCCGCGATCCGGTCAGGGTGATCGTGGATGCGCGCCTTGATGTCCTCGAGCATCTCGTGCGGCACGTAGTGCGTGGCGAGCCCGGTCCACAGGCACTCCGCCCCGTCGAGCCGTGCTCCGGTCAGCGCGAGGAACTGGCCGAGCCGGCGCCCTAGGCGCGAGAGATACCAGCCGCCGCCCACATCGGGGAACAGGCCGATGCCGGCCTCGGGCATGGCGAAACGGGTGTTCTCGGTCGCCACGCGATACTTGGCGGGCTGCGAGATGCCAACGCCGCCGCCCATCGTGATCCCGTCCATGAAGGCGACGATGGGCTTGGCGTAGGTGAACATCAGGTGATTGAGCTGGTATTCGTCATGGAAGAACCTGCGGCCCGACACCCCGCCGTCGTTCAGGGCAGAATTGCGCAGGAAGGCGATGTCCCCGCCCGCGCAGAAGCCCCGCCCCTCGGCATGGTCGAGGATCACCGCCCTGATGCTGTCGTCATTCGCCCAGGCGGCGAGCGCCGCGGTCATCGCGTGGCACATGTCGAGCGTGAGGGCATGGATCGCCTTGGGCCGGTTGAGGCTGATGTGGCCGATCGGGCCGTCTGTGGAGATCAGGACGTCGTCGGTCATTGCCCAATGTCTTTCGGTTCGATCAGATCCCAGCGATTTCCGAAGGGGTCGCTGAAGACGGCGACGGTGCCGTAGCTCTCCCGGCGCGGCGCGTCCTCGAATTTCAAGCCGGCATCGACAAGCCGTGCATGGGTGCCCGCGAAATCGCCTGTATGCACGAAGAAGGCCACACGCCCGCCGGCCTGCTTGCCGATGGAGGCGGCTTGCGCGTCATCGGCGGCGCGAGCAAGCAGGAGCCGACCGCCGTCCCTCCCGCCGACCACCACCCAGCGCTTGCCCCCGCCCATATCGATGTCTTCGACCAGATCGAGCCCGAGCGCATCCACGCAGAAGGCGATCCCCGCGTCGTAATCGGGCACTATCAGCGTCGTCATAGCAAGCCGCGTGCCGTTCACTGGCGCAGCAGATCGCGGCCCACGACCATGCGCATGACCTGATTAGTGCCTTCGAGGATCGAGTGTACCCTGAGGTCGCGCCAGAAGCGTTCGATGGGATAATCCTGAAGGTAGCCATAGCCGCCGAACAGCTGCAGCGCGCGGTCGACGATGGCGCTGCCGTTGTCGGTAGCTAGGCGCTTGGCCATCGCCGAGAAGCGCGTCTTGTCGGGTGCATTGTGGTTCACCTTGGCGGCGGCGAGGTAGAGCAGCGCACGCGCCGCCTCAAGGTCGGTCGCCATGTCGGCAAGCATGAACTGGGTGTTCTGGAAATCGGCGACCGCCTGGCCGAACTGCTTGCGCTCCTTGGTGTAGCGGATTGCCTCGTCGAGGCACCTTTGCGCCCCGCCCAGCGAGCAGGCCCCGATGTTGAGCCGCCCGCCATCGAGCCCCATCATCGCTATGCGGAAGCCCTCGCCCTCGGCACCGACGAGATTGTCGGCCGGCACGCGCACGTCCTCGAGAATCAGCTGCGCAGTCGGCTGGGAGTGCCAGCCGAGCTTCTTCTCCTGCGCGCCGAAGCTGACGCCGCGCATGTCCTTTTCGATCACCATGCAGGAGATGCCCTTGGGCCCGTCCTCGCCGGTGCGCACCATCGCGACATAGATCTCGTTGGCGCCCGCGCCGGAGATGAACTGCTTGGTGCCGTTCAGCACATAATGATCGCCGTCCCGCCGTGCGGTCGTCTTGAGGGCCGCCGCGTCCGAGCCGGAACCCGGTTCGGTGAGGCAATAGCTGGCGATCTTCTCCATGGTGACAAGGCTGGGCAGATATTTCGCCTTCACCGCCTCTCCGCCGAAGCGGTCGATCATCCACGAGGCCATGTTGTGGATCGAGATGAAGGCGCTGGTCGAGGGACAGCCATAGGCCATGGCCTCCATGATCAGCGCCGCTTCGAGTCGCCCGAGGCCGATCCCGCCCGATTGCTCGGAAACGTAGATCGCGCCGAAGCCGAGTTCGGCGCTCTTCTGGATCGTCTCCCGCGGGAAGATGTGCTTCTCGTCCCACTCGGCGGCGAAGGGGGTGATATTGTCGGCGGTGAACCGCTGCGCGACCTCGCGGATCGCCAGCTGATCGTCGGTGAGTTGGAATTGTCCGTGCATGGCCTAGGCCTCTAACGGGGTTTGCGAGGTTGGAAAAGGCTGGCGGACTTTTTGCTAGGGGCTGGTGCCCGCAGGTTGCAGGACAAGGTCGCAGGCATCGCCCTTGCCCGCCTCCCCCGCCGCCGCGAAGCGCTCCGCATCGGGCGCGAGGCGGCGGATCAGGATCACGCCGCGGGCCGTCGGGCTGACGATTGCCCCTGCCGCGGGAGCGCTTCCAGGCGGCAGCAGCCGCACTGCGACCGCCTTGCCCGTCCCGCGCAGGACCACGAAATTGTCGGTCCGCACATCGAAGAAGGACAGCGACTGGTAATCGGGCCAGGCCGCCATCCGCACGGTCAGGCTCGCATCCGGGCGGTCGAGATCGAAGCGGCACAGCGAGTAGTAGAGATCGGGCGAGGAGCGCACGATGCTCTGGCTCTGCGGCGTCACCCGATTCGGCGTGGTGAAGGCATGGAGCGCCACGCCGCGCGCCTCGAGCGCCGCCATCGCGCGGTCCATGATGAACCCGGGCGCGAGGTGCAGCGTCAGTGCGTGCACCGCGGCGGCGCAGACGAGCAGCACGACTAGGGGACCGACCCAAGTTTTCATGGCCGCCCCTCGCAGGACAGGCGGGCGATGCGGGGCGGATCGAGACGTTGCTCGGGCTCGGCAAGCAATGCCGGCTCGGGCATGTAGAGCCTCAGGGTCAGATCGAAGGTCCCAGCTTCCCGGCTCGATATCCATGCCGCGCCGTTGCCGGGCCGCTCGGGAGCGATGATCGCCTCCCAGGTCCCGGCGCCGGCCTGTTCTGCATCGATGCTGAGCGCATTGTCGGTGTTGGCCGGCAGCATGCTCGCTGCGTCATAGAGCGTCACCGACCACCACCCTGCGGGCATGGGTCCGCCTGACAGGCGGTAGGTGCACGCCTCGCGCAGGGGGGCGCCGGTATCGTCGAGGGCGCGGGTGAAGTAGACCGCCTCGGTCTTGGCGAGTGCCAGCAGGCCATGGCGGGCGACGCGGGCGCGGGTGTAAGGATCCGCCGCCTCGGAACCTACGGCAAAGTCGCTGCGCCAGCCGCCGACATCGACATCGCCGAAGGCGAGCTTGCGCCCCTCGGGCCACAGCCCGGCGATCCACAGCGCACTGCCAAGCCCCAGCAACGCACCGACAATGACCGCGGCACCATATGACAACGACCGCCGCATCACCCGGGGATCACCGCTTCCGCCTCGATCTCGACGCGCCATTCCGGGCGGCACAGCCACGCCACCCCCACCATCGTCGCCGCCGGCCGCGCCGCACCGAAGAAGCGCGCATGGACCGCGCCGACCGCATCCTGATCGGCCGGGTCGGTGAGCAGCATCCGGGTTCGCACCACGTCGGCCGCGCAGCCACCCAGTTCCTCGATCGCTGCGACGATGATCGCGCAGCACCGCTCCGCCTGCGCCTTGGCACCGCCCAGCGTGGCCGAACCGTCGGGCTCGACCGGGCCGGTTCCGGCGACGACGATGCGGTTGCCCTCGCGCACCGCGCGCGCAAAGCCGAAGGTCGCCTCGAAGGGCGAGCCCGAGGTTGTCCGCAGCCTGTCGCTCATCCGCAGGTGACGCCAGTGATCTTCATCTTCTCGTCGTAGCGCACGTTCACGCGGTCCTGGCGGTAGTCCATCGTCCAGGCGCTATTCGGCGGGCCCCAGCGCAGGGTGCGCGCGCCGCTGTCCTTGAGGATCGCCTCGCCCATCGCCTGGGTCGCGTCATGCCCGACGTGATACTGCGCCTTCTCGGCATTGCACACCATCGGCACCGGCGGAGGCGGCACCGCCTCGGCCTGGTCGGGGGCGTTGTCCGAGATGCTCACGACGCAGCCGGTCAGACCCATGCCGACAAGCCCCGCCACCGCCGCACGCGCTGCTGCTGCTGTCCTCATCCGCTCTCTCCCCTTGCATCCGCCGGCAGGATCCGGCCTGTCGGCCTGCATAGCTATCAGGCCGCAGGCGCGATGCAAGCCGGGAGGCGGTCAGGCCGCGCGTGCAGCGGGGGCCCGGGCGGCGGGCATCGAGGTTGCCGCCAGTGCCGCCAGATCGCCGGCGGGGAGCGGCCGGCCGACGAGATACCCCTGCGCATAGTCGCAGCCCATCTTGCCGAGGAATTCGAGGCACGCGGCCTGCTCCACCCCCTCGGCCACGACCTTCAGCCCCAGTTCGTGCGCCAGCTGCACGGTCGAGCGCACCAGCATCGCATCGCCCTTGTCGACATGGGCCTGGGCCACGAACATCCGGTCGATCTTGAGCTCGGACAGGGGGAGCAGCTTGAGGTAGTTCAGCGCCGACTGGCCCGTGCCGTAATCGTCCATCGAGATGCGGATGCCGGCAGCGCGGAAGCGGTGGAGCGTCGCGATCGCGGCCTCGGTATCCTCGAACTGGGCGCTTTCGGTGACCTCGAAGGTGATCTGGTCAGTCGGCGTGCCGGTCTGCGCGACAAGGTCCAGCGCGCGCTCGGCGAAGCTCTCGGACGTCAGCAATGCGGCCGAGATGTTGACCGCCACGCCGATCGGAAGGCCCTGCTCGCGCCATCCCCATGCATCGGCCAGCGCCTGCGCGAGCACGGCAAGGGTCAGCTCGTCCATCCGGCCGCGTTCCTCGAACAGCGGGATGAAGCAATCGGGCGGGAGCAACCCGCGCTCGGGATGGTTCCAGCGCACCAGCGCCTCGACCGCGTCAATCCGGCGCGTGGCGAGATTGAGCTTGGGTTGGTAGAGCACGGTAATGCTGCCGCTGCGCAGCGCCTCGTCGAGCTCGCCGAGCAGCGAGAACTGCTGCGACACCGTCTCGCCCGCCTCGATGGTGTGGAGCCGCCAGAACTTGCCGGCGCGCCGCGCGAGGCTCGCCGCATGGGCGGCATGGGAGGCCGGGTCGGCGATACCGTGATCGGCCACGCCGAAGGTCAGGGACACGCCGAGCCTGCGCCCGGCGATCTCGAAGGGACTGCGCATCAGCGCGCGCAGGCCCGAGAGCTGCGACTCCAGCTCGTCGATCGGCAGGGGCGAGATCCACACCAGCGTGCGATCCTCGGAGCGATAGACCTTGTCCACCCCGCTCGCGACCTTTAGCCTTTCGGCGATGCGGTTGAGCAGAATGCCGATCCCCTCGTTGTCGGCAGCGAGCTTGAGGGCGTCGAACTCGTCGATCTGGGCCGCCACCAGAAAACGATCCGCGGCCGCCGCAGGCCGTGCCGCGAGGCCGAGGCGGTTGAGCAGACCGCTCTCCGCATCGACCTGGCGACCGAGCGCAGCGATCCGCTGGGTGATGATCATGTAGCGGATCGCACCGGCCGCGGCGGCAAGCGCGAGCGCGGGAACGATCTCGAACCACACGCCGGCCATGACACGCGCAGCGAGCCAAGCCGCCAGCAGCGCGGCAAGAAAGGCCCCGCTCCGCACCAGCACCGCGCGCCGCCGCTGCGCCGCCAGCGTTACCAGTGCGAGCAGCGCCGAGGCGATCAGCGGCAGGGGCCACGAGCCGTAGACCGGCACGACCTGCCCCAGCGTCTCTGCCGCCAGCGCCTGGATGACCACGCCCGGGATCACCCCGTAACCCGGCACGGCATAGCGATCCCCCAGCTCGATCGCGGTCGCACCGATGATCACGTCCTTGCCCGCAAGGCTGCCCGGCGGGATCATTCCGTTCTCGATGGCGATGAAGCTGTGGCGCGGGATGGTCGCGGGATCGATGGCGAAGTCGATCGGGAACTTCCGGTCGACGACCCCCGCCTCGCCGGCGACGAAGGCCGAGAGCGAGGGGCGTGCGGTGCCGCCCGTCACCGTGCCGAGCGGCATCCGCCGGACGTGGCCGTCATCGGCATCGGGCGCGACCGAGACAGAGGCGAGATGGGCGTGTTCGCGCAGCACCGGAATGGGGAGCGAGTCCAGCTTGCGCGCGTCCCCGAAGGCAGCCTTCTGCGCGAAGGTCGGCAGGGCGACGGGGGCGGTGGACTCCGCGATGGCCTGCGCGAAGGCCTTGTCTCCGGCATCATCGCCGGTGCTCGAGAAATCGACATCGAAGCTGATCGAGCGCACCCCTGCCGCGTCGAGCGCGCGCACGACCCGGGCGTAGTGTTCGCGCGGCCAGGGCCAGCGGCGGATCGCGGCCATGCTCGCCGCGTCGAGTTCGACCACATGGACCTGCCCTCCCGCGTCCCGGCCGAGCAGGGCGAAGCTCAGTTCCTCAATGCGGTTCTCCGTGCTGCGGAAGGCCCCGCCGAGGGTCGCGGCGGCGATCACCAGCGCCAGGGCGCAGACCATCAGCAGGCTGATGCGCCGGCTGTCGGAGCGCAGCCTGTCAGCAGCAAGGGCGGGAGAGAGGCGAGGCAGCTTCATGCGTGTCGGGCCGCCGGCATCAGCGCTGGCTGTAGGCCACCGCCATATCGGTGAGCACGGGGCCAGGCTCGGTCACGAGGATGGACTGGCCGCGCGGGCCATTGCCCCCGCCATTGCCTCCGCCTCCGGGATTGCCGTTGCCCGGATCACGGCCACCGCCGTTACCGCCACTGCCGCCGGGATTGCGGTCGCCATTGCCGCCACCGCCGGGGTTCCCGTTCCCGTTGCCATTACCACCGCCGCCGGGGTTGCCGTCGCCGTTGCCGCTGCCGCCGGGGTTGCCGTTGCCATTATCGCCGCCGCCAGGGTTCCCGTCGCCGTTGCCGCCGCCGCCAGGGTTGCCGTTGCCATTACCGCCGCCGCCGGGATTGCTGTTGCCGTTGCCACCGCCGGCGCCCGGGCTGCCATTTCCGTTGCCGCCGCCACCGGGGTTGCCGTCGCCGTTGCCGCCGCCGCCGCCGGGGTTCCCGTTGCCGTTGCCGCCACCGCCCGGGTTGCCGTTGCCCCCAGAGCCGCCGCCCCGGTCGCCTCCGGCGCCGCAGGTGCCGTTGGCGCAGACCACGCCATCATCGGCGCGCCCGCGCGAGTTGCCGACCGGCGCCGCATTGCCGCGCCCGGTGTTGTCGGCCACCACGGCCGCGGCCAGCACCACCACCTCGCCCGAGACGAAGCCGCCGGTCACCTCGCCGAGATCGCGCGGCGTGCTGAGGATCGCTTCCCCGATTCGCGGGCGGCCTCGATCATACGCGCCCGAGGGCTCGTAGGCGGCGGGTCGCAGCGAGGCCGCCGGCGGTGGCGATCCCGCACTCGCGCCGCCAGCCGAGCGCGCGGGCGAATCGATCACGCGCCGGCCCTCGCCCTCGACCACCATCCGCAGCGGATCGGCGGCCGCGATAATCGCCACGGCGCCCGGACGGATCAGGTCGCGCGCGCCGCCGTCGAGCGTCGAGGTCTCGACCGCGCCTTCCGTGACCTGCAGGCTGGCGCCCTCGCGGCTCACCGTGATGACGAAGGTCGTACCCTTCACCACCGCCGCGAGATAGGGTGTCTCCACGCCGAAGTGCGGGTTGGGCTGCTTGCCGATGTTGAACAGGGCGCTGCCGTAATCCTGAAGGATCTGGATGATCCCGCGTTCGCGCTCGGCAGGCGCGATGCGCAGCTGGGCGTTCTGGCGCATCGTCACGAATTCCTCGCCCCGGACCAGCACCGCCGAGGCCCGCGAATCGGTGCGGATCGTGGCGCCGGCGGCAAGCGCGGTCCCGACCGTCGCGGGACGCTGTCCGCGCGCATCGACGACCGTCACGACGCCCTTGACCTCGCTGACGGTCCAGGGGCCGCTCTGGGCAAGCGCCGGGGTGCCGCTGAAGAGCAGCAGAAGTAGCGGCAACAGGATGCGTGTCACGATGCGCATATGTTTCTCCGTGCTTAACAATTGCACAGGAACTGAGGACATCCTGTTTAAGCCCATGGTTAACAGGGTCTTGCGATGGGACTTGGTTAACCTTTGCGTTGTAGGGGAACGGCCCACTCGTTGTTTGTGGGTGCCGTTTGATCCTGCGACCGGTTAATCTTTGGGGAAGCGTCATGGTGCTGCTGGCGGCAAGTCCGCTGGCGGCGCAGGATGCGCTCGACCGGACAAATCCCCAGGGACTCGCCAACCGCGACGAGCTGCAGCTGCCTCCTCCCGACAAGGTCCGGATCGAGGTGCAGCCGGTGCTCGACATGCCGGCCGCCGGCAGCGGCGACGGCGGCACCGTCGATGTCGGCGCGATCATCATCGATGGGCTGGTGGCGATGGACCGCGCTGCCTTTGCCCGGGTCATCGAACCCTTCGCCGGACGCCCCCTCGACCGCACGGAGATGGTGCGCCTGACCGACGCCATCGCCGCGCGAGCGCGCGAGGAGGGCTACGTCCTCGCCTCCGCGTGGATCCCCGAACAGGCGCTGGTCGGCGGGACGCTGCGGGTGCGGATCGACGAGGGCACCGTCGATGGCCTGCGGATCGAGGGGTCGGACGATCCCGCGATCCGCCGCCAGCTCGAACGGCTAGTCGGCGGCGGCCCCGTCACGCTCGCCGCCCTCCAGCGCGAGGTGCTGCTTGCCGACGATCTCCCGGGGGTGTGGATCCGCTCGACCCGCTTCGAGCGCGAAGGCACGCGCCGCATCCTCGTGGTCGATGCCGCACGCAGCGATGCCGGCGGCAGCGTGCTTGTCGCGACCGACGGCACCAAGCCGCTGGGTCCGGTGCGGGCGCGCATCGATTTCGACGCCAACGGCCTCATCTCCCCGCGCGACCGGGTCGATCTCAGCATTTCGGCGACCCCGTTCGATCCCGAGGAGCTGGCCTTCTTCAGCGCGCGCTACACCGTGATCGTGAACGATGCCGGCACGAGCGTGGGTGCCTTCGGCTCGTGGTCGCGCACCGAACCGGGCGCTTATCTGGCGGGCCGCGGCCTGCTGGGCGAGGCGTGGCAGGCAGGGCTGCGCCTGCGTCACCCGCTGATGCGCGGCTCGGCCCACAGCCTGTGGCTCGAAGCGAGCGGCGAGGTGCAGGACCTGCGCCAGGACGCCTTCGGGCAGCTTGCCCGCCACGACCGCATCGCGCTCGCGCGGCTCGGCTTCTACGGCTACGGCCCGCTCGCCGGGGGCAGCCTGCAAGGGCGCGCGACGGTCAGCCAGGGACTTCCGGTGCTCGGCGCGACCGGGACGAGCGATCCGCTCGCCTCGCGCTTCGATGCCGCGCCCGATTTCACGACCCTGACATGGTGGCTCAACTGGCGGCGCGGGATCGTGCCGCGGGTCAGCCTCTCGCTCGCCGCCACGGGACAATTTTCGAGCGCGCCGCTGCTGATCGGGGAGAGCTTCGTGCTCGGCGGCACCCAGTTCCTGCGCGGCTACGACTTCGCGCAGCGGGTCGGCGACCAGGGCGTCGCCGGTTCGGCGGAGCTGCGTTACGACTGGCCCCGCGCCCTGGGCGGCGTGCGGCACCTGCAGCTCTATGCCTTTGCCGACGGGGGGACGGTCTCGAACCTTGGGGGCGGTCTGGGCGGCGGCACCCTCGCCTCGAGCGGGGCGGGGCTGCGCACCGACATCACTCGCGATCTCGACCTCGATTTCGAGGTGGCCGTGCCGCTCACCGAGGAGCGTTACGACACCGGCGACAATTCGCCGCGCCTCAACCTCAGGATCGTGCAGTCGTTCTGAACCGGGCAGATGGCCCCGCCCTTCAGGCCTTGTGCTTGTCGAGCTCGTCGCCCGTCAGGGTCACGACATGGAGCAGGTTGGTTGCCCCCGGGGTCCCGAAGGGCACGCCCGCGAGCACGATCAGCTTTGCCCCGGCCGCAGCGAACTTGTGGCGCAGCGCCATGCGCTTGCCCTTGCCGATCATCTCCTCGAAGCTGCCGATGTCCTTGGTCGCGACGGCGTGCGCGCCCCACAGCAGGGCAACGCGGCGCGCGGTGCGGGTCGAGGGGGTGAGCACCAGCATCGGCGTCGCGGGCCGCTCCCGCGCCACCCGCCGCGCGGTCGAGCCGCTGGTGGTGAAGACGGTGATCGCGCTGATTGGCACCGTGTCGGCGATGGTCATGCAGGCATGGGCGAGCGCATCCGAGGTCGTCGCATCGGGCGGCGTGTCGAGGAAGCGCACGCGGGCCTTGTAGCCCTCGTCGCGCTCCACCTGCACCGCGATCCGGTCCATCATCGCGACCGATTCCTCGGGCCACTGCCCGGCCGCGCTTTCGGCCGAGAGCATCACCGCATCGGCCCCGTCATATACCGCGTTCGCCACGTCGGAGACCTCGGCCCGCGTCGGCGAGGGGCTCTCGATCATGCTTTCGAGCATCTGCGTCGCCACGATCACCGGCTTGCCCGCCCGGCGCGCGGTGTTGACGATCATCTTCTGGAGCGGCGGCACCTCGTAGGGTTCGAGCTCGACGCCCAGATCGCCGCGCGCGACCATGATGCCGTCGGCCATCTCGATGATCGCATCGAGCCGGTCGACCGCCTTGGGCTTCTCGATCTTGGCGCAGATCGCGGTGCCGTGGGTGCCGATGAGCTTTCGCGCCTCGGCGATGTCCTCGGGGCGCTGCACGAAGGAGAGCGCGATCCAGTCCGCCCCCTGCTCGGTGGCGAAGGCAAGGTCGCGGCGGTCCTTCTCGGTCAGCGCCGGGATCGGCACCTCGGCATCGGGGACGTTGACGCCCTTGCGGTCGGAGATCACCCCGCCGACTTCGGCGCTGCACAGGATGCGGCTGTCATCGGCCTCGAGCACCTTGAGGCGGATCTTGCCGTCGTTGATCAGCAGGCGCTGGCCGCGTTCCATGATGCCGAACAGCTCGGGATGCGGCAGGCACACGCGGCTCTCGTCGCCCGGGGTCTCGTCGCGGTCGAGCACGAAGTGGCCCGAATGGCGGATCACCGCCTGCCCGTCCTTGAAGGTGCCGACGCGCAGCTTGGGCCCCTGAAGGTCGGCGAGGATCGCGATCGGGCGCGCGAACTGCTTTTCCAGCGCGCGGATCGCGGCCACCACGGGTTCGTGATCGGCGTGGCTGCCGTGGCTCATGTTGAGGCGGAAGGCATCCGCCCCGGCGCGCACCAGCCGTTCCAGCATCTCGGGCGAGCGGCTCGCCGGGCCGATGGTGGCGAGAATCTTGACCTTGCGGCCGCGCGGGTCGATCCGTCGTGACATTATTGGCTATCCCTCTTGGGGAGAGCCTATGGCACAGGCGCATTTCAACTCAAGGAAAAGCCGCGATGAATAGCAATGCCGATCCGCTCGACGCGCTCGATGACGCCCAGGCCGCCGCCGCCTTCCGCCGGCTGGTGCGCCACCTGAGGCACCGCCACGATGCGCAGAACATCGACCTGATGGGGCTCGCCGGCTTCTGCCGCAACTGCCTTGCCGACTGGATCCGCGATGCGGGCTATCCCGGCGACAAGGAGCAGGCGCGCGAGGTGATCCACGGGATGCCGAGCCCGGAATGGAAAGCGACCCGCCAGTCCCCCGCGACCGAGGAACAGCTCGCCCGGATGGAGGCCAGCATGGCCAAGAACGCACAGGAATAATTTTCCGCAGCGGTTCAATCGCCCGGGGCGGCTGGCTATCGGGTCCCACCAACCGATTCTCGTTTTTTGATGGAGACATTCCCATGGCCGACGCCACCGACGACCGCCTGCGCCTGCTGATCGAGCGCATCGAACGGCTAGAGGAAGAGAAGAAGGGCATCGCCGACGACATCCGCGACGTCTACATGGAGGCCAAGGCCGTCGGCTACGATCCCAAGATCATGCGCCAGATCGTGCGCCTCAGGAAGATGAAGCCCGACGATCGCAGCGAGCAGGACATGCTGCTCGAGACCTACAAGACCGCGCTCGGGATGGCGTGATCCGCCGCGCGCGCGGCGGAGCGTCATTGCAACGTCATCTCGCTGTGTTATGACGTTAACACAGCACTGAGAGGAGAGACGGCATGGCATCCCCCTGGAAAGACGCGCGCAGCGTGATCGTCAGCACCACCCCGACGCTCGAGGGGCACCCGATCCAGGAATACATGGGCATCGTCACCGGCGAGGTGATCGTCGGTGCGAACCTGTTCCGCGACCTGTTCGCCAATATCCGCGACATCGTCGGCGGGCGCTCGGGCTCGTACGAGCGGATCCTTGCCGATGCGCGCAACCAGGCGATCGAGGAACTGCAGTCCGAAGCCGCCGCGCGCGGCGCGAACGCGGTGGTCGGGATCGATCTCGATTACGAGGTGATCGGCGACACCGGCTCTATGCTGATGGTCAGCGCCAGCGGGACGGCGGTCAGGGTCTGAACGCAATGGCTGCGGTCCGTCGCCTCGCCCCCGGCGACGTCGCAGGCTTCCGGGCCATGAACGCCCTGTTCGCGGACGTGTTCGAGGACCCGGAGAGCTATGCCGCCGCCCTTCCCTCCGATAGGTGGGCGGCGGACTGGCTCGCCAATCCCGACCACATCGCGCTGATGGCCGAGGCAGACGGCGGGCCGGTCGGCGCGCTCGCCGCCTATGTCCTGCCCAAGTTCGAACAGGCCCGCAGCGAGATCTACATCTACGACCTCGCCGTGCTGGAGGCGGTGCGGCGGCAGGGCGTCGCCACCGCCCTGATCGACGCCCTGCGCGCCATCGCCCGCGACATCGGCGCATGGACGATCTTCGTGCAGGCCGACATCGTCCCCGAGGACGAACCGGCGCGCAGGCTCTACCGCAAGCTCGCCTCGGAGGAGATCACAGCGCTCCATTTCGACATCGCGCCGTGAGGGGGGGGGCTCGCCCTCACCAGCGGTAATCGAGCACCAGCGCGACGACGTTGAAGGCGCTGTGATGGGCCACCGCCGCCGTCAGACCCAGCCGGGTGCGGGTATAGGCGAGCAGCAGTCCGCCGATGGTCTGGGGCATCACCACCAGCACGCCCAGGGGATGGTTCAGCGGCTCGTAATTGCCAAGGTGGATGAGCCCGAACAGCAGGGTCGATCCCCACACCAACTTGCCGAAGTGCCTGATGAACCACGCAGGCACCTCGCGGTCGCGGTGGCGGGTGCGGCTCCAGTGGACGAGGCCCGCGATCACCGCCCCCACCCCCGCCAGTGCCAGAGCCGTCGCCGCGCCGGGGCCTGCGAACAGGCTCGCCATGAACAGCGCCAGCGCGGCAAGTCCGTAGAGCGCGAAATGCAGCGCGGCGAGCCGTCCGCTAAGCCAGCCGCGGAACAGCAGCTCCTCCAGCAGCGGAGCGAGCAGCAGCGAGAGGAAGGCGTCCTCGGCAAGCGTGATGTCTTCCTCGATGGGCTCGGGCAGGATGGGCACGAGCCTGTCCAGCCCCTCGGCCATGCCCATCGCCAGCAGCCCCAGCGCCAGATCGAGCACGAGGAGCGCCAGCAATGCGAGCGCCGCCGCCGGCCCCCACGCCATCGGCTGCGCGACGAAGGTCGGGCGCAGCGCGAAGCGGCCGGCATCGGCGATCCGTGCGCGAAAGGTCATCGCGCCCGCCCTTGCATCGGCCGCGCCTGCCGGAGTAAGGCCCGCACTCACATCCCCATCAATCCGGTGAAGTTCGTCCAATGGCAGGCCATTCCAAGTTCAAGAACATCATGCACCGCAAGGGTGCACAGGACAAGAAACGCGCGGCGATGTTCTCCAAGCTCTCGCGCGAGATCACGGTGGCGGCCAAGATGGGCATGCCCGATCCCGACATGAACCCGCGCCTGCGTCTCGCGGTCAATGCCGCCAAGGCGCAGTCGATGCCCAAGGACAACATCCAGCGCGCCATCGACAAGGCCAGCCAGGCGGGCGGCGAGGACTATATCGAGATGCGCTACGAGGGCTACGGGCCCGGCGGCGTCGCGCTGATCGTCGAAGCGCTGACCGACAACCGCAACCGCACCGCCACCAATGTCCGCACCGCCTTCAGCAAGAACGGCGGCAACCTCGGCAGCGAAGGCTCGGTGAGCCACGGCTTCGAGCGGCGCGGGCTGATCGAATACAAGGCCGAGGTGGGCGACGAGGAGAAGGTTCTCGAAGCCGCGATCGAGGCGGGCGCCGACGACGTCGAAAGCTCCGAGGACGGCCACACCATCTGGACCGCCGCCGATGCGCTCCACGGCGTTGCGGGTGAACTCGAAAAGGTGCTCGGCCCGGCCGACAACGTGAAACTGGCGTGGAAGCCGGTGCTCAGCGTCGAGGTCAACGAGGAAGTCGCGGGCACGCTGATGAAGCTGATCGACACGCTCGACGACGATGACGACGTGCAGACCGTCTGGGGCAATTACGAGATCCCCGACGAGGTGATGGAGAAGCTGGGCTGAAACGCTGGGAATGGCTGCTGGCGATTGCTCTCGGCAGCGCCTTCCTGCTCGCCGCCGTCTGGCGCATCGGCCTGACGATCGGGCTGTGAGCGCAAGGTGCTGATCCTCGGGCTCGACCCGTCGCTGTCCTCGACCGGCTGGGGGGTGATCCGCGCCGAGGGCGCGCGCATCGTCCATGTCGCCAACGGGCAGGTGAAGACCGATCCTGCCGCGCCCATGCCTGAGCGGCTGGCGGCGCTTGCAGCAGGGCTGGCCGCGGTGATCGCCGAACATCGCCCGGCCCGCGCAGCCGCCGAGGAGATCTTCGTCAACAAGAACCCCCAGTCGACCCTCAAGCTCGCGCAGGCGCGCGGCGCGGTGCTGGCGGCCTGCGGGGCGGCGGGGCTGCCGGTCAACGAACACGCCGCGCGGCTGGTCAAGAAGGCGGTCACCGGCACCGGTGGGGCGGATAAGGCGCAGGTGGCCGCGATGGTCAAGGTGCTGCTCCCCGGCGTGCAGATCGCCGGAAGCGACGCGGCGGACGCGCTTGCGGTGGCGATTGCCGACGCGCATCTGGGTCCGCGAATGTGAAGGGAGAGAAGCGATGATCCACCTCTACGGCATCCCCAATTGCGACACGGTCAAGAAGGCCCGCACTTGGCTCGACGCGCAGGGCAAGGCCTACGCCTTCCACGATTACAAGAAGGAGGGCGCCGATCCGGCGAAGCTCGCCGCGTGGATTGCGGCCGCGGGGCTCGATGCGGTGGTGAACCGCAAGGGCACGACCTTCCGTGGGCTTTCCGAGGAGGACAAGGCGAAGGCCGCTGACAGTCACACGGCTGTCGCTTTGCTCGTCCAGCACCCGAGCGTCATCAAGCGGCCCATTGCTGAGCATGCGGGCGGCGTGCTGGTGGGGTTCAAGGAGGAAGAATGGTCCGCAGCCTTGCTCTGATCGCGGCGCTGGCCCTCGCCTTGCCCGACCCTGCCATCGCCGCTGATCGCCCGATCGTCATCGCCCATCGCGGCGCAAGCGGCGAGCGGCCCGAGCACACGCTGGTCGCCTACGAACGCGCGATCGATCAGGGCGCGGACTTCATCGAACCCGATCTCGTCGTGACCAAGGACCTCGTCCTCGTCGCGCGCCACGAGAACGAGCTGTCGAGCACCACCGATGTGGCCTCGCGCCGCGAGTTCGAGGACCGGCGACGCACCAAGACCATCGAGGGGCAGACACTGAGCGGCTGGTTCGCGGAGGACTTCACCCTCGCCGAATTGCGCACTCTGCGGGTGAAGGAGCGGGCGGCAGGAATCCGCCCCGCCAATGCCCGTTTCGACGGTTTCTACCAGATCCCCACCTTCGAGGAAGTCGTGAAACTCGCCCGCGCCAAGGGGGCCGAGACCGGGCGGGTCATCGGCCTCTATCCCGAACTCAAGCACCCCACCGTGCTGCTCGAGCAGGAGGGCATCGACAGCGTCGATCTGCTGGTGCGCGATCTCAGGCGCTTCGGGCTCGACAAGGCGGATGCCCCGGTTTTCGTGCAGGTGTTCGAGGTGCGCCCGCTCCAGCGCCTGAACAAGCTGGTCGACACGAGGCTGATCCTGTTGATCGGCCCGCAAGGCGGGCCCTATGACGAGCAGGGCCTGCGCTGGGCCGACATGATGACACCCACGGGGCTGGCGGAGGTGGCAACCTATGCCGACGGCATCGGGCCGTTCCTCGGCCATGTCGTCACGCCAGAGGGCACGACCACCACGCTTGTCGCCGATGCCCACAAGGCGGGGCTGAAGGTCCACCCCTGGACCCTGCGCAAGGAGAACGGCTTCCTTCCCGAAGCGCTGCGCAGCCCCGGCGGGCCGGCGGCGGAGGGCGACTGGCGCAGCCTGTTCCGCGCCGCCATCGCCAGCGGGGCGGACGGGTTCTTCACCGACAACGTGAAGGAGCTGGTGGGGCTGCTCGATGGGCGGTGAGGCCGGCTTCGCGCCGCGGGCGATCCGGCTCGGCGCGCGGGTCGTGCTGTGGCTTCACGCCGCGCTGTGGGCAGCCTTCGCGGTGGGGATGATCGTGCTGGCCGTCACGGATCAGGGCTCGCGCGAGAACGCGACCTTCCTTCAGGTCACGGCCGCCTCTGTGGTTGTGGCGCTGGGAAGCCTCGGTGCGGCCCTGCAGCGCCGGTGGGGTGCAGCGCTGGCGCTTGTCGGCGGGCTGGGCTTCATGCTCGCGTGGGTCGCCGGGAACAGCGGCCACGGCTACCGTCTGCCTGTCGCCGCGCTGCTCGGCCTGTTCGCGCTGGCTGCCTTGGCCGAGCGGCGCGAGAGGATCAGCCCGCCCGCGCGCTGAGGATGTAGTTGAGTGCCATGTCGTCCGAGAGGTGCAGCCCCTTGCCCGGCCGCCACGCGATGCCGCGCCTTGCCGTCACCGTGAGTCCGACCTCGGCAAGCAGCGCCTCGAGTTCCTCGGGCGTGATGAAATCGTCCCAGTGGTGCGTGCCCTTGGGCACATAGCCCACCGCCTCCGCCGCGCCGACCAGCAGCACCCTGCTGGCCGCGGTGCGGTTGGGGGTGGACATGACCAGCAGCCCGCCCGGTGCCAGCCGCGCCGCCACGTTCTTGAGGAACGCCGCCTTGTCGGCGACATGCTCGATCACCTCGACGCAGGTGACGAGATCGAAAGTGCCGATGTCGAGCCCTGCGACCTCGCCCGCCATGTAGCGGATGTCGAGCCCCATTCCTTCGGCATGGGCCGCTGCCAC
The DNA here is from genome assembly GCF_002215495.1 of Porphyrobacter sp. CACIAM 03H1. Lineage (NCBI taxonomy): Bacteria > Pseudomonadati > Pseudomonadota > Alphaproteobacteria > Sphingomonadales > Erythrobacteraceae > Porphyrobacter > Porphyrobacter sp. CACIAM 03H1. Next base: position 39,809 of record NZ_CP021378.1, read on the forward strand.
CGAAACATTCTCCGCCGACGCGTCCACACCGGTGACGGCGGCACCGAGCCGCGCGAGAGGCTCGCACAGCAGCCCCGCCCCACAGCCGATATCGAGCGCCGACTTGCCCGCCAGCGGCCGCGCCTCGCGCGCGGCACCCGGCCAATGCGCGTCGATCGCCTCACGGAGGAAGGCGAGGCGCACCGGGTTGACCTGATGGAGCGAGGCCATCGGCCCCTTGGGATTCCACCAGTCGCGCGCCAGCTTTGCGAAAAAATCCGCCTCTTCGGGGCGAATGGTAACATTCGAGATGTTTGCGTTTCCCATGAAGCCCTCCTAACAGCGCGCGCGGACACTCACCAGCGGGAGCAGGACCCCTTGGCACGGATCGTGATGAAATTCGGCGGCACCTCGATGGCCGGGACGGAGCGCATCCGCCGCGTCGCCAACATCGTGCGCGCGCAGGCCGCGCGCGGCGATCAGGTCGCGGTGGTCGTCAGCGCGATGGCGGGCGAGACCGACCGGCTGGTCAACTTCTGCCGCGAGGCCAACCCGCTTTACGACCCTGCGGAATATGACGTCGTGGTGGCGAGTGGCGAGCAGGTCACCAGCGGGCTGCTGGCGCTCACGCTGCAGGCGCTGGGCTGCAAGTCGCGCAGTTGGCTCGGCTGGCAATTGCCGATCCACACCATCGAGGCCCATGCCAAGGCGCGGGTCGAATCGATCGATGCAGACGCGCTGATCGCCTCGATGGAAGCGGGCGAGATCGCTGTGATCCCGGGCTTTCAGGGCCTTTCTGCTGATAACCGCGTCACCACGCTCGGGCGCGGCGGCTCGGACACCTCGGCGGTGGCGGTGGCCGCCGCGATCAAGGCGGACCGCTGCGACATCTACACCGACGTCGACGGCGTCTACACCACCGACCCGCGCATCGTCGCCAAGGCGAAGAAGCAGAAGGCGGTGACCTACGAGGAAATGCTCGAACTCGCCAGCGTCGGGGCCAAGGTGCTCCAGACCCGCTCGGTCGGCCTTGCCATGAAGGAAAAGGTGCGCGTGCAGGTGCTTTCGAGCTTCATCGGCGAGGGCGCGCCGCCCGCCGACGACCTGCCGGGGACGATGATCGTCTCCGAAGAGGAAATGGACGAATTGGTGGAGAAGGGTGAGATGGAACGCCAGCTTGTGACCGGGATCGCGCATGACAAGAACGAGGCCAAGGTGATCCTCACCCGCGTGCCCGACCGGCCCGGCGCGGTGGCCAACATCTTCGAGCCGCTCGCCGCGGCCTCCATCAATGTCGACATGATCATCCAGAACGTCGGGCGCGACAAGGGCGAGACGGACGTCACCTTCACCGTCCCGCAATCGGACCTCGCCCGCGCGCAGGCGCTGCTCGAGGATCGCCGCGACGCGATCGGGTTCAACCGCATCATCACCGACAGCAAGATCGCCAAGATCTCTGTCGTTGGCGTTGGCATGAAGAGCCACGCAGGCGTTGCCTCCTCGATGTTTCGTGCGCTCTCGGACCGCGGCATCAACATCCAGGCGATCTCGACCAGCGAGATCAAGATCAGCGTGATGATCGACGAGGACGAGACCGAACTCGCGGTGCGCGTGCTGCACACGGCCTACGGCCTCGACGCGGTTAGCTGATCGGTAGGCCGGTCTATCTCAGTTAACCAATTCAGGTGACATCGCCTTAACCTTTAGGGCCAGAGTGTGCGCGCGCCCAGTTACGGGCGCGGAGTCGCACAGCATGGCCATAAAGGCACACCTCGATCACCAACCCAGCCCGGACGAAGGCGGGCGAAGCGCCCCCCGGCGGGCGCTGCGGCTCGAAACCAGCGGCTTCGTCATGGGCGCGGGCGAAGCGAACGTCACGATCCACAACATCTCCTCGACAGGGCTGCTGCTCGAAAGCGGCCTCGACCTTGCCGTGGGCGAACAACTTGCGCTCAACCTGCCTGAGGCGGGCGGGGTCATCGCGACCGTGGTGTGGCAATCCGAGCGGCTCTACGGCTGCGCCTTCGCTGAGGCGATTGGCCCCGCGGCGCTGGCCGCCGCGCAGTTGCAGGGCTTCGCTCCGGGCGTGCCGACCCGCACGCTGAGCCCTGCGCCAGCCGCATCCGCACAGCCCTTCGCGAGCGGCGATGCGCTCGGCACCCGGCTCAACCGATTGCGGCGCGAGGCAGGCCTGACCCTTGCCGATGTCGCCGCCGCGCTCGGGGTCAGCAAGCCCACGGTCTGGGCCTGGGAGAAGGGTAAGGCCCGCCCTCTGCCCGAACGGCTCGACGCGATCGCCGCCGCGCTGGGAGTCGATCCCGCCCAACTGTCGCTCGGCCCCGCTTCGCGCGAGATCGACGCGGTGATCGAGGAGTGCCGCCATCGCATCGCCGAAGCTTGCGGCACCTCGCCGGCGGGTGTCCGGATCATGATAGAACTTTGATCCGCAGTGGTTCCCGCGCTTAGAAACCCCTACTTACTGCGCCCAATACGTATTGGAGGGACTGATCCGTTGGGAAAATATGGTAAACGGAACTCGGAGGCGATTCGTTTTTTAGTCAAGTAACTTCACAGAACTAACAATTGAATGCTTTGCATCCGGGAAACCAGGGGTAGTTTTCTTCTATTCGCGTTTCGTTAGTTACCAAGTAATTCTGACTAGGAGCGAGTTGGCGAATCTTTCGTTGGACCGCTGGGGCACTGTCGGCATGAAAATCGGGCTGAGTGACGTCGAAGGGCATGTACTGCACGGACTGTTGGAGGAGACCTCCGGCGATATCGTGATCAGGCTGGACCGACAGGGGTTCATCATCCACGCGTCCGCCAACATATCAGAGTTGGGCATCGATTGCTCCGCCGCGCTCCTGCTTCCCCACATTACCGACCTTGCGGAGCGCGACCATGCCCCCTTCCTTGGCGAACATGTTGCCGCCACCCTGGCCGGGCGCGGACAGACAGGGTGGATCGAGTTCCCGGTGATCGCCTGCCCCGAGCACGACACCTGCCGCGAGACGGGATGCCAGCGCTGGTACGCGCTCAGTCTCAAGCCGATGCTGGACGAGGCAGGGACGCCCGACGGGGCGCTGTGCCTGATGCGCTCGATCCAGCAGCTGCGCAGCCTGGAAGGCGAGCTTCACGCCCGCGCGATCACCGATCCGCTCACCGGCCTTGCCAACCGCCAGGCCTTCTGTGCCAGTCTGCGGCGCCATCTCGCCCACGGCGGCGGGCAGATGATCGCGGTCTTCGCGGTCGACGGGATGCGCGCGCTGCTGATGCGCTACGGCCAGCGCACCGCCGACGAGGTGGTGTGGGGCTTTGCCAAGTTTCTCGAAACGATGGCCCTGCCGGGGCACGAGCTTGCCCAGCTCGATGGAGAGCGGTTCGCGGTGCTGCTTCCGGAGATGACCTCGCGCGGGGCGCGCGAATGGGCCGAGGACGTGGTCGCGACCTTCGCGGGCCTCGCCGCCCCGGCCTCGGCCAAGGCGCCGCAGCTGACCGCGAGCGCGGGTCTGGCGCGGGTCGAATGTACCGTCGACTGGACGCTGCGCGAAGCCGAACTTGGGCTGGTGCTGGCGCGAGCGGGCGGCGGGCGGCAGGTGGCTGTGGCCGGGCACCGCCGGGCAGCGTAATCCCGATTGGACTCGCGGTGCGGCGCAGGTAAACCCGCCTCGATGAGCCACATTGCCACCATCCTGCTGCTCGGTTCGGGCGAGCTGGGCCGCGAATTCGTCATGTCCGCCAAGCGCCTCGGGGCGCGGGTGATCGCCTGCGATTCCTATGATGATGCCCCCGCGATGCAGGTGGCAGACGGCCGCGAGGTGTTCTCCATGCTCGACGGCGCGGCGCTGAGGGCGGCGGCGGAGAAGCACAGCCCCGACCTGATCGTCCCCGAGATCGAGGCGATCCGCACCGAGATACTCGCCGATCTGGAAGCCGAGGGCTTCACCATCGTCCCCTCGGCCCGCGCCGCGCAGCTGACCATGAACCGCGATGCGATCCGCGATCTGGCGGCGGGCGAATTGGGGCTGGTGACGTCGCAATACGACTATGCGGAAAGCTACGCCGAGGCGCAGGCCATCGCAGAACGCATCGGCTATCCGCTGGTAATGAAGCCGGTGATGTCCTCCTCGGGCAAGGGCCAGAGCAAGGTCGACACGCCCGAGGCGCTGGAAGCCGCGTGGCAATATGCGGTCGCCAACATGCGCGGCGACCGGGCCAGGGTGATTTGCGAGCAGTTCATCGCCTTCGACTACGAGATCACGCTGCTGACCGTGCGCCATGCAGGCGGCATCGCCTTCTGCCCTCCGATCGGCCACCGGCAGGAGCGCGGAGACTACCGCGAGAGCTGGCAACCCGCCGCCATGAGCCCTGCCGCGCTTGCAAAGGCGCAGGACATGGCCGCCAAGGTCGTCATGGCGCTGCAAGGCGATGGCCGCGGCTGGGGGCTCTACGGGGTGGAGTTCTTCGTTCGGGGCGAGGAGGTGATCTTCTCCGAGCTTTCCCCCCGCCCGCACGATACCGGCATGGTGACGCTCGCCTCGCAGGACCTGACCGAGTTCGACCTCCACGCCCGCGCGATCCTCGGGTTGCCGGTGCCGGAGAGCATCGCCGCGCGCCCTGCGGCCTCCGCCGTGATCCTTGCCGACCGTGACAGCGACGCCTTCGCTTTCGAGGGGCTGACCGACGCGCTCGCGCTGGGCGACACCGACGTGCGGATCTTCGGCAAGCCCGTTACCCGCCCTTACCGCCGCATGGGCGTGGCGCTGGCCCGCGCGGCCGACGCCCCCGCAGCGGTCGAGCTTGCCAAGCAGGCGGCGAGCGCGATGCAGATTGTCTATTCGCCGCCGGGCGACTAAGCGCGCCCTCCATGGAAACCTATCCCAAGACCGCCGCGCTCATGCAGCGCGGCACCGACTTCCTCGGCTGCGAGACCGCGATCCTGTGCGGCGCGATGAGCTGGGTGTCGGAGCGCAACCTCGTCGCCGCGATCAGCAACGCGGGCGGCTTCGGCGTGATCGCCTGCGGGGCGATGACCCCCGAGCTGCTCGACACCGAGATCGCCGCGACCAAGGCGCTCACCGACCGCCCCTTCGGCGTCAACCTCATCACCATGCACCCGGCGCTGTTCGATCTCATCGCAGTGTGCCGCAAGCATGGCGTGACCCACGTGGTGCTCGCGGGCGGCATCCCGCCCAAGGGCTCTGTCGAGGCGATCAAGGCCGATGACAGCGGCATCAAGGTGATCTGCTTCGCGCCCACCCTCGCCCTCGCCAAGAAGCTGCTGCGCTCCGGGGCGGACGCGCTGGTGATCGAGGGGATGGAAGCGGGCGGCCATATCGGCCCGGTCTCCACCAGCGTGCTGGCGCAGGAAATCCTGCCCGAACTCGCGGCCGAGCACCTGATCTTCGTCGCCGGCGGCATCGGCCGGGGCGAGGCGATTGCCTCCTACCTCGAGATGGGCGCGGCCGGGGTCCAGCTCGGCACGCGCTTCGCCTGCGCGACCGAGAGCATCGCCCATCCCGATTTCAAGAAGGCCTTCTTCCGCGCCTCGGCCCGCGAGGCGGTGGCTTCGGTGCAGGTCGACCCGCGCCTGCCGGTGATCCCGGTGCGCGCGCTCAAGAACAAGGGCACCGAGGAATTCACCGCCAAGCAGCGCGAAGTCGCGGCCCTGCTCGACGAAGGCGGGATCGACATGGCCGAGGCCCAGCTCCAGATCGAGCACTTCTGGGCCGGTGCCCTGCGCCGCGCCGTGATCGAGGGCGATGTCGAGAACGGCTCGGTCATGGCCGGGCAGTCGGTCGGCATGGTCACCAGGGAAGAACCCGCTGCCGACATCATCGCCGAGCTGATGGCACAGTGCGAGGCGGCGCTCGCCCGATAAGATGGCCGAGCCCCTCGTCCTCACCCTCGCCTGTTCCGACCGGCCCGGCATCACCGCGCGGGTCACCGGCTTCCTTTTCGAGCGGGGCGCGAACATCCTCGACGCGCAGCAATTCAACGACCGTGCGGAAAGCGGCGGGACCGACCGCTTCTTCATGCGCGTGGTCTTCGATCCCGACGGTTCGACCGCAGACGGGCTGCGCAACGATTTCGCCGCACTGGCGGACGAATTCGGGATGGAATGGAAGATGGCGCGCGAGGATCGCCCGCGCCGCACCATCATCATGGTCAGCAAGTTCGACCACTGCCTCGTCGACCTGATTTACCGCTGGCGCACGGGCGAGCTGGCCATCGATCCGGTGGCGATCGTCTCCAACCATCCCCGCGAAGCCGCAATCCGGGTGGATATCGGGGACATCCCCTTCCACCACATTCCCGTCACGCCCGAGACCAAGCCCTCCGCCGAGGCAAGCTTGCGCGCTCTGGCGGAGGAGACCGGTGCCGAGCTGGTGGTGCTGGCGCGCTACATGCAGGTCTTTTCGGACGAACTTTCTGCGCATTTCGCCGGGCGCGCGATTAACATCCACCATTCCTTCCTCCCCGGCTTCAAGGGCGCGCGGCCCTATCACCAGGCCCACGCGCGCGGGGTGAAGATCATCGGCGCGACGGCGCACTTCGTGACGGCCGATCTCGACGAAGGCCCGATCATCCACCAGGATGTCGAGCGCATCACCCATGCCGACAGCCCGGAGGATCTGGTGCGCAAGGGCCGCGACATCGAACGCCGCGTGCTCGCCGAGGCGGTGCGGCTGTTCGCGGCCGAGCGCGTGCTGATGAATGGCGGGCGCACGGTGGTGTTCCGCGGCTAGGCCGGAAGAAGCCGCTTTCACACTATGTTAAATGGTTAATGGCATTGCCGGGGCAAGGAGATCGTTCATGCCCGCACTGTCATGGGAAATTCTGCGCCTGATCGCGCTGGTGGTGGTTTTCTTGCCGGTGCTGGTCGTCAACCTGCGCACCGGGACGCTGCCGAACTGGGGCTCCCTCGCGGTGCTGGTGGCGGGAGTCGTGATCGGCCTGTTCCGGCCCGATCCGCTCGATCTTCCGTGGCTGTTCTGGATCGGCGGTCTGGTGACATGGCTCGCCCTGTTCGCCGCGATGCGGGCACCGGCGGGGCTGGTCAAGATCGGCATCGCCTTCCTGCCGTGGTTCGAAGGCCCGGGCGAATATCTCGCCTTCATCGTCATCGCGATGCTGATCGTCGGAATGGCGGGGGCGACGATGCGCTTCAAGACCGTGCCTTTCGCGCCTGGCCTGATGATCTCCGGCCTCGGCCTCTTCGCGGTCACCGCCGCGATGTGAGGCATCACCGGGCGGGCTGTGCGCCCGCTCATTTCGCGGATTGCGGTGCCGGGCGCGGCGGGGCATTCTGGCCTGCATGATCGTCCAGCGCCTCGACCATGTGAACATCATCACCGACCGGCTTGGCGAGACCGCGCGCTTCTATGCCGAACTGCTCGATCTCGAGGAGCGCGATGGCCCGCCGCCGCTGACGCCCGAGAACGCGCGGTGGATGTATGACGCGGGCGGGCAGGCGATCCTGCACCTCAACGCGGTGGGTTGCCCGCGCACCTTCGAGCGCGCCGTGACGCCCGGCGCCGAAACCGGCGCGATCCATCATGTCGCACTGCGCTGCGGGGAATTCGAGGAAGTGAAGGCACGGCTCGATGCCCGCGGGGCGGATTACCGGGTCAACGACATCCCCGCGATCGGCCTGAGGCAGATCTTCACCGCCGATCCCAACAACGTGCTGCTCGAGCTGAACTTCTTCGCTAGCTAGCGCGGGAGATCGGTCGCCTGCACCTCGGTGCCTATGGCGTAGAGCCTGACCCCTGCCCCTGTCGGTACGGCCTGGAACTTGTTCGCCGCCCGCGCAATGGGCACGCGCTCCCACGTCTGGCCGCCGTCCTTCGTCGCGAAGCCGCCAGCGGCAGTGCCGACGAAGCCAACGTCCTTCGAGACGAAGCCGATGCCGAACTGGCGCGCGGTCTTGTCCTGCGCCATTTCTATCTCGCGCCAGGTCTTGCCTCTGTCGTCGCTGCGGATGACGAGCTGGGTGGCGCGTTCGGGATCGTAGGACTGTACGGTAGCGTAGCCGGTGGCGCCGCCTTCGGGAAAGCTGGCCTTCCAGATCAGCTCGAAGGGGCGGCCCGAGCGGTAGACCTCCTTCCACGTTTTGCCGCCATCCTCAGTGCGCAGCACCAGCCCCTCGGCCTGCGCCGGATCGGGATGGGTGGCGGCAAAGACGAGGCCGGTCATTTCGTCGAAGAACTTGATGTCGAGGATCATTCCTGCGTGCGGCGTCATGTCGATCACGCTCCACGTCTCGCCCCCGTCGACCGAGCGCAGGATGCCGGTCGGCCCGCCGACCCTGCCGGCGGCATGGATCACCGTGCGCGGTTGCAACTCGCCCTGATAGATGCGGCGGGTATGCAGGATGTCGATCGCACAGACGCCCTTGATGGTCGCCGCGCCGGTATCGACCGCCTCCCATGTCCGCCCGCCGTCGCGGGTGCGATAGAGCGGGGTCGTGTCGGTGACGCCGGGGTAGTAATCGGTGCCGATGTTGCCGATGAAGCCGTTCATCCGGTCGACGAAGCCGACCGCGCGCACGAACGTGCCGGGGCGGCTGGCGACCTTCTCCCACGTCGCGCCGCCGTCCCTGGTGGCGAAGAGATCGCCCGCGCCGGTGCCGTACCAGCCGTGGTCCGCATCGACGAAGCTGACCGAGTCCCGTTTGCCGCGATAGGCTTCGGTCGTGAATGTGCGCCATTCGCCCGCCTGAGCAGGCGCGGCGGCGGATGCGGGCGCGGGGGCCTGCTCGGCGGCAAGCGGCGCGGTGATGGCCAGCGCGGCGAGCGCGGCGGCGATACGTGTTGTCATGGCGTGCGCCCCCTGTGGCCGGGCGCTATCGGCGGGCGATTTTCTTCCCCGCCTCCAGCGCCTTGTCTTCGTTGGCGCGCTTGATGACATAGGCGCGGATCGCCTCGATCTCGTCTTTCGACAAAGAGCCCTTGAAGCTCGCCATACCGTTGTCCTTGAGCGCGCCGCCCTCGACCACCGCGTTCCACGCCTGCGCGCTTTCGAGTGATCCGGCGCGGCGCAGGTCCGGGAGCACGGTCGAGCCGACCGCGCCCGGCGCGTGGCAGACGGCGCAGTAGCGGCCGTACTTGGCCTGCCCGACGGCGATGACCTCCGGCGCGGCGGTGCTTGGCGGCGGGTCGAGGGGCAGGTCGGCGAGCGCGGGCTCGGGCGGCAGCTTGGCGGTGCCGCCGAGCTTGAAGACGAGCAGGCGCGAGATGTTCCGCACCGGCGCCTTGCGCGCGATGATGTCGCCATCGACCGACAGGGCATAGGCCCCGCCCCAGCCGGCCAGCACGGCGACATATTGTTCCCCGTTCACGGTGTAGGTGACGGGCGGCGCGACCACGCCGGTCTGGGCGGCGAAGCTCCACAGCTTCTTGCCGGTGCCAGCATCATAGGCGTTGAATTCGCTCCCTGTGGTGCCCTGGAAGACGAGGCCGCCGCCGGTCGCCAGCAGCCCCCCGTTCCACGGCCCCGGGTGCTCGACCGTCCAGCGCGCCTTCTGCGCCACCGGGTCCCATGCCACCAGCATCCCCCGCAGCGTGCCCGCGACCTGCTTGCGGAAGCCCCCGTCGGGCGGCAGGTCGCCCGCGCCGAGGTTGAACCCGGCATTGAAGCCGCGTGCGCGATCGGGCTTCCAGTTGGCCTCGGGGGCATACATCATCCCCGCCTCGAAGGCCGGGATGTAGACGAGGTTCTCGGTCGGGCTGTAGGCCATCGGGTGCCAGTTGTGGCCGCCCAGCGCGCCGGGGGTGACAAGCGCAGGCTTGCCGGTCTTGTCGACACGTGTTTCCGGGTTCTCGATCGGTCGGCCCGTCTTGGGGTCGATGCCGGTCGCCCAGTTGACCGTCACATAGGGTTTGGCGCTGATGAACTGCCCCGTCTCGCGGTCGATCACGTAGAAGAAGCCGTTCTTGGGGGCCTGCATCAGCACCTTCCGGGGCTTCCCGTCGATCTCCATGTCGGCGAGCATGATGTGCTGGGTGGCGGTGAAGTCCCAGGTCTCACCGGGCGTGGTCTGGTAGTGCCAGACATACTCGCCCGTCGAAGGGCGGATCGCGACGATGCTGGAGAGGTAGAGGTTGTCCCCCTCCCCTGTCCCGTCCTTGCCGGGCGAGCGGTAGGCGCGATTCCACGGACTGCCGTTGCCGACCCCGATATAGAGCAGGTCGAGATCGGGATCGTAGGCCATCGAATCCCACACCGTCCCCCCGCCGCCGATCGCGTCATTGGCGCCGAGGACGTCCATGTTCCATGTGGCCGCCGCCTTCTTGAGATGCGCCGGCGCGTCCTCGCCCGGCCCGCCTTCGGGGACGGTGTAGAACTTCCAGAGCTGCTCCCCGTCCTCGGCATCATAGGCCGCGACAAAGCCGCGCACCCCGAACTCCGCGCCCCCGTTGCCGATGATCACCTTGCCGTCGATCACCCGCGGCGCGCCGGTGATGGTGTAGCTCTTGGACTGGTCGACGGTGACCGTCTCCCACGCCACCTTGCCGCTCTCGCGGTCGAGCGCGATCAGGCGGCCATCGAGGGTGCCGAAGAACAGCTTGTCGCCCCAGGCCGCAAGCCCGCGGTTCACGACATCGCAGCACGCCTTGACCGCGGTCTCGCCGGGAACCTGCGGGTCATACTCCCACAGCTTCTCGCCCGTGGTCGCATCGAAGGCCTTTACCTTGCTCCAGGCCGTGGTGAGATAGAGCCTCCCGTCGATGACGAGCGGCGTCGCCTCCTGCCCGCGGCCGGTGTCCATGTCGGCATACCAGGCCAGGCCTAGCTGGCCGACATTCTCCCGGTTGATACCCTCCAGCGGGGAATAGCGCTGTTCGGAATAGGTGCGCCCGTGGCTGATCCAGTTGGCGGCATCGCCGTCGGCCGACACCAGCATCGCGGCGGTGATCCCCTCGCCGCTCCCGTCTTCACCGAAAATCTGGCTGCAATTGGCCAGCGTGCCTGCTGACAGCAACAGCGCAGCCCCCAGCGCCCATCGCTTGAATTCCATCGATCCCGCTCTCCCCTGAGGCCTTGCACCGGCCTCTTTTGTCGCATGTTGCCGCGCACAGAACGGCTTGTCCATTCCCGCTTGTGGATCGCGCCCGCCCGGGCCAGAACCGGCAGCGCGGCGAGGGATGCGCGAGAGGAGTATTTCGATGTGCGATGAAAGCAAGCTGGCCGAATGGGCGCGGGCGACTGTCAGCCGCCGCCAGTTCGGCGCGCTCACCGGCGCGGCGGCGCTGGCCGCCTGCGCGAGCGGTGAAAGCGAGAGCCTGGCCCAGCCCCTCCCCGGCCTCAAGGAGCGCGGTGTCAATTTCGAGACCGCCGATGGCCGGATGGACGGCTTTCTCGTCCAGCCCGAAAGCGGCACCCATCCCGCGGTGATCCTGTGGCCGGACATTGCCGGCATCCGCGAGGCCAAGCGCAACATCGCCCGCAAGCTGGCGGGCGCCGGTTACGCGGTGCTGGTGGTGAACCCCTATTACCGCGACGTCACCGGCGAACAGTTCGCCGATTTCGCCGCCTTCATTGCGCAAGGCGGCTTCCAGAAGGTCGGTCCGTGGCGCGGCAAGCTCAATGCCGAGACGATCATGCGCGACGCCAAGGCGATCACCGACTGGCTCGACCGGCAGGAGGGCGTCGATCAGGCGCGCGGGATCGGGACGCAGGGCTATTGCATGGGCGGACCCTTCACTGTCTGGAGCGCGGCCGCCGTGCCTTCGCGCATCAAGGCGGCGGCGAGCTTCCACGGTGGCGGGCTGGTGCGCGCCGATGCCCCGATGAGCCCGCACAAGGTCCTCGGCGAAGTCGATGCCGCACTGCTGATCGCTGTGGCGCAGGACGATGACGCCAAGGACCCCGCCGACAAGACCACCTTTGCCGAGGCCGCCAAGGCCGCCGATGTCGACGCGATCGTCACCGTTTATCCCGGCAATCACGGCTGGATGGTGTCCGACAGCCCCGCCTACGACGCCACCGCCGCCGCGCGCGGCGAGGCGGACCTCAAGGCGCTCTACGCGAGGGCACTGGCCTAATTCCCGCCCCGGTCCTCTCGCCCGTTCGAGCGGGACGGGCGGAGGGTCGGACTCCCGTGACAAGGCAGATTGACTCGGGTCGGCGAAGCGCATAGGTCATGTGATAAAGTTTCATGGCTCTCGCCATGCGACCTTCCCATCCCTTTCGTCCGGACCTGTCATGACCAAGAGCCGTGCCCTGCTGGCGCTCACCCTTTCGGGTGCCGCGCTTCCCTTCATCCATGCCCCGCTCGCTGCGGAAGACAGCGCCGACACTGCCAGCGAAAGCGAAACCCAGGACAACATCCTGATCACCGCCACCCGCCCGGCCTATCGCGGCGAATTCGAACCGCTCGAGGTGCCGCAGGCCGAGCAGGTGATCGGCCCGCAGCAGCTGCGCGACATCAACGCGCTCGACCTCAATTCCGCTCTCGACCTTGCGGCCTCGGTCGCGCGGCAGAACAATTTCGGCGGGCTGTGGAACAGCTTCGCGGTGCGCGGCTTCGTGGGTGACGAGAACCTGCCGAGCAACTACCTCGTCAACGGCTTCAATGCCGGGCGCGGTTTCGCCGGACCGCGCGACCTTTCCGGGATCGAGGCGGTCGAGATCCTGAAAGGCCCGCGCGCCGCGCTGTTCGGGCGCGGCGAGCCGGGGGGCACGGTCAACCTCGTAACCAAGCGCCCCCGCTTCGAGAGTGCGGGCGAGATCCGCCTGCTTGCCGGCTCCTTCGACACCTACCGCGCCGATGCCGACCTCCAGACCACGCTGGGCGATGCCGTCGGCGTGCGCTTCGCCGGGTTCTACGAGGACGCAGGCTCTTTCCGCGACACGGTCGAGACCGAGCGTTACGGCTTCATGCCCTCGGTCGCGGTGAAGCTCGGGGAGGCGACCCGGATCGTCTACGAGCTCGAATATGCCCGTCAGGAGGTCCCCTTCGACCGCGGCGTCGTGGCGGTGAACGGCCAGCTCGGCGTGATCCCGCGCAGCCGCTTTCTTGGCGAGCCCGGCGAAGGGCCGAACGTCGCAGAGGTGCTCGGCCACCAGATCGAGCTGCAGCACGATTTCAACGACAACTGGAGCGCGCTCGTCGGGGTGAACTATCGCGACACCTCGCTGCTCGGGACCTCGACCGAGGCCGAGCTGACCGCCAGCCGCCAGCGCTTGCTGCGCGACGGGCGCACACTCACCCGCCAGCGCCGCCTGCGCGATTACGATGCGACCTATTTCGTCGCCCGCGCCGAATTGGCGGGCAACTTCACCACCGGCGATGTCACCCACCGCGTGCTGATCGGCGCGGATACCGACCGCTTCGAGAACGATCAGGTGTTCCTGCGGGCGCGCGGGCCGACGCTGGCGAGCAACCCGACCGAGCAGCAGCTTCAGGCGATCGACATCTTCAACCCCGTCTATGGCCGCTTCCCGCTCGCAACCCTGGCCCCGCTCACCAACCAGGTCGAGGTGCAGAACGCGACCGGCGTCTATGCCCAGTATCAGGTCGGTATCTCCGAGACCTTCGAACTGCGCGTCGGTGGGCGCTATGACGATTACGACCAGCGCCTCACCAACCGTGCCAACGGGCGGGTGCGGGAGGCGGGCGAGAACCGCTTCAGCCCGCAGGTCGGCGCGGTGTGGCGGGCGACCCCCGAGATCTCGATCTATGCCACCTATGGCGAAAACTACCGCCCGCTGTCGGGCGCGGATTTCACGGGCAATCCCTTCGATCCCAACCTGTCGGAAAGCCTCGAGGGCGGGATCAAGTATGCCGCCGCCAGCGGCCGCCTCACCGCCACGGCGAGCGTCTTCTCGATCCAGCAGGGCAACATCCTCGTCGCCGACCCGGTCAATGCCGGCTTCACTGTCGCGGGCGGCGAGGCGCAGAGCCGCGGCTTTGAATTCGACCTCGAGGGAGAGCTCGCCCCCGGCCTCGATCTGTGGGTGTCCTATGCCTATGTCGATGCCGAGATCGAGAACGACGTCGCCGACCCCGACTTCGGCAAGCTGATCCGCGCCGGTGACCGGCTGCTCAACATCCCCGAACACACGCTGAGCGTCCAGCTCGCCTATTCGACGGAAGTGGCCGGCCGCGACGTGCGCTTCGGCGGCGGGGTGCTGCACGTCAGCGAGCGGCTGGGCGAGGTCGGCACGACCTTCGAACTGCCCGACTACACCCTCGCCCGCCTGTTCGCGGAAGCCGAGCTGACCGAAGGCGTGCGGTTGCGAGTGGATGTCGACAACCTGTTCGACACCACCTGGTACAGCAATTCCTTCTCGCAGCTCTGGGTGCAGCCCGGCACGCCGCGCAACGCCCGCGTCATCGCCAGCTTCGCCTTCTGACCCCGCCCGGAGAACCGCCGATGCCGCCTGCTCTTGAAGCGCGTTCGCTGTCGCTGGTCCGCGACGGGACCACCGTTCTGAACGACGTCTCCTTCGCAGTCGCCCCGGGCGAGGTCTATGCCCTGCTCGGCGGCAACGGCGCGGGCAAGTCGACGACGCTGCTGACCTTCCTCGGCTTCCTTGCCCCCTCGGGCGGCGAGGTGCTGGTCGCGGGTCGTCCGGTCACGCAGGATATCGAGGCAGCGCGCGGCGCCATCGCCTACCTGCCCGAAGCCGCCGCGCTCTACGGCCATCTCGATGCATACGAGAACCTCGGCTATTTCCTCGATCTGGCCGGGCGCCGGGTCGACCGCGCCGCGATGGACGCCGCGCTCGACCAGGTCGCGCTCCCGGTCGAGGCGCGCGGGCGGCGAATGCAGTCCTATTCCAAGGGGATGCGCCAGAAGACCGCGATCGCGCTCGCCCTGCTGCGCGACACCCCGATCCTGCTGCTCGACGAGCCGACCTCCGGCCTCGATCCGGTGGCGATCGACGAATTCCACGCGATGGTGAAGGCGCTGGCGGCAGCGGGGCGCACGGTGCTGATGGTGACGCACGATGTCTATGGCGCGTGCCAGGTCGCCGACCGCGTCGGCCTGCTGCGCGCCGGACGGCTGGTGGGAAGTTTCGAGGCGGAGCCCGGCGCGCGGATCGACACCGAGACCGTCCACGCCGCCTTTGCCGCACGCGAGGCGGCATGAGCGCGCCGCTGCGCATCGCCCGCGAGGAATGGCGGCTGTGGGCGCGCTCGCGGGTTGTGCTGGTCGCCGCCCTGATCGTCGCCGTGCTGCTCGCCGCGACCAGCGTGCTGACGGCGCTGCGCCTCGCCGAGGAGGCCGAGCGCCGCACGGTGCGGCAGGCGAGTGCCGAGGCAACTTTCTTCTCCCAGCCCGACCGCCATCCGCACCGGATGGTCCACTACGGCCACTACGCCTTCCGCACGCCCCCGCCGCTCGCCGCCTTCGATCCGGGGGTGGATGCGGTCACCGGGCAGTCGATCTTCCTCGAAGGGCACCGCCAGAACACCGCGATGTTCGCCGACACCCGCGCGGCTGCGGACCTCGGCGGCTTTGCGGCGTTAACGCCGGCCAATCTCTACCAGCTGCTGATCCCGCTGCTGCTGATCATCATCGGCCACGGCGTGGTGCTGCGCGAGCGCGAGAGCGGAACGCTCTCGGTGCTGCTGGCGCAAGGGCAGGCGGGCCTCGCCATTGCGGGCGGCAAGGCGCTCGCGCTGGCAGGGGTGGCGGGCCTGTTCCTGCTACCGGTCGCGGTGCTGGCGGGCCTGTCGCTCGCGGGCGGCGAATCCCCGCTTGCGGCGGGGCTGCTGGTCGGCGGCTACGCGCTCTACCTCGCCGTGTGGGCAGCGCTGGTGCTGGCGGTCTCGCTGTGGGTGCGCCAGCGCAGCGTCGCGCTCGGAGTGCTCGTGCTGCTGTGGCTGATGGTCGCGCTGATCGTCCCGCGCATCGGCATCAACGCCGCCAGCGCCGCGATCGACGCCCCCGGCAAGATCGAGAGCGATCTCGTGATGCTGGCGGAGGAACGCAAGCTGGGCGACGGGCACAATGCCGCCGACCCGGCCTTCGAGGCGCTCAAGAAGCAGGTGCTCGAACAATACGAGTCCGAAAGCGTCGAGGAACTGCCGATCAACTGGCGCGGGGTGGTGGCCAGCCATTCCGAAGCCAAACTCACCGCCCTGATGAACACCTACGCCGAACGCCGGATGGAGCGCGAGGCGGCGCAGGCGCGGATCGTGACATGGTTCGGCCTCGCCTCGCCGACGCTCGCGGTCGGCGCAGCCTCGCGCACGCTGGCGGGAACCGACCTTGCGACCCACCACCGCTTCCTGCGCGAAAGCGAGGCGCTGCGCTTCGATTTCGTGCAGGGGCTGAACGATCTCCACGCGACCGCGCTCACCTATGCCGATGATGCCGCGCGCAGTTCCGACCCGGAGGCGGAAAAGCGCACGCGGATCAATGCGGCATCGTGGCGCCTGCTCGATTCCTTTCGCTTCGTGCCCGACCCGGCCGAGGCGCGCGCCGCCCGGGCCGCCCTGCCGCTGCTGCTGCTGCTCGGCTGGCTGGCGGTGCTGGGCGGCGCGATCGTGGCCGGCGCACGGAGGCTCGCGCCATGAGCGGCCTGCTGCGCGAGGCGCGCTTCCTGCTGCGCGACCGGGGGGCGCTGCTGTGGCTGGCGCTCGCGCTGCTGCTCTCGGCCGCGGCGACGGGCTTCGGCATCGCCGAGGTGCGCGAACAGCGCGCCACCATCGCCGCGTTGCTCGAGGAGGACGCGCGCGACCGGGCCGACGCGATTTCCAAGCAGGAGGAATGGGGCGGCGCGGCCTATGCCGCCTTCCACCTTGCCTATGCACCGCCGTCGGACTTCGCCTTCGCCGCGCTCGGCCAGCGCGACACCGCGCCTTGGCTCCACCGGGTGCGGATGCTGGCGCTCGAGGGGCAGATCCACGAGGCCGACACGAAGAACGCCGATTTCGGCCTGATCGGGCGGTTTGATTTCGCCTTTCTGGCGGCGACCATCGCGCCGCTGCTGCTGATCCTGCTGCTCCACGACCTGCGCGCCGGTGAGCGCGTGGCAGGGCGGCACGATCTGCTGGTGGCGACCGCCGGTGCCCCGCAGCGCCTGTGGCGCCCGCGTGCCGCGGTGCGCTTCGGCGGGCTGGCGCTCGCGCTGCTGCTGCCCTTCTGGATCGGCGCGGGGATCGAGGGTGCGGGTCTTTCGAAGGCTCTCGCCGCCAGCGGGCTGGTGATCGGCGGGCTCGCGGTCTGGGGGCTGATCGTGGTCGCCATCGGTCGCTTCGCCGCGCCCCCGCCGGTTCTGCTCGCCGCACTGGTCGGCCTGTGGCTGGCGCTCGCCCTGCTCGTCCCGGCGGTTTCGCGCGCGGCGATTGAGACCGCGGTGCCCGTGCCCGACGGGGCGGAGATCCTGATGCTCCAGCGCGAGGCGGTGAACGATGCCTGGGACAAGCCCAAGGCCGCCACGATGGAACCCTTCCTCGCCCGGCATCCCGAATGGCGGCCGCTCGGAGAAGTCGCCAAGCCCTTCGAGTGGAAGTGGTATTACGCCTTCCAGCAGGTCGGCGATCAGCAGGCGGAGCCGATCGTGACGGCCTATCGCAAGGGCCGTCTCGCCCGCGATGCAGCGGCGGGGTGGGCAGCGCTGCTCTCGCCTGCGGCCCTTGTCGAACGCGGGTTCGAGCGGCTCGCGGGGACGGACACGCGCGCGATGATCGCCTATGAAGACCACGTGCGCGCCTTCCATGCCGATCTGCGCGCGTTCCACTATCCGCTCTTCTTCCGCGATCCGCCCTATGATCCGGTGGTGTTCGAGGGGCTGCCGCGCTACCGGCCCCTGCCATGAGCCTTGCCCGCCTGATCTGCACCGCCCTGCTGCTGCTCTTCGCCCCGGCGCTCGCCGCAGCGGAAGACCCGGCGCCTTTCGTCATCGCCGGAGAGACCGTCGCCCCGGGCACCCGCGCCGATTTCCGCATCCCCGTGCCCGAAGGCAGCGACGGGTCGACCTTCATCCCCGTGAGCGTCATCCACGGCGCCCGCGAAGGCCGGGTGCTGGCGGTGGTGGCGGGTGTCCACGGCTTCGAATTCGCCTCGATCCTCGCCGCTGAGCGGCTCGCCGAGCGGGTCGATCCCGCGCGCCTATTCGGCACGCTGGTGCTGGTGCGCGTCGCCAACATCCCGGGCTTCGAGGGCCGCTCGCCGAACGTCAATCCGGTCGACCGCAAGAACCTCAACCGCGTCTTCCCCGGCAAGGCGGACGGCACCCAGACCGAACGCATCGCCGATCTCATCGCGCGCGAGGTGGTCGCCCGCAGCGACTTCCTGATGGACGTGCACAGCGGCGATGGGGCCGAGTTCCTCGACCCTTTCATCGGCGTCTACGGCGGGCCGCTCGCGACCGATTTCCCGCTGGCGTTGAAGGTGGCGCAGGGCTTCGGCTTTCCCAACATCGTGCGCTACGCGATGCAGACGCAGGCGCAGATCGACACCGGGCGCTCGCTCAACCGGCAGGGCGTGGCGATGGGCAAGCCCACGATCCTGGTCGAGATCGGCCAGAACGGCAGCCGCGAGGAGGCCCATGTGGCCGCGATCGTCGCGGGGGTCGAGAACGCGCTGGCGATCCTCGGCATGAGTGACGCACCGGTGCAAGCGGCCCCCGCGCCCACCCGGCTGTTCGAGGGCACCACCGCGCTCGCGGCCGGCCATGCGGGCGTCTATCACCCCGTCGACGCCCGCCCCCGCGCACTCAAGAAGGGTGAGTTGGTCGGCATCATCCGCGACTACGCCGGCAAGGAGATCGAACGGCTGCTTTCCCCCGTGGACGGCCATGCGCTCTACGGCATCACCGGCCCGCCGGTCGAGCCCGGCGACGGCGTGGTGACGATCGCGCTCCCCACCGACGGCTTCTGAGCGCGCCGGACAGGGGGCGATGCCGGCAGCGGCCGCCCCGTCAGGCGGTGCTTTCGGGAAAGCGGGCGCGGGTGCGGTTGGCGAAGGCGACCAGCGAGAGCATCACCGGCACCTCGACCAGCACGCCGACCACCGTCGCCAGCGCCGCGCCGCTCGACAGGCCGAACAGCCCGATGGCCACCGCCACCGCCAGCTCGAAGAAGTTCGAGGTGCCGATCAGCGCGCAGGGTGCGGCAATGGCATGAGGCACCCGCCACGCATAGGCCCAGGCATAGGCAGCGGCGAAGATGCCGTAGGACTGGATTATGATCGGCACCGCAATCAGCGCGATCAGCAGGGGATTGGCGATGATTGTCCCGGCCTGAAAGGCGAACAGCAGCACGACCGTCGCCAGCAGGCCGATGATCGACCATGGCTTCAATCGCGCGGTGAAGCCATCGATCGCCGCCGCATCGCCGCCGTGGCCTGCGATCACGCGGGCGCGGGTCCATGCCCCTGCCGCCAGCGGGATCACCACGTAAAGCACCACCGACAAGAGCAGCGTCTCCCACGGCACCACGATATCGGTGACGCCCAGCAGCAGCGCCACGATCGGGGCGAAGGCGACGATCATCACGAGGTCGTTCACGGAGACCTGCACCAGTGTGTAGGCCGGATCGCCGCGGGTCATCTGCGACCATACGAAGACCATCGCGGTGCAGGGGGCCGCGCCCAGCAGGATGAGCCCGGCGATATACTCCTGTGCGTCGGCGCGGGGCAGCAGGCCGGCATAGAGATAGTCGAAGAACAGCACCGCCAGCGCCGCCATGGTGAAGGGCTTGACCAGCCAGTTGATCGCCAGCGTGATGACCAGACCTTTCGGCTTCCTGCCGATGTCCCTGATGCTCCCGAAATCGACCCCGACCATCATCGGGAAGATCATCGCCCAGATCAGCACCGCGACGACGAGGTTGACCGAGGCATATTCCAGCCCCGCCAGCACGCCGACCGCATCGGGCGCCACAAGTCCCAAGCCGAGCCCGGCAAGGATCGCGAGCAGCACCCACAGCGAAAGATACCGCTCGAACAGGCCGAGCGGCGAGGTCGCTTCGTTCATCACGCCGCCCCCTCCATCGCGCCGATCCGGGCAAGGGCTGCCTGCAGGGCGGACTTGTCCATCGCCGCCCGGTCGAGCGCGAGGAACGCCCGCACCCGCATTTCCAGCAGCCGCCAGGTTTCCTCGAAAGCGGCGTCGACCTCGGCCTCGCTGCCGGTCACCTCGGCAGGATCGGGGAGACCCCAATGGGCCTTCAGCGGGCTGCCCATGAACACCGGGCAAGCCTCGCCCGCAGCATTGCCGCACACGGTAATTGCCAGATCGATCGGCGGAGCGTCGGGGCCGGTGAACTCGTTCCAGCTCTTCGACCGCAACGGCGCGGTGTCGATCCCCCGGCGTTCGAGCAGCCGCAGCGCGCCGGGGTGCGGCACGCCCTTGGGCTTGCTCCCCGCGCTGAAGGCCCGGACCTGACCTTGCCCGAGGTGGTCGAACAGCGCCTCGCCAAGGATCGAGCGGGCGGAATTGCCCGTGCACAGCACCAGAATGTTCATGGTCGCCCCCGCGGTCGGGTTCAGCAGCAGGACGGCGCCGCGGCCGCGCTCTGCGGCACGCAGCACGCGCCCGCCGCGGCATCGGCATTGGCGAGCTGTTCGAGATCGGGGCTGCCGCCATAGGTGGTGCTGCCGCCGGTGGTCAGGAAGGCCTCCCACACAACCCCGTCGGGGTCGGCGATCCAGCTCTTTTCCGACTTTGCATAGCAGCAGGTGGTCGCGCCCTCCTCCAGCACAGGGCGGTCGGCGGCCTTGAGGCGGGCATAGACCTCGGCCAGTTCGCCCTCGTCCTCGACCTGCAAGCCGACGTGCTCGATGCCCTTCGTCGCCCCCTCGCGCATCGAGATCGCGAAGTTGATGCGCGGGTCCTCGAGCATCCACTTGGCATAATCCGCCTTCACCACGCTCGGCGCGGCGCCGAAGAGGTGGGTGTAGAAGGCGATCGAGGCATCGAGGTCGGTCACGCCGACGTGGAGGTGAAAGCGTTTCATCAGGCGTTCTTCCGGTTGGTTGCAGGTTCGCAAGCGACGGCATCGGCACAAGCCGCGCCGCCGCAGCAGTTTTCGGTGAGGTAGCCCATCAGCGCATTCATCGCGCCGTAGTCGGCCGAATAGAGGATCGACCGGCTCTCGCGCCGCTGGGTGACGAGGCCCGCGTTGGCGAGCTGGGCAAGGTGGAAGCTCATCGAGGAGGGCGGCACGCCGAGCTTTTCGGCGAGCACGCCGGCCGGAATACCCTCGGCCCCGGCCTGCACGAGCAGGCGGAAGGCGGCGAGCCGATGCTCTTGCGCGAGCGCGCCCAACGCGCGGATGACGGCTTCTGCCTGCAACAGAGGCGCTCCCATAGTTCTATAATGGTAGAATTATCAAACTTTGGGAGCGGCGTCAAATCCTGCGGTCCGGCGGCACGACCCGCCGGAATCTGCAGCGGGGCACTTTGACGAGGGTACGGAACGAATGGTCGCATTTGTCACATAATTGACGCTAAATGGACATAGTCGCCTGCCGCAGTCGGCTCATGTCGAAACCGGCGAGTGCGAAGGCAGCTTTGTCATGATACGAATGTCCGGTGGCGGCGCCATCATCGCGTCTGCCGCCGCCCTGCTGGCGGCAACGAGCGCTCCGGCCCTTGCCGCCGCCAGCGCCGGTCCTGTGCCGAGCGAAGCCGATCAGGCGCGCACGATCGCCAACCTCCAGCGCCAGATCGACGAGCTGAAAGCGATGGTCGAGGCGCTTCAGGCAGACCGGTCCCGTGCAGCCCCGCCCCAGCCCTCGGCCGCACCCGCCGCCTCGCCGCCCCCAGTGGCAATCGCAAGCCCGACCCCGGCCCCGTCCCCTGCGACGATCACGCCGCCGGCAGACGCGGGCCAGATCCGCCTCGCCGTTGCACCTGCTCCGGCCAAACCCAAGGCGTGGTACGAAAAGCTGCGCCTGCGCGGCTATACCCAGCTGCGCTTCAACCAGATCATCTCCGGCGATTCGAACGCGCCCGCCGGCATCTCGCGCCTGCGCTCGATCCATGACAGCGCGATCAATGCCGACAGCAACTTCAGCTTCCGCCGGCTGCGCATGATCATCCAGGGCGACCTCAACGATCATGTCTCGCTCTACTTCCAGCCGGATTTCGCCGCTTCGGTCTCGAACCAGTCGGTCGGCGAGCGGCGCGAAGGGACGGTCTCGCTGCGGGACATGTATGCCGATGTCTTCCCCTTCGACGACAAGTCCTTCCGCATCCGGCTCGGCCAGTCGAAGGTGCCCTATGGCTGGGAGAACATGCAGTCCTCGTCCAACCGCCTCGCGCTTGACCGCACCGACGGCATCAACAGCGCCGCCGCAGGCGAGCGCGATCTCGGTATCGTCGCCTATTACACCCCGCCGAAGGTGCAGGCGATCTGGGACCGGCTCGCCAAGGACGGGCACAAGCTTTTCGGAAATTACGGCGCCTTCGGCTTCGGTGCCTTCAACGGGCAGGGCCTCAACCGCACCGAAGCCGACGACAACGTGATGCTCGTGGGCCTTGCCACCTGGCCCTTCGAACTCGACGGGCTCGGGCTGGAAGGGCAGGTGTTCGAAATCGGCGGGTCGGTGATGAGGAACCGCATCCGGCCGGAAATCCGCACCGGCGGGCTGAGCGCCGCCGGATTCAAGGACAACCGCGCGCTGATCCACGCGATCCTCTACCCCAACCCGATCGGCGTGCAGGGGGAATGGAACTGGGGCACGGGCCCAGAATTCGTCCCAGCCACGGGCCGGATCGAGGAACGTCCGCTGACTGGCGGCTATGTCCAGCTGATGGGCAAGATCGACGACTCGCCGATCGGCCCCTTCTATCCCTTCGCGCGCTGGCAGTATTACCGCGGCGGCTTCAAGGCCGCGGTCAACGCGCCGCGGTTGGAGACCGAGGAGCTGGAACTGGGCTTCGAATTCCAGCTCGACCCCGCCTTGGAGATCACCACCACCTATGGCTGGGCCTCGCGCAAGGAGGCGGACGAGCGCCGGCTCGGGCAGGCCGAAGGGCAAATCCTGCGGGTGCAGGCGCAGTGGAACTATTGACCCGGCACCTGCGGTGGCCGGGGGCTATTCGCCGGTGAGCATGTAGGCGACGTCCCCGGCGATCTTGGTGGCGTAGTCGCCGACCCGTTCCAGCTGCTTGGCGATCAGGATCAGCTGGAGGCCGTCACCGCTGCCGAGTGTGCCTTCGTCCATCGCCTCGCGGCACGCACGGATCAGCGCGTCGTTCATCGCGTTGAGCTCGGCGTCGGAGGACATGACCTCGCCGGCAAGCTCCCGCGAACCCTCGTTGAAGCTGGCGATCGCCTTTGCCACCATCTCGCCGGCATGGCGCTCCATTGCCCTAAGCAGCGGGAAACGCGGCCCAAGAACGGCAAGGTCGACCTCCTCGTGCCGCCGGGCAATGCGCTTGGCCTGGTCGCCGGTCCGCTCGAGCATCTTGCCGATCCGGATCGCGGCCATCAGGTAGCGCAGATCCTCCGCCATCGGCGCACGAGACATGATGATTAGCAGGGCCCGTCTCTCGAGCGACCGTTCGAGTTCGTCGATCGCCTTGTCCTGCGCCACCACCTGCATCGCCGCGACCCTGTCGGCCTTGCAGAGGGCATGGAGCGCGCCGGACAGCATCGCCTGCGCCTCGTCGGCCATCCGGTTGATGATCGACCGGACTTCCGCAAGCTGCAGGTTATACGAGGAAACCGTATGGGGGCGGTCGATTACGGGGTGCGCCATCGCCGGATTATGACAGTTTTCTTACAATGTGCAAGTTTTGTGACAGTTCTCTTCGAAGGCGTGCCGGACTGCCCTCCCACGGCAAGCCGTGGCAGGGTAACTGCACACACCTGTCGGGGCCAGGCAGGCTGCGAGCGGATCCTCGGGCGGGAGGGAGCCCCGCCGCGCCTTAGGCCTTGTACGCCTTGGCTCTTTCGTTTGCCGCGCCGAAGCGGCCGTGTTTGCGGTAGCGCAGCATCCACTTGTCGAGGAACAGGCCGAGCGGCCGGGCCTCGATCCCGAGGTCGACGAGGCCGAGGGCTCCCGGCGCGACCGTGCTGCCGGGCTTGAGGAGCGTCCACTGGTCGCGGGTCATCGGCGTTACCGGCAGAGCGGCGAAGGTGGCAGACAGGCCGTCCGGCACGGCGAGGAAGGTGCGCTTGCGCCCCTGCGCGGCGGCGATGCGGCGGTGGATCTCCATCATGGAGAGCTGCTCCGGCCCGCCCAGTTCGTAGGTCCGACCGCCGTGCTGCTCGGGGTGTTCCAGCGCAACCGCCACCGCCTCCGCGACATCGTCGGCGTAGACCAGCTGGAGCTTCGCCTCGGGGCCGAACACGGGGAGGACGGGAAGCAGTTCGATCATCCCCGCAAACAGGTTGATGAAGTTGTCGTCCTTGCCGAACACGATCGAGGGCCGCAGGATCGTCGCTCCGGGGAAGGCGGCGGCGACGTTGGCCTCGCCTGCGGCTTTGCCGCGCGCATAGGCGGTTCGAGAGGCGGCATCGGCGCCGATCGCGCTGACATGGACCAGCGCCCGGATCCCGCGCTCAGCGGCCAGCCGGGCGATGGTGCCCGGAGCCTCGCCCATCAGCTTTCCGAGATCGCCGCTGAACGCGCCGACGAGATTGACCACATAAGACGCGCCCTCGAGCGCGGCGGCGACGTGCTCCTCGCGGGTGATGTCGCAGGGCATGAGCTGGAGCTGGCCGAGATTGGCGAGCGGCTTCAGACTCTGCGCCTTGCCCGGCGCGCGGCTCGCAAGGCGCAAGCGAGCACCGCGGGCGAGAAGGCTCTGAGCAACGTAGTTGCCGATGTAGCCGGTGCCGCCGAAGATCGTGACCAGCTGGCCGGACAGCGGGGAGGAGGTGGGGGAGGAGGGCATGAGAGTGCTCGATCCGTGGCTTGGCGTTTCGGGGCTGCGCTTTGCGATAATGCGAGCGCAGAGGCAAGGGTTCCGATTGGGGGCTACGGGCTGCGGGCGGCGACCCGGGGCACCACTTCGCCGGGGTGCCGACCGCAGCTGCGACCCGCCCCGTCGCGCCCGCGGCCTCGGCCCGTTCCGGACCGGCCAGACCCGGGAAGGCCCCCGATGGCACCTTATGACCCATCGCCGCGACGCCGGTTTCACGTGAAGCGCACGTAACGCAACTCGAGGCGAGGTTAGCATTGACAGCACCCCCCGCCCCCCGCTAGAGGCCCGCGCCTACCCAGCCTCCCGGCAGCGATGACCGGCAGGCATCCGTGCCCAGATGGCGGAATTGGTAGACGCACCGTCTTCAGGTGGCGGCGCTCGCAAGGGCGTGGAGGTTCGAGTCCTCTTCTGGGCACCAAAACTCCTGCGGGAGTGGCATCAAGAATCTTGAAAAAACCGCAGAAATCTGCCATTTTTGGCTGGATTTTGATGCCGCGTGTTTCACGCTGTTTCAGGCCGTGCCCCCACAATCAGGGGCATGGAGCGGGGCATATGCCCCCACATGCCCCTTTCTGGCGAAAGGTCATGCCCCCAAATGTCACTGACAGCCTTGCAAATCCGAGCTTTTTCGCCCGGTGCTACCGCCTACAAGCGCGCCGATGAGCGCGGCCTCTACCTAGAAATCTTCCCCAACGGCTCGAAGCTCTGGCGGCTGAAGTATTACGTAGGCGGCAAAGAAAAGAGGATAGCTCTTGGCGCCTGGCCCGAAGTTAGTCTTCAGGCGGCGCGCCTCGAGCGCGACGAGCTCAGGCTGCGTATTGCCAAGGGCGAAGACCCTGCCTTGACGCGAAAGAAGAACAAGGCATCGGCCAAGATCAGCGCCGCCAACACCTTCGAGTCGGTCGCCCGCGAGTACATCGAGAACAAGATGGTCGGCGAAGGCCGCGCCGAGGCCACGCTCCTCAAGGCACGCTGGTTCCTCGATCTGCTCAAGCCGGCGATCGGGCACATGCCGATTTCGGACGTTGACCCGCAGATGATGCTCGCCCCGCTCAAGAAGCTGGAGGCAAGAGGCAATCGTGAGACCGCCAAGAAGTGCCGCTCTTTCGCGAGCCGGGTATTCCGCTATGGCGCGGCCACCGGCCGCTGCACCACAGACCCGACGGCCATCCTCAAGGGTGCACTGCTGACCCCCCAAGCGCGCCACTATGCAGCCATCCTCGAACCGGAAAAGCTGGGCGAGCTGTTGCGTGCCATCGATGCGTTCGAATGCTACCCGATCACGAAGTTGGCGCTAAAGGTTGCCCCACACATTTTCGTCCGACCGGGTGAGATGCGGCACGGCGAGTGGCAGGAAATCGACTTCGAGAAGGCAATCTGGACGATCCCCGCAGGCAAGATGAAGGCGCGGCGCACTCACGCCGTGCCTCTGTCGCGCCAAGTTCTCGCACTTCTCAAAGAGCTGAAGTCCATCACCGGGGGGCAAGGCTACATCTTCCCAGCCTTCCACACCCGGCTGCGCCCGATGAGCGAGAATACCATCAACTCGTCGTTTAGGCGCATGGGTTTCAGCAAGGACGAGATGACGGCCCACGGTTTCCGGTCGACGGCATCCACCTTGCTCAACGAAAGCGGGCTCTGGCACCCCGATGCCATCGAACGCGCGCTGGCCCACGGCGACAGCAACGCCATTCGTGGCACCTACAATCGGGGCCAGTACTGGGATGAGCGGGTCAAGATGGCGCAATGGTGGAGCGACTATCTCGATGATCGGAGGAAAGGCAAAGCTCCCGATTAGGCAATCATGTGTGGCGGCACTCCCTCGGCACTTGAAAAACCTTCTTTTTTTCCGAACTCTGTTGTACCATTGGAGGATAACGGACAGACTATCCCTGTCAGAAAATGAACGACGGCGAAGGGGTAAGATGCATAAACATGATCCGGCTCGTCAGATCAGCTTCATTCAACAAGCCCTG
Source organism: Porphyrobacter sp. CACIAM 03H1 (assembly GCF_002215495.1). Taxonomy (NCBI): domain Bacteria; kingdom Pseudomonadati; phylum Pseudomonadota; class Alphaproteobacteria; order Sphingomonadales; family Erythrobacteraceae; genus Porphyrobacter; species Porphyrobacter sp. CACIAM 03H1. The sequence goes on from NZ_CP021378.1 coordinate 66,609, forward strand.
TCGCAGAACCGCAAGCCGGTAGGCTTTTTCCTGGGTGCGGGGTGCCCACTGTCGATTCGGGTAAATGAACGGGTGGAGGATGGAAAGACCGTAACGGACCCGCTGATCTGGGACGTAGCGGGCCTGACGAAGGCGATCGCGGAGCAGCTTTCCAGCAAGGACCCCGCGAGCCCGTCGACCTGGGACAAAATCGTCAAGATCGTTACCGATGACGGCGGCGATGGTGGCAATATTGAGCTCCTGCTTAGCCGAATCCGCGTATTCGCAAGCGTCGCCGGCGGCGGCGATGTGCGGGGACTGACCGCTGATGAGCTAATTGCCCTCGACAACAAAGTCTGCGGCGTCATATCCAAAGAGGTCCGACGCGAGCTTCCCGCCAAAGACAGCCCCTATCATAACCTCGCAATTTGGAGTCGCTCGATCCGTCGCGAGCGGCCGGTGCATCTGTTTACGACAAACTACGACTTGTTGATGGAGCAGGCGCTTGAGGAGAGCTCGGCGCCATATTTCGACGGCTTCATCGGTGCGCGTAAGGCCTTCTTTGACCTTGGCGCTGTCGAGGATGAGGGTTTGCTTCCGCCGCGCTGGACTCGGCTCTGGAAGATCCACGGATCCCTCAACTGGCGTCTTGAAGGCAAGACCGATGTCGTGCGCAGCGACGAGAAAACCGATAAGCAGAGCTATCTGATCTACCCGTCGCACCTCAAGTATGATCAGAGCCGAAAGATGCCGTATCTCGCGATGCTCGATCGCTTGAAGGCCTTCTTACTCGCGCCGTCATCGTTGCTGTTCATCTGCGGCTATTCATTCGCAGACGAGCATATCAACGACGTCATCTGCCGCAGCCTTGAAGTCAATCCAACAGCACATGTCTTCGCTTGCCTATTTGGCGAGCTTGAGTGGGTGAATTACAAGCTCGCGCGCCAGTGCGCGCTGGCGACGCCCAATCTGAGCCTTCTCGGGTTCGACAAGGCGATCATCGGCCGCACGCTCGGTGAGTGGTCGGGTGAGGGGGCCGATGATCTTGCGTTGCCGTCCAGCATCCTTGTGAATGATGGCGACAAGGTTACCCTGCGGCTCGGAGACTTCGCCGCGCTCGGCATGCTGCTGCGTGGCCTTTCAGGAGATGGGATGAGCGATGATCCGGCCTGATAGTGCCGACCGGGCGACCGTCATCGGCACGGTCCAGGATGTTAGCGGCACGACGGTCAGCGTCACTTTGACATCGGACCGCTTTTCGGGCCTTAGTTTCGTCCAAGGTCAGGGTCACAAGATCGGCCAGATCGGTAGCTTTGTCAAAATCCCTGTAGGTTATGTTGATCTATACGGCATCGTATCCCAGGTTGGAGCAAGTGCGGTCCCGGAGAAGGCGGCCCTCTCCATGCCCAATGGCCTGCGATGGATGACGGTCCAGCTGATCGGCGAGGGCTATCGGACAGGCCGGTTCCAGCGCGGTATCTCGCAGTATCCAACCTTCGAGGACGAGGTTCATCTCGTATCCGAGGCTGATCTTCAGGCGATCTATGGCCGGTCGGACAAGCAAAATCACCTCGTCCGCGTCGGCCATGTGGCGGGCAGCGAGTCAATCGATGCGCTGGTCGACGTCAACAAGCTGGTGACCCGCCACAGCGCCGTTGTAGGCACAACTGGTTCGGGCAAGTCGACTACGGTAGCGGGGCTTCTTAATGTTTTGTCAGACGAGAGCCGCTTTCCATCGGCGCGGATCGTCGTGCTCGATCTACACGGCGAATACGGGAAAGCACTCGGCGATCGCGCGAACATCTTCAAGATCAGCCCCGACGGCCGTAAGGCCAACGAACACCTTCTGTGCATACCCTTCTGGGCCCTTAGTTTCGACGAACTTTTGAGGGTGACATTCGGGAGTCTCCCGCCTGATGGCAAGGCCCGTAACATCATCCTAGAGGAAATCCTCGCCGCCAAGATTGCGAGCCTGGCAGTCCAGCCCATCGCGGGGGTGGACCCCGCCACCATTACCGCCGACAGTCCTGTCCCATTCTCGCTGAACAAACTCTGGTACGAGCTCTATTGCCGGGAGTTCGGCACTTATTTCAGCACTGGTGGTGCGAGCCCGGCGGATCAGGCAAACTGGGCCTTTGAGCTTGACGCCTCCAACGCGAAGATCGTGGGCGATGCTCAAGCAGGCATTCCTCCCCGCTTTCGCAAAGTCAAAAGCGTCGCGAACGATCCAGAGAAGATCAACTGGCTTCCGGATGTGTTAAACATCCGGGGGCCGCTCGAGGCGTTGGGTGCTCGGCTCCGCGTCGCCCGTTACGACTTTTTGTTGAAGGCGGGCGACTGGCATCCCGATCTTGACGGCAAGACGAAGAAGACGCTCTCCGATCTGGTGCAGCAATGGCTTGGCAGCGACAAGCCGATCACTATCCTCGACCTGTCGGGCATCCCCTCAACCGTGACGAACGACATCATCGGCAACATTTTACGCGTTCTCTACGATGGCCTCTTTTGGGCCCGGAACCTGTCGGAGGGCGGGCGAGAGCGTCCGCTGCTCGTCGTAATGGAAGAAGCGCACAGTTATCTTGGCGACGACGGGAGCAGCGCAGCTTCTGTCGCGACCCAGCGCATCGTCAAAGAAGGCCGCAAATACGGCATTGGGGCGATGATTGTCAGTCAGCGCCCAGCTGAGATAAACCCAACGATCCTGTCGCAGTGCGGCACTTTCTTCGCGATGCGGTTGAGTAATTCCACCGATCGCTCGCATGTAACCAGTGCGCTTTCAGACAACCTTGAGGGCCTTACAAGCATGTTACCGGTTCTGCGCACCGGTGAGGCGATCATCTTAGGCGAAGCGGTTCGGCTGCCGATGCGTACCATGATTCAGGCGCCACCCCGCGATCGCCGTCCCGACAGCCAAGATCCGCTGATTTGCGACGAGGTGGCGCCTGAAGACTCGATGACGCCGGGCGGCTGGAACCTCAAGGCCCATGTTCCGGCAGACTATCGATATTTTGTTGAGACCTGGCTCCAGCAGAACCCGGTCCACACTCCAGCAAAGAAGGATTAACATACATGGCCTGGCACGAATTTGGCCCCTTCTCTTCATCGAATATCGCCGCAATCCGCTATGATGAGGATCAGCTACTGCTCGAGGTCGAATTTCTTAACGGCAGCCGCTATCATTATTATGATGTGCCGCTGCAGATCGCTCAGGCCTTCGATCAGGCCGGATCAAAGGGGGAATTCCTCGCTGCGTCCATCAAGGGTCACTATCGTTATAGCCGGATCTAAGATGCCACTCGTCACCCTCGATCAGAAAAATTGTCGCGTTCAGTTCGGTGCCTTTGAGGTCGACAACAAGATCCTGTTTGAGTTCTTCAATAAGGTGGCTGCCGCTGATCGCGACGAGCAGCTTCACAAGGCGCTCTATATCGGCGTTCTCGCGCTGATGGAGGACCGGCTCTCGAGCTTTCTGTCTAGAACCGCGAACGAGCTCGGGACTGAACTCGAAAGTCTCAAGCTGATCTTCGACATGAAGAAGGAGCTATTCTATCGATCTTCGGTCAAGGGCGTGCTCGCCGAGACCGACATCGCCGACTTTCTGTCCGAGTTTTTCGATCGCCAGAAGATCAACGACCGAATCGAGCTAACCGGCGACCGTGCCGGCAAGATCCGCCGAAATAAGACCGGCGACATCGTCTGCCATCTGGCCGGTGACAGCGGCAAGCGGATCGCGATCGAGTGCAAGTTCGACAAAAGCATTCGTCTGGGTGACATCCAGACCAAGGATGTCTTCACCAAGAAGGCGGATACCGCCTGGAGTCAGCTACTCGAAGCGCAGGCCAATCGCGATGGCCAAGTTGGGATTATCGTCTTCGACGCCTCCCTCGTTGACAACAGCATTCTCGCCGCTGTTCAAGATTTAAAGCTACTTCCAGGAGTCGGGATGATTGCGATTATCGACTCCCAAAAAGGTGACTACCGGAACCTCGCAATTGCCTACATGCTTGCGCGCGACATTGCGCTCAACGCGAAAACCTTGGATCTCGACACCGACGTACTCAAGATAATCGTGAATCGGTTGATCAAGGACGCACGCGAGATGGCGTTGGTAAAGCAACTTGTGACCGCCAATATCGACAATATGAAGCAAATCCTCTCGCAGATCGAGAAAGGCATTCTGCTCGCCGAGTTCAATCAGCGCTACCTCATCAAGTTCCTATCTGAGGGGACGCTCACCAAGGAGGACATGCTTGCATTCTATGCCGGAGAAGAGGTCAAGGAACGCTTCCGTCTGATAGAGCGGGAAATAACAGATCTTTGCTCATGATGTGGCCAGCAAACCCCTATTTGCAATGCCTTCAAGTTGCTAGCCGCCTTGAAAGTCGGACCATTGAACGACGCAGTGCGGCTTGGGCCGCTTCTTCCGCGCCGTAGCACCCCGGTCATACGGGACAGAGCGCTTCCTACAGAATCTCCCGCTCTATTTCCTACCGCTCCTGATTGTCACCCGGATAGGCTGTGACCACATGCCCGGTCCACGCCAGCGGTTAGAGCAGGTTGGCCGATAGGGTAGCGCGCCAATATGTCGGACAAACCGTTCAGGGCATCGCCACACTGAGAACAGAGCTAATCCGCTCCCGCAGGCGCTCACGCCGCGCATTGTGGAATTCCGGAAAGCCTTCAAGCGTATCAGGCACGTCCCCGAGGTCGTGCATCGTACAGTAGTGATCCCGATCACCCGTGTTTGGGTAATGGGTACAGAGCCATGAACTGGGCAAAGTATCGCGCTTCTCGCCATTCACGGTTCCTTCGAGCAACTGCAGGTTCGGAAGCTCATTCGCCATCCGGATATAGTCAGCAATCCGCTCCTCGGCGATGCCCGCTCTTCGCAGCTTCGCTGTTGTGAACCGTGAAATCGGAAACACATGATCCATGTGGAACTGGTTCCGCAGGTTGACGAAGGGAAACAGCATCGAAAGCAGCGCGAACATGCGCTTGTCGCCGTACTGCATCGTGAGCATGTCGTCGACTTCGGCAGGCGAGAACGAAAGGGATTTGCCCCGAGCCTCCATGACTTGCTCAAGAGCTTGAGCAGGGAAGTTCTCTCCTCCCGACTGCTGAATGACCTCGCGCAATGCCGTGAGGAGCGTGTCGAGGCCGCTCCCCCAAATACCAGATGCCTTGAGTAGGGATCTGATGAGCCATGAGTGCACGACTGCACGATCCGCCGCGAACTGATTGCTGAGCGTGTAGTTGGCCGGCGCCTTGCGGCGATAAAGATAATAGGCAATCGGCAGCAGCGCACTGTCCGCGCGAAGCGTCTGCCCGTTGAGGCCGAAGCTTGCGGCAAGTTCGACCGTGCGGACCAGAGCGGCGCGTATCTCGGGCCAATTGGCCTCGAGCCTTACCATGTTGGCCTGGGTGAAGTTCTCGACCTTGAAACCCACCGATGCGATGTCGGACAACATCAGGCCAGCCTTGAGGACGAAATCCTGGCTCAACGTGAACCCAGTACCGATGCGATTGATCTCGTCGACCAGGTTATGGATCTCGGAGCGCGCATCGATCTTCTTCCACTGCGCGACCGCTATGCTCAGCAAAAGATCGGAATATGACAACACCGTCCCGCCGGAATTGAGGCGGATAAAGATGTTGAGCACCCGCTCGACGTCCTGGCTCTCCTCTTCATAATAGAACACGCGCTGGTCCATATGGACGACCTGGTGCAACCGATCGAGGATGGTGTAGGCCCGGTTGAGATCCTCCCCTTCAAGCTTTTTGCTCACCAGCCAGGCAAGCATCGGCGGTCCGCCCTTCATTCCCAGAATATCAGGAACAGGAAACCATAGCGCACTTTCATCGCGCTCAACTTGGGCATCATCGAGGAAGCGGAAGTCGTATACGACCCCATCCTCATCGGGCTCGGGCGATGCCAGCAAGTTCAACCGAAGCGTGCGCTTGGGAAAGGCATCGGGATTGTTCCACCACTTGCTCGGAAGCTTCATGGCCATGGAGCCGCGCAAGCCGATGTTCAGGGCGGTCAAGCGTTGCTGGCCGTCAAGCACGGCGGTGACCGTTTGGTTGTGCAAGGTCGGCAATTCCGGACAATGCGCAGCGTCCCGCTGATGGTAGTGCAGAACGAAGTCGTAGAATTTGAAGCTGCCGCTGGTTTCTGGTTTCACCGTCCAGAACAGGAAGGTCCCGAAGGGATAGCCCTGCATCAGACTGTCGAAGAGACGCTCGATCTGCTCAGGCTTCCAGACAAACTCACGCTGGATTGCAGGCAGCACGTAGGACTTGCACTGGATCTTCTCCAGCGCTGCAGCGATCGTGCCCCCTGGCTTGTACATCAGCGGTCCTCCCAAGCGTGTCCGAGCGAGAATTGCTTCGGCCCGTAAAGAGCTTAGCGGGCTGATTCTCTCGCTACAACAGTGTTATAGCCGCCAATCCGGGTCAATCCTTCATGGGTATCGATGCCGGTATAGCGCAGCGACGCATCCTCATACCGGCGGAAGGCGAACACAGCGGCGTTCATCCGCTCTGTGTTGAATACCTTAAGGTCGACGAGCAGATTGAAGTCGCCAACGGTTAGACCGGTCACGGTGCGGAACAGGTCTGGTTCGATCTTGGTGATCACGTCCACCAGCGTGTTCTCACGGAAATCGGTCAGATACATAAAGGCCGGAATGCGGGTCGCGAACTTGATAAGTTTGTCCTGCACCTTTTTGCGCAGCGACTTGTAAGCCTTCTCCTCCTTAGTCAGCTCCTTCTTCTCTTTCTCGGAGAGATCGGCTTCCTTGGCCTTCTTCTTGAGGTCCTTGATTTTTTCGCTCTTGTTTACAATCGTCTCGATTACATTGTTGCCTAGCGCACTCCAGCCCTCAATCCGCTCAACAGCCGCCATGGCTTCTGCACTAGCGAGGACCCGGCGCAGCGTGTCGTTATCGACGTTAACAAGCATCGCCGATTCCCACTTTCTGGCGAGCAGCGTGCCAGTAGTGCCTGCCGTGGCGTAGTCTAGAATGAAGTCCACATCAGCCTGCACCATCACGGAGCCATCGAAGGCAAGCACCGGCAGAAACGAGACGAGGTCCGCCACCGCTTTTTCCGGGTTAGGCTCGCTCGGCGACAAGCCAATGCCGTAATCGGTGATTTGACGAAGCGCCCGCGTTGGAGCGAAGTCGAACACGAAGCAGACGGGCTTCAACACATCTTCGCGATTGGGATCGTCCCCTTCTGGGTTCTTAATCGAGAAGGGCGATTGTACCCGGAACGCCGCTTGGAAGTAGGTCTCGGGCGACTTGAGGTTGCGAAGCATCAGGATCGACGACCACTGGGGCACGGTCACCCCTGTTGTCAGCTTACCGCATGACAGGGTGATCGTCTTCGTTTGGTACCCACTACCAATCGCGCGCCGCACCGGAAGTAGAGCATCAGGGCCCATCCCAGCATTCGGGCCTGCTGCCACGATCACATTGTAGTCGTGCCAAAACACGTTGTGCCGTGCCGAAAGAAGATCGCGCATAGCGTAACAAGCGGCAACGCTGGGCAGAAACCAAAAGCTGTGCTGCAACCATGGGAGCAATTGGCCGTTCGAATAAGGCCACGGCGGAGAGGCGTGGGTCTTCAAGCTGACATAGCTCTCGGCCAAATCCTGCCCACGAATGATGTCGAGCCAACGCTGCACTTCGTCCTTGTGCTCGAACTCCGAGATCACTCCCTTAGTTCTCGCCTTGAAGAACTCGTTGAGGTCGAATTCGTCGAACTCGCCGCCGCTCGCGATAGCCAGCAGTTCGTCCGGCATCTGGTAGGTCAGCAGCTGCATTTGTGGCAGCGCGGCATATGGGTTTCGCTCCGCCGGACGTTCAGCAGCAAATGTAGCCTTGGCACGCTGTTCGTCAGTGTAGGTCCAGTTGAAAATCTGCTCTTCGATGAACTCGCCCGTGGCTAGCGCTTTGAACGGGGTGCCGGAAAGATAGAGGAACGCGCGCGAGGTGATCGGAAGAAAGTCGGCCTCGCTTTCGAGTGGTTGTTGTAGGTCTGCGGTCTGCTCGGCCAGCTTGGTCTCACTGACTTTGCCGCCCTCGAGAAGCGACTCCACTCGCTCGACTGCCTTCTCTTCGTCTTCAAAAAGAGATGTGGCCGACTCTCTCCATGCACCGAAATGGTATTCGTCGAAAATCACGAGATCCCAATTGATGACATGGATCGACTCGTTGCGTGCCTTGATGTTGCCATATCGATCCTTGCCAAGCAGGTCTTGAAAGGACCCAAAATAGACAAGCGGCGTGTCCTTCGGCACGGCGAGCGGATCACCCTCCGCATTGCGAGAGAGATACTTCCAGCCCTCGAAATCGACGTGGTTATTGAGATCAGCTTCCCACGCATCTTCGACTGCGGGCTTAAAGGTGACGACCAGCACGCGCTTGGCATCCAGCTTTTTCGCCAGCTGATAGCCGGTGAAGGTCTTGCCGAAACGCATCTTGGCGTTCCAGAGGAAACGCGGGACTGCCTTAGGATCTTCCGCCCAGCGGGACTGGTAGTAATCGTAGGTGGCTTCCACCGCCTCCGCCTGCTCGCGGCGCATAGGAAAGGTTTCGTTCCGCGCGGACTGGAAACTCAGCCCCTCCTGTAGCTCGATGATGGCGCTCTGCACATCTGCGGGCGAGCAGCGCATCCATTCACGCGAAGAGCCGATGGTGACGTTCTCGAAGCCCTTTTCGATTAGACGGCGGCGCACATCACTGTCGCGGAAGGCAGAGCCGTCTGCGCGCTCCGCCACTTCATCGACATGGAGCGTGTAGGCCTGCTGCATTTGTCCCTGCGACTGGCGGATGCGGTCATTGACGTCGGCCTGCGTGGTCTGCCCGACCTTGATCAGGCCGGCATAAGCGGGCGGCGGATCGTTAGGCGTCCAAGCATAGATGCGCAGACGACCATCGGGCTTCGGAAGCAAGATTTCGTCAATGGTCGGCTTAGGCATCGGGATCGTCATCTACGACAACATCTCCGAGCAAGTCGGAGAACACGTCCATTGGCCTTACAATCTTCTCGATGAACGCAATCTCTTCATCGGTTAAGCGATATTTTTCATACAGTTCAGCGTCAGTCCATCGTCGGTTCCATTCTTGGGTGGGAACAAATGTATAGACCTTTCGGGTGACGTGCTGGGAGGACTTGTGAAGAAGGATCAGCAGCCGCGTAAGTCGACAAGAGAGATAGGACAGGGCACTCTCGGCCTCTTGCTTTGTCTCGAATGGGCCGATGCTGAGGTATGTCTCAGACGAAACAGTCCCTGGCCCAACGACGAACGGTGTACTGATGATCCGGTGAGGGTAGGTGTCTTTGTTGCCTGTACCCGGCGCGGCATAGCCAGCAAACAACTTCCACTTATCGATCAGATGCTGCCCGGAGGTAACTTGCTCAGGGCGAACATAACCTATGCCGCCATTCTGATAAATGGTCAGATCGCCCGGGGATTTCCGCGGCTTTCCTTTGAAGAACGTGCGGAAGCCAAAGACCCGCGCTGAGCTGACAAGCTTATCGAAGCGTTTCTCGTCAGGTAATGCAAGACTAACCCTTTGGCCGGTCTCGTGAGCTATCACCTTGCGAAGGATCGAAAGTCCCTCATTAAACCGGATAAAGATTTCGGCTCCCTCTTCAAGTAGAGGGCGGGTCGCCGTTGAGTCATCCCAACCTTGGAATCGCGTGGTAACCTTGCAAGGCCCCGGATTCTCGCGATCCCAAAGAAAGTAAGAGACACCGCCCTTCAACCCAACACCGGGGAAAACATCGGCGGCACTGAGAAAATCATCGATCGTGCGCAGCCGATCATCCTTTAACATGGACTCACGAAAGTCGTCCAAACCCTTGCCGCCAGAAAACCACCGCGACGGAATGACCATTGTCAGAAAGCGGGGCTCAAGCGCCTTGGCTTGCTCGACGAACTTTTGGTAGATTGGCGCGGCACTGGTTCCATGGCCACCATCATCGAGCTGGTAGGGCGGATTTCCGATGATAACGTCGAACTGCATCTTGCCTCCGAAGAGCTCGCCCAAGCGAACCTTGATGTTGTCTGTATGGATGAACGCATATGCGTAGTTTTCTTCGTCCGCGCCGCGCCTGAGCAATTCACCGCTCGCACCGCAGAAGCGGCAACGATCTCCCTCGCGTACATGCTCGGTACGTTCGAACCAGATATTGCCGTCATCATTATCGCCGAAGCTGCGGGTAACGCTGTGCGGACCGGCAGCATGCTTCGAACAATACAGGCTCCGACGCGCCAGCAATGACGTGATGCGCGTGGTGGCGATGCCGAACACCTGCTTGGTCAGGATGTGGTCGACGCGCTCTTGCAAATCCGGGATTTGCCCTTCCAGCCCTGCGATCAGCCGTGTGGATATCTCGCGCAGGAACACACCTGACTTGGTGAAAGGATCGAGAAATGTGACGGTCTTGTCGGCCCAAATGCTCGCGCCGCCATTGCTGGCCGCCCATGCCTGCTCCAAGGTCTTGAGCATGCGATTGGCGAACTCAGGCGGGGTGAAAACTTCGTCGTTCGACAGGTTGGCAATGCAGCTGAGCACATCAGGGTTGCGGCCCTTTAGCCCGAAAGCCACCTGTTCGTTCATCCTTGCAGCTCCGCACGGTCCAGTGCCGCCAGCTCGCGCACCGTCATTGGCGGGTAGCTCTTGGTCGGTTGGAAGATTTCGTGATTGCCTAGCCCGGCAAACAGTGAGCGCTCCTCGCGCAAGCTGGCCATGCCGGTGAGCACGTCGAGCCGGAAGTCTCGTCGGTTAAACTTGCCTTTCCCGATGTAGCTCCACTCGACGACGCTGATCGGCCCACCGTCCGAATTCTTCATCGTCATCGCGTCACCATGGATGAGGTTGGTCGAAAGGAAGTGGCTGGCGCAGCGGCAAAGGTCATCATCCTCGGCGAGGCCGAGATATTTTGCGAAAACATCGAGCATGTTGGCGCGGCATTCGGCAATGTTGTCGTCCAGCAGCTCGATCCCATAGAGGCTGGCAAGCGCTACGAGGGCATAGTGACGCTTCTCGAACGCGATCTTGCCGTACTTGGCTTCCACCGCCGCCAGCTTGCGCTGGAGGATCGGAACAAGAAAATTGCCGCTGCCACACGCAGGTTCGAGAAAGCGGGAGTCGATCCGCTCGGTCTCGCCCTTCACCAGATCGAGCATCCTCTCGACCAGCCAAGGCGGCGTGAACACCTCGCCATGATCTGCCACGCGCTGCTTGGATTTGATGAGGTCGCTGCTGGCGGACATGGGGCTCGGGATGGCTTTCGGAACAGACATTGGCGCAGTCAATGATTGGGGAGCCTGGAAGGCCGTCGTTTCCCTGCCTTCTACGCAAAAGCGCCCGATCATTTCCAGCGAGCGCAGCACATGGCTAGGGGGTGTCGAGGTACCGTGGTCCCATTCGGCGATGGTGGCAAGCGGCACGCCGAACTCGCGTGCCGTCTCTTCTAGCGACAGGCCTGCAGCGGCCCGGCTTGCGGCGAACGAAAGGGGCGGGTGAACCTCAGTTTCCATTGGGGGGACATGATACGCAGCTAGGCAATTGGTGCAAGCTTCGTGCAGAGCAAGCTCCTGGTCTGACGATAAAATTCGGTAGAATGGGGATTCCATATGCTCTAGTTGAGGGGGTGTCACTCATCGCCCAACCATTCCGCAGCCTTCGCCGCCGCGCTGGCGGCGGTGAAGATCGCGCGGTTGTCGCCCTTCAGAACCTTCAGCCAGCTTGCGAGGTAGCAGGCATGATCGGGGCGCGGGGTGACCGACAGCCCGAGGTCGCCGCACAGGAAGGCTGAACCAAGCTCGGCGACCAGCTCTTCCATGGCATAGGCCTCGTCGCCAAAGCGCTTGCCAAAGGTACGGGCGAGACGGTGATCGGCCCCGGTCCAGTGGACCAGCTCGTGGAGCAGGATGGCATACCAGTTCTGCTCGGCGCTGGCGGTGTCGGTGGCGAAGAACCGCTCGCGGTCGGGCATAGTGATCGTGTCGGTGGACGGCGTGTAGTGGGCACTCTCGCCCTGAACGCGGATGGCAGCCCCGGTGCCAGCGATGAAGGTCTCGACATCGGGGATGGGATCGAAGGTCTCGGCTTCCGGCACCTCGGGCAAGGCATAGCCTTCGACCTGCGCGATGTTGAACACATGCGAGCCCTGCGCGAAGATCCGGCCTGCGTTTTCGCGCGCCTCGTCTTCGCTGGCCTCGGCGTTGTCCAGCACCTTGTAGAACACGATCGGCGAGGCCTTTTCGCCCTTGCGGACCTGCGCGCCCAGCGACTGCCACTGGCGATAGGTCGCCCAGAGACCATGCCCGAAGTCCTGCGCCTCAGCGCTGGCCCAGAGGGCGAGGACATTGACCCCGCGATAGGCCTTGCGGGTGACCGCATTGATGGGCCGGGTCAGCGGGGCGCTGCTGCGGTGCCAGGGGAGCGTGTAGTCGCCGGTGCCGCGCTCCAGCGCGGCGACGATCTGGTTGGTGATTGTGTCGTAGATGCTGGCGGTTGCGGAGCTGGCCATGGTGGTAAATCCTTCGTCCTGTCGTTGGGAACGCGGATGAAGGGACGGGCCGGATGGCCGGGCGGGTCAGCGCGAAGCGCAGAACAGCCAACACGGGAGGGCGAAGCCCGAATGGAGCGGGCAGGCTGTTGATCCCGCCCGGCACGGCCTGTCACGAGAGGGAGCAGTTCATTCCAATGACAGGGCGAAGGATGCCATGGCCCTGCGTTTACGCATCACACGATCAGCCGAGACCAGCTCCCAGGGACTTCGCCTTGGACGCCTCTGGCGCACTCACCTCCATTGCGGTCTGCTTTTCGCCCGCGCGCTCATGGATCGCGCGGATCAGCCGCGCCTTGTCGTCGGTGACGACAATGGCTTCGGACTTTGCGCGCGAGAGCGCGACGTAGAGCATCTTCTGATCGACCAGATTGGCAGAGCGGCTGTCGGCGTGGATCAGGACACGCTCGGCGGTCTGGCCCTGTGCTGCGTGGGCAGTCTGGACATAGGCATGGCGCAGATGGGCGTCGCGGGGGTCGGTCAAATCAAGCCGCTGCTCGCGGCCATTGGCCAGCGCGATGGTTGCCTGCTGCCGCTCGGGATCGATACTGGTGACGGTGCCGCGCAGCCCGTTGATGCGTCCGGCCTCGCGGTCGTTGCGGGTGAACTGCACCCGGTCGCCCGCCTGAAGCTCCATCGCCTTTGGCTCGAACACCTCCACCTTGCCCGAACCCCACTGGCGCATCCGCCAGTCGATGGCTGAGCCGTCGGCGGACTTCAATGATATCGCGGCCTTTTCCGGATCAATGCGCTCGACCCGGTAGGCGGCCCCGCGCGTCACGCCCTTGTCGGCATAGTCGCGGGCAAAGCGGACGACATCGCCGATGGCATAGCTTGCGGCCTGCCGGGTTTCAGCGCGGGTCAGGCCCTTGGCCTCAAGCGCCTCGAACCGGACGGCGGCGGATGATAGCTCGCCGCGCTGCGCCAGCTGCTGGCGGATCATGATGGTGAGGGTGTCGCGCCCGTCACGCGACGGCTCGATCACAAGAGTGCGCGCGCGCTCCGCAGGACTCAAGGCAACATAGCGCTGTGCCATCGTCGCTAGACAGGCATCCCTGCTTGCATCTTCGATCACGTCGCCTCCGCCGCGCTCCAGCGCGGCCAGAGCCTTGCCGGCATGGCCCTCGATTGACGCCATGACGGCTTCGCGGGTGTCGGCATTGGTCTGGCGGACGACGCTGGCGAGTTTCGCGGTGGCCATGCCAGCCTGCTGCAACTGGGCAAAGGCCGCGCCTGGACCGACCGATCCGAGCTGCCTGACGTCGCCGACCAGCACAAGCCGCGCACCGGCCTTGTCGGCGCTGGCCATCAAAGCCGCCATATCTTGCGCCGAGAGCATCGAAGCCTCATCGACGATCCAGACCGCACCCTTGCCCAGCCCCTTGCCCTCGGGTGAGACAAGGTGCCGCGCGACCGTATCGCTGCGCAGACCAAGCGCTTCTCCCAGAACGGTGGCTGCCGATGCAGTCGGCGCGAGCGCCGTCACAGCAAGTCCGCTCTTCGCTGCCTCGCGGGCATAGGTCGCCAGTACGGTCGTCGTCTTGGCGGTCCCCGCATAGCCCTGAACTGCAGTAAAACGGTCGCGCGAGGTGAGTAGCGCAGCAGTCGCTCGCTTCTGATCATCCGTCCAGGCAAAGCCCGCGCGTGCGGATTGCCGCGCGGCGCGCTCAACTGCCCGCGCAGCGGCGAGCGGCGATGCCAGCGGAGCGGCCACGGCGCGCCCGGCGGCTTCAAGGCGCAGCATGGTCTGCTCGGTCGCAATGGCGTCGGGCGTGGTGAAGCCTGCAAACTCCGCCCCGCGCCGGTCAAGGAACACGCGTGGGACCAGCGCGCCACGCTCGCCCGCTTGGCCAATGGCGGCGCTGATGGCGCTGTGGCTGATCCTGCCAAAGGCATAGTCGCCCGCCTCACGCGCCAGCGTGCTGGCCGGGAACACGGCCTGCCGCTCGGACAGCTTGGCAGCAGCCCAAGCGACAGCGCGCACTGCAAGGATGTCAGGGCTCGCCGCCAGTTCGCCTGCCTTTGCCCGCTCTTCGGCCTCTGCGATGACGCGCGCCTGCGCTGCCTCGCCAAAGCCTGTCGCTTCTGCCTTCGCGCGCCATTCGACCTGCAGGGTCTTGTGGTCGGTGTGGCTCTTCGCCTCGCGGGTATCGAGCGCCGCGATCTGTTTCTCCGCGGCGCTCGCTTCCTCCCGGCTCGTGCCGCGCTCGGCAAGCCGCGCATCGATCGCGGCGGTGCGCTGGCTGAGCGCCTCGATTACTTTGTCAGGCACGCCCGCAATCTCGAACATCGCGTCCTTGCCAGACTCAATCCGGTAACCGATCTGCGCAGCACCATGCGCCAGCTCTTGGCGATAGATTGCGCCGATCTCCTTTTGCAGCTGGTAGAAGGCACGCGGCTCGAGGCTGCGCCAATTGCCATCCTTGTCCTGCGTCGCGTTGAGAATCACCGCATGGGTATGGAGCTGCGGGTCCTGAGCGCGGCTCGTGGCATGGCGGAAGGTGGCAATGGCGAGGTTGCCGGTTTCCTCGCGCCGCACCTCCCCGCCCTCGCGCACGCGGGTTGCCGCCATATGCTGTTCTACATGGGACAGCGCGGCTTTGACGGCTGCGGCATGCGCAGCGATCAGCCGCTTGTCGCCGGCAACCTCGGCCATAATTGAGACCGACTTGGGCGCGGAGAAGGTGATATCCCAGCCCGGCCGATGCTCGACCTGGCCATCACGGGTAGTGCCAAGCTGCTGCCCGGCAACGCGGCCTTCGAGCAGCTCGGCAAACTCCACGCGGTCTACCTCACCGGAGAGGCCCAGCGATGCGGCGGCCTCTCCGAACCATTCCGAGGGAGCAAAGCCGCCCTCGGCATAGTAGTCGTCAGCCTCGTAGTAGCTGGCTGCCTGCCCGGCGCTGGTCAGGGCAGAGACCGAAGCCACCATCACACCGGTCCCGCCTCTGGTCCTGCCTTGGTGCCTGACTCCGGTTCAGAGGCAGAAGGGACGGTAATCGCGCTGACCCGGCTCCACAGGGTGCTCGCCGGATCGCCCGCGATAAAGGCAGGCTGGCGCGGCGAGCCCCGCCGCGTGATGTGCTCGGCAGTAAGCCCGATCCGCGCAACCGGCAGGCCATCAGGCAGCAGCAGAAAGCCCTGATGCGGGGGAAGACGCAGTTCGCTTTCGAGCACAGCCGCGCGGAACTGGCGCTCTGTGGCAATGGCGGTGCGGGGCACCTCTTTGCCGATCATCAAGGTGTCAGTGGCGACCCGCATTTCGACCTCGCACTGGCCGATGGTCTCGCTGGCCCACTGGCGGGTTTCGCGGTCAACGGTCTGCAGGAACAGCTTGGTGTTGCAGCAGGCCAGCATGGCCTCGGCGATGTTGTCGCCGTAGCGATGGCGCATCTGACCCAGCGCCTGAAAGGTGAGCACGATCGCCGCCCCGAACTTGCGGCCTTCGGGGAGAAGGCGGGCAAGGTTCTCGACGCGGGGAAGGTCGGCCAGCTCATCGAGCACGAACCAGATGCGCCGATCGGGCGATGGCGAAAGCCCGAGCACCGCGCTCGCAGCACATTCGAGCCAGCAGGCCATCAGCGGCTTGGCGGCCTCGAAATAGTCCTCCTTGCGCGGGACAAAGATCCAGGGCTTGGCCCCCTCGATCCGGTCCAGTCCGACGATGAAATCCCGGAAGGCAAAGCGCGTCGCATTCTGCTGTTCGACCTTCAGGAACTGGATCAGGTTCGCGGCCTTCGCCAGCATGAAGAGCACGCTGCCGGTGGCGCGGTCGGCATCATCGGCAAAGGTTCGGGCCGAGGATGTATGGCCCAGCCAAGCCTTCAACTGCTCCTTGCTCTTGACCTGCAAGGCATCGAGCAGAGCCTCGAGACTGCCGTTCTTCTCCGCCCACAAGGACCGCATCATGTTGGCCACCAGAATGCGGCTCGTCTCGAGCCACACATCGTCATCCTGGCTGCCGGTTTCAGAGACCAGCTGGCGCGCGATGCGGTCGGCATCGGCGGGGTGGGATATCTCGTCAAAAGGCGACCAGAACGCGCAGCGGGCATCGAATGGGTTGAGGATGATGTCGCCGCGCGCGGGGTTGTAATAGTGGGCGATGAACTCGCCCGAGGTGTCGTAGACGAGGGCCGCTTCCCCACGCGCTTCGATGCCGTCGAGCATCTGCCGCAAGACGGTGGTCTTGCCGCTGCCAGTGGTACCGAGAAAGGCGAAGTGCCGGGTCTCGATCCGCTGCGGAATGGGGACCGGGCCGATCTGCAGGGCACGGCTTCCAGCGAGCAAACGCGTCTGTGCTGCGACATCTTCCTGGCGCGCCAGACGGGTCCCGCCGATCACCCGGTCGGCCAGCGTATCCTGCCCCTGTGCGGACATGGTGCGCTGGAGCAGCCAGGCCGCCAGCAATCCCAACGCGCACCCCAGAATTGCCCCGATGATGAGCAGGGTTACGGCCTTGGAGAAGGTGCCTGCGATCAGCGGCTCGTTGGCAAAAGCAGCCGCTGAAACGGTAAAACGGCGTCCCTCCAGCGACACGTTCATCATCAGGTCCTTGCCCGCCATCTCGCCCAGCATGACGAGCAGCCTGGCCCCCAGACATTGGCCTGAGACCTTGAGCTCGGCGGCGTTCATGACGAACTGCGGCGCGATGATTGCGCCGGCCCCGCCGGACAGCAGAACGAGCCGGGCAAAGAACCCGAAGCGCTGCTGCCATTGGGCCATGCGCACGCGCCACAGCGCGTGGGCACGAGTGACGAAATCGGTACCGGCGGTCATCGCTCGCCCTCCCCGGCCAGCTTGCGCTGGCGCTCGAATGCGGCCCGCGCTTCAGCGGCGATCGCCTCGTCAGATGTGCGACCACCGAGCGCCGAACTGCGCGCATAGGCATAGGCTGCGCAGGCCGTGAACAGGGTGCGGTCAAGCACCCGTTCGGCATCGGCAAGGCGCTCTGATATCGACCCGATCACGCTGGCCATTTCGGCGAGATCGGTCTCCCGGTCGGCGCCATGCAGGAGCGCAAGGAAGCCTGCATCGATGACCTTCAGCAGCAAGGCATATTCCGACAGACCGCGCCGGTTTGCGAAGCCGGTAAGCGTCCTTGCCTGCGAAGGATTGAGGCGGATGGTCCGCTTGATGAAGCTTGCCATCACGACCTCCCGCGCGCGCTCGAAGCGCGCGCTGGAAATGGCGCAATTGCGACGTTTGTGGTGGCTGCGCTGAACGAGCGCGCTTTGCGCGCGCCCCGAAAACCGCAGAAATCCTCGCTGCACGCGTGCGTGGGGTGTGTATCCCTTTTCCGGGCCCGATGCATCGCATCGTGGCCCTTCACAGGTTCCGGTGAATAGTCCTGACTGTGCATCACTAGATTTCCCCAAGTGGCCGCTCGAAGCGCGCGAATGCGCGGATCTGACGCTCGGCTTCAGCGTCGGCGGCAGCACGGTCGGGGAACGGCTTTTCAGGAAGCGCGGGGACGAATGTGAGGTCCTTGTCCTGCATCCACTTGCGCACTGACCGATCGACCACAACACGCAGTGCCTCGCGCAAATCGAAAGCATCTTCAGGGGACAATCGGGCCCATTGGAGATTGTGGAGAATGAACCCGCCGAGCGGGTATGTCTTGTCGCCGATAGCGACCAGGGGACCTTCAAATTGGGCCGAGAATTCCTCGCCCTTGAAGCGATCGATCATGGGTCGTTCGAAGTAGAGCCAGTCGGCGATGAAGTTGCGGTAGCAGCTGCCATCGAGGCCCGGGCGGCTGAGCCGCCTGACGTAATCGTCGATCAGCAGTTCTGTCAGAGACTTGTATCGGTCACTGACCGGGGCGCGAACGAGCGCCCAGCCTTCCGCGCGCAAGGCGGCTTCCAACATGGAGAAAATGGACATGGTGGGGATGCTTTCTGCGGGCCACGGCCCGCCAAATGAGGGGGTCAGTAGCGGCGCAGCGGAAGGGCGTTGATCCATTCCGAGATGTCGGCGGCGCGCCAGCGAATGCGTCCGCCGCCGATGTCGACAGGGTGGGGGAAGCCCCCTTTGCGCATCTTCCTCCAGATGGTGGAGCGGCTGCGGATACCAGTGAGGCGCAGGACCTCCTGGCAGGTAATCAGTTCGGTATTCGACATGACAGATTCCTCTTCATTCAAGGTTCTGTCACTGGCGCCGCACTCCCCTCCGGAGTGGTGGGTTGGCCGCCGCACGGCGAGCCGCACGGCGATCATTCATTCAACCCGACACCTCTGCCTGAGCTTCAGTGACCCTCAGAAGCTATGTGCGACGCCGGGCTGTAGGAAAGAACAAAACGGGATCATAAACCGTTCTATTTGACGCGTGGACGGCTATGGACGCACCGGGACGCATCGAGTTGGGCACAGTTCCCATGAGCGGGCAGCCAAGGCTGGATTTCGTCGGTGATCAGCGGCAGCAGCGCCGCATTATGGCGACGTTTGCGGACGGAATCTGAGCGACTCGGTTGCGCCCATCTATCGTCACGAGCCCAGGCTTCGCCGAGCCCTCCTTGGCGACGTAAACAGTATCGGTTGCGAGCCTTGGCAGCGGCGAAAGTCGGGCATCCGGCCTGCATGGTCTGGCACAAGCGAGCCACGCACACGGTCAGGCAAACAGCACATTCTCCAAGGCAGATATCAGTTCATTTCGCTTCCCGTCAGGAAGTCGATCGAGGTTCTGTCGCTTCCAAAGAACGGCAGGCAATTTGTCAGCTCCAGGTATGCCGAGAAGGTCCCAATCGGGCGTGCCTTTCTTGAAGCCGACCAGGAAATGCCGATGAGCTTCGGGCATTTCACCGACCATCGCAGTGATCAGCGCCTCGCGCGCGGCTTCAAGTTCGGCAAGGTCGACTGGCTCGATGGTCATGCCGACAAACCCCCGCGCGTATTCCTCTGCCAGTGGTTTTCGTGCGGGGGCGAGGATCTCTGCCATCGGCCGATTATGGCTTATGAGATAGACAAGGAATGCCCGGCGCAGTTCGTCCCCTATGCCCTCGTGTGCGAGAAGGTCGCGCACATCAAACAGGTCGCGCGGGTGCTGGCGATCAAGAGCCGCGACGATCTTGCCGGCATAGAGATCGGCAAAGGAGACAACCTGCATTTCGGCAAAGCCGAATTCCTCTTCGACCCTTGCCACCACAGGCGTGATGGCAGGTTCGTAGACTGTGCCGCGCAATACCGGCGTGATCTCAATCTTGATCTGCACATCCCCGGAACGGACGATCAGTTTGGTGACGATGTCGTCGCCAGCAGAGCGGGACGGATTGATCTTCGCGCCTGGAATGCCGCCGCCAATCTGCTCTGCAATTCGCATCATGGCGGCATCTATGGCCTTGAGCGATGTGGAGCGGTCCTCGACCGGCAGATAGGTCAGATCAATGTCGACAGACAGGCGCGGCATGTCGCGCACAAACAGATTGATCGCAGTCCCGCCCTTCAGGGCAAATGCCTGCTTCCTGGCGACAAAAGGGATGGTGCGGATCAGGAGCGCGACTTGCTGCCGGTAGGTATCAAGGAAAGGCATTCCCTCATTGACCTCCCAGGTCAGACGGGACGGTTATCTGGTATGTGGGATCGAGCTTGCCGCCTTTCACGAGAACGCGCTTGCCCGCCCCTAGATCGACCCGCTCCATGTCGAGCCGCGATCGCCAGGCATGGCGGTGCCGGTCGGCAAAGAAGAAGAAAAGCCGCTTCACCTTCACGCTGGCGCAGGCTTCGAGCAGGGTCTGCAACCGGCGCGGGCTGAGGTCGGTCATGCCTTCCATCAGCATATCGACCTGGTGGAAGCTTTCGCGGTTCGGGAGCTCGTCGAGAAGTTCGAGCAGCGCACGCTCCTTGCTGGAATATCGTATTGGGAGGCTCATCCCGGCGGCACTGTACATCACAGGTTGCGGCGCTGCGGGGGCATCAGCATCGCCCGGAAACAAACGCAGGCTGTTGTGCCACCGGAAGTCTATATCGAGGGGCAGGTGGTCCAGCCAGGTCGGGGCGCGGGTCGGTCCATACAGGTGAACCTCGCGCATCTGCGCGGAGAGGTAATGCGCGTAGCCAAGCTCCTCGAGCGCAGTGCGCCCCCCTACTGTGAGCGGCAGGTCCATGAGGTATTGAAGCGATATGACGACCTGTTCCCAGGTCAGCTGGGATTGGGTTCGGCGATAGACGCGCCGCGCGGGGCTATGGAGCCATCCTGCATGCACATACTGGCTGCGGAGTGCGGAAGAATAGCCTTGAGCTTCCAGCCAGGCAGCATCCACCAGCAGCCCCTCGGGGAGCTTTTGCTGCAACTGGTTTAGCTTTCCCTCAAAACGCGTAGCCATGCTTAGTCTTATGGCACATTTTCAAACCAACGTCGAGTTTAAGTTTGATCAATTTCGCTAAGCCAGACTTAGCATTTTCTGCTATTGATAAACCAACGCGCTGGCGCTCCAGCTCTCGCTGGCCCACAGATCGAGGTGCGCGCGGCAAACTCGGCAATCTCGAGTCAGATCAATTGACCCTGTCCCTCAAACACCTTGCTCCGACGTCTCTGCCGACGCTTGAAGCTCCACGGCGGCTCGGGATTGTCCATTGCCCAAAGGCCTCGCCGATCACGGCGTGCATCGTCTTGCGCCGCAAAATACTCATTCTCGCGATCAAACGTGTATTGTTCGGCCACCCACGCCCAACCGTTCACGATCATTTCGAGCTCGATGTTGCGCGTGACGGGGCGCGCGCGCTTGACCGATCCGCCGCCCCGCTTGCCTTGGTGGAAATAGTCAACCGCCCCGGCATCCATCTGCTCGGTCAGGAATGCCATGCATAAGAACCGCTTGTATTGGTCGATGGGGAGGTAACCGGTCGACGCTTTGCCGATTGGGTCGAGCCGGAGCTCCTTGCCTGCAATGAGACCGGCGAGAAAGTCCTTGGCTTCCTGACCGAATGGTTGCTCCATTTCGGGCGCGTCGATGAACGCAAAGCGGAACGGAACGCGCTCGACCCAGGCCTGGCGGTAGGGATGCCAGACGCTTGCCAGAAAGCCATCACCGTCGAAGACTTTTCGGACGGCCGCCTTGAACACATCTTCAGGACCCGCAGGACCTGGATCATCGGGTACGATGATCATGCTGACCAGCCTCCACAAATGCGTTGTCGTTTCTGCTCTTGATCGAGTGCGCGGACTCTGGATGCGAAGGCGATTGACCGGTGCCGGGCCAACGCCGGAGCCAGGCAAAGCGCTGAGGATCGTGGCGAAGCAGGTATTCGCGGATGCGCTGCCGTTCCTCAGTGGACAAGCGCGGCAGCAGACTGCGCAAATCATTGTCGATCGCCTGGCGCGATGCGCCAAGGCTCTCGGCCTTGGCATACCATTCGCGCCCTGCCTGGAGGTCACCAAGCTCGATGTGGACTGCGCCCAACAATGTGCAGGGCCTGAAGTCGCTCGGAGTCAATCCATGCGCTTCGCATGCCAATGCCTTTGCGTCGTCGAGGCGGCGCAGGTCACGCATTGCTCCGCCGCGCGTTGTTGCCAAGGCCGAGATTAGCTTGGGGTTTGGCCCGATCTGCGCCCGCGCTGCCTCGGTCAGGCGCAAGGCTTCCTCCGGGCGGTCTGCCTTGCGCCAATGCGCACTCGCGTTCACAGCGTCCCAGGGATCACCGCTGGTTTGCCATGCTTTCGTCAGAGCTTCCGCTTCCAATTCGTGGAAGGCTCTCTGCAGCGCGTCTGTCCAGCAGTCATCGGCCTCGGTCTTCAGCCATGCGACGTCCTCGGCCTTGAGGCGTTGCCGATTGGCGACTTGCCTGAGAAGCGCCATCACGCGCGGATAGTCCTCGCTTTCGACATATCCTATGTCGAAGCGCTGTCGCAGTTCCCGTGCTTCACGCTTTCGCCGAAGCACAGGATCGTTCGCCATAGCGGCAAAGGTCTCCTTGATCGCAGCGGCTTTTGCCTCATCGCACGCCGCCCTTTCAGCAGCATCCTTCACAGCCTTCGCCGAAGCTTCCTCGATGCGTACTGCATGCTCCTGCTCGGCCCGGGAGGAAAACTCTCCCTGATTGATCTTGCCATCAGCCAAGGCGCAGAGTGCATGAAGACCCGTGGAGACAAGAAACTGTCGCTGTAACGCGGTCACTTGCTCGCCGGAATCGATCTTCAACAAGATCCCGTTCAAGCGAGCGCCCAATTGAGACGCGCCAGGCAGGTCCTCCAGAAGATAGCGTTTCGCCAAATCGCCGTGCTGAGATCGTGTCATGGCCCGTCGCTACGTCTGGGGTTATGCGCACCGTTGATATCTACAGCTCAGATATCGTGCGAGTTTCTATGTAGCGCACTGACCTTTTGTATCTCTTAACGTCGCCAGGTGGCGTCGTAGCTTGCGCGGAACGCCGCTAAAGGCGCGCGAATGGGTTGCAGGGGAAAGCCACTGAATGGCCCTAAAAGACATCCTCGATGGAAGGGCCACGCTCTCGCGGCCCGATCTTGATATCGAGATCGAGGTTCGCGATCACGCGGAGCAGCGTGCCGAGCTTTACTCCAACGCTGCCGTTCTCGATGGCTGATATGGTCTTCTGCTGTGTGCCGGAAATGCCGGCCAGGTCTGACTGGGTCATTCCCTGCCGCACGCGCGCGCTCTGGATGATTGCACCTAGCTGCCTCGGCAGTCTTACGAGCTGATCCATCACCGCCTCCGCTGGCCACCCTATACCCTGCAAGGTATAAACCCGCAATATACCCTGCGGGGGATCACCTCGCATTGTGGCGGCTGAACATCAGGCTCTGAGGGCAAATCAATCTGCCAGCGGGCACGCCGCCGATACTTTGCCCTTTTCGACAGATCTCCGACTGGGGGAGCACGATCAGCGGCTCATGGCCGAAGGCACCATCCCATGGCGCGATCGAACTGCGAGGACACAAAACGGGTACGTATTGCAACAAGGAGCCACAAATAAATCGAACCAAAAAACTTGCATTGGAACGATACATCGTGCTACATGATGAATGTGCCTGAAACAGTGATTAGAGACCCAAATCTTCTAAGCAATTCAGACTTGGGGGCATGGCAAGTGGAATTTCAATCTTCGAAATGTATATATGATAAGTATATCAAATACTTACTTTTTACTTGTTTGTCCTCTTCTGGCACCATCGTCAATCAAATGGCAGATTACAACCCCTCAGTCGGCGGCGCGGGTCAGTCTTGCTCGGGCTTCCGTCTCGCCGATCAGCGGTAGCAGTTCGCTCATGTCCGGGCCGTGATCCATGCCGGTCAGCGCCTGACGCAGCGGCAGGAACAGTGCGCGGCCCTTGCGACCCGTCGTCTCCTTTAGCGCCGCGGTGAGCGCCGCCCACGGTTCCTCGCCCCATGCCAGCATTCGCGCCGCCTCGGCGAGGAATGCCCTGTCATCATCCGCGAACTCCCGCTGACCGATCGGGCCGGTGACCAGTCGCCACCACTCCGCCGCCTCGGCGACATGGGCGAGGTTCGGACGGACCACATGCCAGCCGGCTGCATCCATCCCCTTGGGCAGGCGGGGCGCGACCGCTTCGTAGGGAAGCTGGTGGACGATGCCGGCGTTAATCCGCTCGAGATCGTCCTCGTCGAACTTCGCGGGCGCGCGGCCGAAGGTCGCAAGGTCGAAGCCGGCGATCAGTTGCGCGCGGTCGACGATCGGTTCGACCGGCTGTGACGTGCCCAGACGCGCAAGCAGGGCGATGATTGCCTCGGGTTCGATCCCGCGCTCTTGGAGGGCATCGCACGCGAGCGAGCCGAGGCGCTTGGACAGCTTGCCCTCGCGCCCCACCAGCAGCGCCTCGTGAGCGAAAGCGGGAAGCGTCTTTGCTGCACCGTCGGCTGCAGCAAAACCTGCAGCATGAAGTGCGGTAAAGATCTGGATTTGCACTGCTGTGTTCGAGACGTGGTCCTCGCCGCGCAGCACCTGCGTCACGCACATGTCGATGTCGTCGACGGCGCTCGGCATCATGTAGAGCCATGACCCGTCGGCGCGGCGGACGACCGGGTCGGATAGCTGTGCCGGGTCGAACTTCTGGGTGCCGCGGATGCCGTCTTCCCAGCGTATGGGCTCGTCGTGGTCGAGCAGGAAGCGCCAGTGCGGCTGGATACCCTCTGCCTCCTTCGCTGCCCGTGCCTCGTCGGTCATCGTCAGCGCAGCGCGGTCGTAGATCGGCGGCAGGCCGCGCGAGAGCTGGATCTTCCGTTTGACGTCGAGCTCCTGCGCGCTCTCGTAGCAGGGATAGATGCGCCCAGCCGCGCGCAGGGCCTCGAAGGCGGCTTCGTAGCGATCAAGGCGCGCCGACTGCCGCTCCTCGCGGTCCCAGCCGAGACCAAGCCAGGTAAGGTCGGCGCGGATCGCCTCGACATATTCCTCGCGGCTGCGTTCCGCGTCGGTATCGTCGATGCGCAGGATGAAGGTGCCGCCTGCCTGCCGCGCGAGCATCCAGTTGTGGAGCGCGGTGCGGATGTTGCCGACGTGAAGCCGGCCGGTCGGCGAAGGGGCGAAGCGGGTGGTCGTCATGGCGGAAGCGGTAGAGCGCCCCGCCCCGCCCCGCAAGCGATCAGAGGGCGCGGATCTCGGCTGCGGCGAGCGCCAGTGCAGCATCCCACAGGCGGTGCGCGCGATCGGCACGGACCAGCCCGTCGAGCGCCGCCTCGAAGCCGCGCCGGTCGCCCTCGGCCGCCGCATCGACGAAGGCGCCGATGGTCGTCTCGTCGTGGCTGAGCAGGCGGCAGCAGAAGCGCGAGACGGCGATGTTCTCGGACCAGGTCGCGGCGATCGCCTGGGCGAGGATCAGCGCCTTGGCCGCGACTTCGACCGAGCCGAGGCGCGCCGCCAGTTCGGGCACCGGATCGCGGCCGACACGGTCATGCACCGCGATCAGCCGCAGGGCATGGATGAAGCGCCCCGCGATGGGCCCGAGCCTTTCCACCCGCGGCGGGACGGCGAGGGCCGCGATGGTCTTGCGGGCGGCGTCGGTGGGGGCTTTGGGGTGGGGCATCATACCTCGCTTACGGTCAGATAGGGTCATGCGTGCACGCCCTCTTCTACCTAGTTGCGAGTGATTTGCAATATCGAAAAATGCGCCCGCTGCCCCGAAAGCAAAACCCCGCCGGAGCGCGAACTCCGGCGGGGCTGTGCAAGGCCGATCGTGGCGGGCGAGGTCTTACTCTTCGCCGTCATCCTCGACGTCGGCTGCGGGGGCGGAGGCCGCCATCGCGGCCATCGCGGCCTTCATCTTCTCTTCCGAACCGATCGCGTCGGCGGCCGGTTCGACCTCGCGCTGGCCGGAAGCGGCGAGCGCATCCTGCTGGCGCTTCCACGCCGCCTTCAGCGCCGCATCGCGGCTGTTGGCGGTGACGCGCAGGCGGTTCATGCCCGCACCCGTCCCGGCGGGGATGAGACGCCCGACGATCACGTTCTCCTTGAGCCCGATCAGGGTGTCCTTCTTCCCTTCGACCGCCGCCTGCGTCAGCACGCGGGTGGTTTCCTGGAACGAGGCCGCCGAGATGAACGAGCGTGTCTGGAGGCTCGCCTTGGTGATGCCGAGCAGCACCGGGGTGCCCTGCGCGGGCGCCTTGCCCTTGCCGCTCTGCATCAGCTTGGCGTTGATCTCGAGCATCTCTGCCAGATCGACCTGCTCACCGGGCAGCAGGGTGGTGTCCCCGCCATCGGTGATCTCGACCTTCTGCAGCATCTGGCGAACGATCACCTCGATGTGCTTGTCGTTGATCTTCACGCCCTGCAAGCGGTAGACTTCCTGGATCTCGTTGACGAGATATTCGGCTAACGCCTCGACGCCCAGCACCTCGAGGATGTCGTGCGGGTTCGGCGAGCCGGAAATCAGGGTGTCACCCTTCTTCACGTAGTCGCCTTCCTGCACGTCGATCACCTTGGTCTTGGGGATCAGGTACTCGACGGGTTCGCCCTCCTCGGGGATGATCGCGATCTTGCGCTTCGCCTTGTACTCGCGGACGAATTCGATCCGGCCGGAGATCTTGGCGATGATCGAGACGTCCTTGGGCATGCGCGCCTCGAACAGCTCGGCCACGCGCGGCAGACCGCCGGTGATGTCGCGGGTCTTGGCGGCTTCGCGGCTCGCACGGGCGAGAATGTCGCCCGCCTGCACCGTGTCGCCATCCGCCACCGAAAGGGTCGTGCCCGGGGCGAGCATGTAGCGTGCCGCCTCGGTCTCGCCGGTGCCTTCGGCCAGAAGGGTCAGGCGCGGACGCAGGTCCTCCTTCTTCTTGCGGCCGGTGGCGCGGTTCTCGGTCACCACGCGCTGCGCGATCCCGGTGGCATCATCGACCTGCTCCTCGAGCGTGACGCCCTCGGCCAGATCCTGATACTTCACCACGCCCGATTGCTCGGTGATGATCGGCAGGGTGAACGGGTCCCACTCGGCGAGACGATCGCCGACCTTCACATGGTCGCCGTCCTTGAACTTGAGGACGGTCCCGTAGGGCACCTTGTGCATCTCGCGCTCGCGCCCTTCGGCGTCGATCACGGCCAGCTCGCCGTTGCGGGCGAGGCTGAGGATGCGGCCCTGCTTGTCGGTGATGGTCGGCATGTCGCGGTATTCGACACGGCCTTCCGAGATCGCCTCGAGGTGCGAGGTCTCGTTGAGCTGCGCCGCGCCGCCGATGTGGAAGGTCCGCATCGTCAGCTGGGTGCCGGGCTCGCCGATCGACTGCGCCGCGATGACGCCCACCGCTTCGCCGATGTTCACCGGGGTCCCGCGGGCGAGGTCACGGCCGTAGCAGGTCGCGCAAACGCCCTGTTCGGCTTCGCAGATCAGCGGCGAGCGGATCTTGGCCGACTGGACTTCCGCCGCCTCGATCGCCTTGACCATCGATTCGTCGAGCAGGGTGCCCGCCGGAACGATGACTTCGCCGGTCGCCGCGTTGACGATGTCTTCCGCGACCGTGCGGCCGAGGATGCGCTCGCCGAGCGAGGCGATCACCGAACCGCCCTGCACGATGGCGCGCATTTCGAGCGCGTTCTGGGTGCCGCAATCTTCCTCGACGATGACGCAATCCTGCGACACGTCGACGAGACGGCGGGTCAGGTAACCCGAGTTCGCGGTCTTCAGCGCGGTGTCCGCGAGGCCCTTGCGGGCGCCGTGGGTCGAGTTGAAGTATTCAAGAACGGTCAGACCTTCCTTGAAGTTCGAGATGATCGGGGTCTCGATGATCTCGCCCGAAGGCTTGGCCATCAGACCGCGCATCCCCGCGAGCTGCTTCATCTGCGCCGGGCTACCACGCGCACCCGAGTGGCTCATCATGTAGATCGAGTTGATCTGGGCTTCCTTGCCCGTCTCGGGATCGATCGGCTGCGCCTTGATCTCGGCCATCATCGCGTCGGCGACCATGTCACCGCACTTCGACCAGGCGTCGATCACCTTGTTGTACTTTTCCTGCTGGGTGATGAGACCGTCCTGGTACTGCTGCTCGTAACCGGCAACCAGTTCCTTGGTCTCCTCGACCAGCTTCTCCTTGGCGTCGGGGATGATCATGTCATCCTTGCCGAAGCTGATCCCGGCCTTGAACGCGTGGCGGAAGCCCAGCGCCATGATGGCGTCGGCGAACAGCACCGTGTCCTTCTGGCCGGTGTGACGATACACCTGGTCGATCACGTCGCCGATCTCGCGCTTGGTGAGCAGGCGGTTGATGATGTCGAAGGGCACCTTGTGGTTCTTCGGCAGACACTCGCCGATCAGCATGCGGCCCGGCGTGGTGACGAAGCGCTTCATTTCCACGTTGCCGTTCTCGTCGGCCTGCGGAACGCGGGCGATGATGCGGGTGTGGAGCGTGACAGCCTTGGTCTCGAGCGCCTGGTGCACTTCGGCCATGTCGGCAAAGCGCGGGAGCTTCTCGATCTTGGTGCCGTCGGCTTCCTCGATGAACTCGGGGTGCTTCTCCTGCCGCTCCATCGAGAGGTAGTAGATCCCCAGAACCATGTCCTGCGAGGGCACGATGATCGGCTTGCCGTTGGCGGGCGAGAGGATGTTGTTGGTCGACATCATCAGCACGCGCGCTTCGAGCTGG
The DNA here is from genome assembly GCF_002215495.1 of Porphyrobacter sp. CACIAM 03H1. NCBI lineage: Bacteria > Pseudomonadati > Pseudomonadota > Alphaproteobacteria > Sphingomonadales > Erythrobacteraceae > Porphyrobacter > Porphyrobacter sp. CACIAM 03H1. Next base: position 95,212 of record NZ_CP021378.1, read on the forward strand.
GCTTCCAGCGACAGCGGCACGTGGACCGCCATCTGGTCACCGTCGAAGTCGGCGTTGAAGGCCGAGCAGACCAGCGGGTGAAGCTGGATCGCCTTGCCCTCGATCAGCACGGGCTCGAACGCCTGGATGCCGAGGCGGTGCAGCGTCGGCGCGCGGTTCAGGAGAACCGGGTGCTCGCGGATCACCTCGTCGAGGATGTCCCAGACTTCCTTGCGCTCCTTCTCGACCCACTTCTTGGCCTGCTTGAGGGTCATGGAAAGACCCTTGGCATCGAGGCGGGCGTAGATGAACGGCTTGAACAGCTCGAGCGCCATCTTCTTCGGCAGACCGCACTGGTGCAGCTTGAGTTCCGGACCGGTCACGATCACCGAACGGCCCGAATAGTCGACGCGCTTGCCGAGCAGGTTCTGGCGGAAGCGGCCCTGCTTGCCCTTGAGCATGTCGGAGAGCGACTTCAGCGGACGCTTGTTGGCGCCGGTGATGACGCGGCCACGGCGGCCGTTGTCGAACAGCGCGTCGACCGCTTCCTGCAGCATGCGCTTTTCGTTGCGCACGATGATGTCCGGCGCGCGCAGTTCGATCAGGCGCTTCAGACGGTTGTTGCGGTTGATGACGCGGCGATAGAGGTCGTTGAGGTCCGAGGTCGCGAAGCGGCCACCGTCGAGCGGCACCAGCGGGCGCAGTTCGGGCGGAATGACCGGGATCACTTCGAGGATCATCCACTCCGGACGGTTGCCGGATTCGATGAAGCTTTCGACGACCTTGAGGCGCTTGATGATCTTCTTGGGCTTGAGCGCCGACTTGGTGGTGGCGAGCTCGTCCATCAGCGCGTCGCGCTCGGCCTCGAGGTCGAGCTGCATCAGCATGGTGCGCACGGCTTCGGCGCCGATGTCGGCGGTGAAGGCGTCTTCGCCATACTCGTCCTGCGCCTCGAGGAGTTCATCCTCGGTGAGCAGCTGGTACTTCTCGAGCGGGGTGAGGCCCGGCTCGGTGACGATGTAGCTTTCGAAGTAGAGCACGCGCTCGAGCTGCTTCAGCTGCATGTCGAGCAGCAGGCCGATGCGCGAGGGCAGCGACTTCAGGAACCAGATGTGCGCGACGGGCGCGGCCAGCTCGATGTGGCCCATGCGCTCGCGGCGGACCTTGGTCACGGTGACTTCGACGCCGCACTTTTCGCAGACGACGCCCTTGTACTTCATGCGCTTGTACTTGCCGCACAGGCACTCGTAGTCCTTCACGGGGCCGAAGATGCGCGCGCAGAACAGGCCGTCACGCTCCGGCTTGAAGGTGCGGTAGTTGATCGTTTCGGGCTTCTTGATCTCGCCATAGGACCACGAGCGGATGCGCTCCGGCGAGGCGATGCCGATCTGGATCTGGTCGAAGGTTTCGGGCTTCGCCAGCTGGTTGGTGAATTTGGTCAGGTCGTTCATGACTGTGTTCCCTTAGGGGGATGAAATTCGTGTGCGGCGGTGGCGGGGGGCCGTGTGGCCCCCGCGCCCCTTATTCCGCTGCCTCCAGCATCTCGCCGTCGTCGTCCTCGTCGAGGATCGACTTCAGTTCGACGTTGAGGCCGAGGCTGCGCATTTCCTTCACGAGCACGTTGAAGCTCTCCGGAATGCCGGCCTCGAAGGTGTCGTCGCCCTTGACGATCGCCTCGTAGACCTTGGTGCGGCCGACCACGTCGTCGGACTTCACCGTCAGCATTTCCTGCAAGGTGTAGGCCGCGCCGTAGGCCTGGAGCGCCCACACCTCCATTTCCCCGAAGCGCTGGCCGCCGAACTGCGCCTTGCCGCCCAGCGGCTGCTGGGTGACGAGCGAGTAGGGGCCGATCGAACGGGCGTGGATCTTGTCGTCGACAAGGTGGTGGAGCTTCAGCATGTAGATGATGCCCACGGTCACCTTGCGGTCGAAGGCCTCACCGGTGCGGCCGTCATAGAGGACGCTCTGGCCCGAGGAATCGATCCCCGCCTTGACCAGCATGTCCGAAACGTCCGCCTCGCGCGCGCCGTCGAACACCGGGGTCCCCATCGGCACACCGGCCGCAAGGTTGCCCGCGAGTTCCACGATATCCGCGGTCGAGCGGCTTTCGAGATCCTCGACATATTGCTCGCCGTAGATGTCCTTCAGACGCTCGAGCACCGCGGCAGGCGGGGCAACGCCCGCATAGTCGGACGCGGCGTTCGGGTTGGCGGCGCGCCATTCCTCCAGCATGCCCTTGATCTCGTGGCCGAGCGCGCGGGCGGCAAAGCCGAGGTGCGTCTCAAAGATCTGCCCGACGTTCATACGCGAAGGCACGCCCAGCGGGTTGAGCACGAGGTCCACCGGCGTCCCGTCCTCGAGGAACGGCATGTCCTCGACCGGCAGGATACGGCTGATCACACCCTTGTTCCCGTGACGGCCGGCCATCTTGTCGCCCGGCTGCAGCTTGCGCTTCACCGCGACGAAGACCTTGACCATCTTGAGCACGCCCGGGGCGAGTTCGTCACCACGCTCCAGCTTCTCCTTGCGGTCGTGGAACTTGGCGTCGATCAGCGCGACGGCTTCGTCGTACTGGCTCTTCACCGCCTCGATCTGCGCCTGACGGCTGTCATCGGCGACCGCGAACTTGAACCATTCGTGACGCTCGACATCCTCGAGAACGGCCTCGGTGATCTCGATGCCCTTCTTCAGGCCCTTCGGCGCGGCCGAAGCGGTCTGGCCGACGAGCATGTCGCGCAGGCGGTTGTAGGTCGCGCGATTGAGAATGTTGCGCTCGTCCGCGGCGTCCTTCCGGAGGCGTTCGATTTCCTCGTTCTGGATCGCACGGGTACGGTCGTCGATCTCGATCCCGTGACGGTTGAACACGCGCACCTCGACCACCGTGCCGGCGACGCCCGGGGGTAGACGCAGCGAGGTGTCGCGCACGTCGCTCGCCTTTTCGCCGAAGATCGCGCGCAGCAGCTTCTCTTCCGGGGTCATCGGCGATTCACCCTTGGGGGTGATCTTGCCGACGAGGATGTCGCCCGGGTGCACTTCGGCACCGATGTAGACGATGCCCGCCTCGTCGAGGTTGCGCAGGGCTTCCTCGCCGACGTTCGGGATGTCGCGGGTGATGTCCTCCGGCCCGAGCTTGGTGTCGCGGGCCATGACCTCGAACTCCTCGATGTGGATCGAGGTGAAGACGTCGTCCTTCACGATGCGTTCGCTGATCAGGATCGAGTCTTCGTAGTTGTAGCCGTTCCAGGGCATGAACGCGACGAGGCTGTTCTTGCCCAGCGCCAGCTCGCCCAGATCGGTCGAGGGGCCGTCGGCGATGATGTCGCCGGCCTCGATCACGTCGCCCACCTTCACCAGCGGACGCTGGTTGATGCAGGTGTTCTGGTTCGAACGCTGGAACTTCTGCAGCGTGTAGATGTCGACGCCCGACTGGCCGGGTTCGACATCGCCGATCGCGCGGATCACGATGCGGGTAGCGTCGACCTGGTCAACGATCCCGCCGCGCTTGGCCGCGATCGCAGCGCCCGAATCGCGCGCCACGGTCTCTTCCATGCCGGTGCCGACCCACGGCGCTTCCGCCTTCACGAGCGGCACGGCCTGACGCTGCATATTCGAGCCCATCAGCGCGCGGTTGGCGTCGTCGTTTTCCAGGAACGGAATGAGCGAGGCCGCGACCGAGACGAGCTGCTTGGGGCTGACGTCCATCAGCGTGATGTGCTCGCGCGGGGCCATCAGGTTGTCACCGTTGTGACGCGCCGAAACCAGCTCTTCCACGAAGCTGCCGTCTTCATTGAGCTCGGCCGAGGCCTGCGCGACGGTGTGCTTCTGCTCCTCCATCGCCGACAGGTAGATCACGTCGCCCGTGACCTTGCCGTCGATGACCTTGCGGTAGGGGGTCTCGATGAAGCCGTACTTGTTGACGCGGCTGAAGCTCGCGAGCGAATTGATCAGACCGATGTTCGGGCCTTCCGGCGTCTCGATCGGGCAGATGCGGCCATAGTGCGTCGGGTGAACGTCGCGCACTTCGAAGCCGGCGCGCTCGCGGGTCAGACCACCAGGCCCGAGCGCCGAAACGCGGCGCTTGTGGGTGACTTCCGAGAGCGGGTTGGTCTGGTCCATGAACTGCGAGAGCTGCGAGGAACCGAAGAACTCGCGCACGGCGGCCACGGCGGGCTTGGCGTTGATGAGGTCGTTCGGCATCACGGTCGACACGTCGACCGAGCTCATGCGCTCCTTCACGGCGCGCTCCATGCGCAGCAGGCCAACGCGGTACTGGTTCTCCAGCAACTCGCCCACCGAACGCACGCGGCGGTTGCCGAGGTTGTCGATGTCGTCGACCTCGCCCTTGCCGTCCTTGAGGCCGACGAGCTCCTTCACCACCGCGAGGATGTCTTCCTTGCGCAGCGTGGTGACGGTGTCCTCGCACTCGAGGCCGAGACGCATGTTGAGCTTCACGCGGCCCACGGCAGAAAGGTCATAGCGTTCGGCATCGAAGAACAGGCCTTCGAACAGCGCCTCGGCGGTTTCCTTCGTCGGCGGTTCGCCCGGACGCATGACCTTGTAGATCGCCTCTAGGCCCTCGTCGCGGTTCTCGGCCTTGTCGGCCTTGAGCGTGTTGCGGATCCAGGGGCCGGTGTTGATCTCGTCGATGTCGAGCAGCGGCAGGCGGTCGACGCCAGCCTTGTCGAGGGTCTCGACGTGCTCGAGAGTCACTTCATCGCCCGCTTCGATGTAGATGCGGCCGGTGCTCTCGTCGATCATGTCGGCGGCGGCATAGCGGCTGACGACTTCCTCGGTGGGAAGCAGCAGTTCGGTCAGGCCGTCCTTGGCGGCCTTGTTGGCCGCACGCGGGCTGATCTTCTGGCCGGCGGGGAAGATTTCCTCGCCGGTGGCGGCATCGACCAGCGGGAAGGCCGGCTTGGCGCCGCGCCACTGTTCGGCCACGAAGGGGATCTTCCACCCGTCCTTGGCGCGCTCCCAGGTCACGGTGTTGTAGAAATAGCCGAGGATGTCCTCGGCATCGAGGCCGAGAGCATAGAGCAGCGCGGTGACCGGCAGCTTGCGCTTGCGGTCGATGCGGACGTTGACGATGTCCTTGGCGTCGAACTCGAAATCGAGCCACGAGCCGCGGTAGGGGATCACGCGCGCGGCGAACAGCAGCTTGCCCGAGGAGTGGGTCTTGCCGCGGTCATGGTCGAACAGCACGCCCGGCGAACGGTGCATCTGCGAGACGATCACGCGCTCGGTGCCGTTGATGATGAAGGTGCCGTTCTCGGTCATGAGCGGCATGTCGCCCATGTAGACGTCCTGCTCCTTGATATCGAGGACGGAGCGGGTTTCGGTTTCCGAGTCCACCTCGAACACGATGAGGCGCAGGGTCACCTTCATCGGGGCGGCATAGGTGATGCCGCGCTGACGGCACTCGGTGGTGTCGTACTTGGGCTCCTCGAGCTCGTAATGCACGAAGTCGAGCTCGGCGGTGCCGGCGAAGTCGCGGATCGGGAAGACCGAACGCAGGGTCTTCTCGAGGCCCGAGACATAGCCCGTGGCCTTGTCCGAGCGCAGGAACTGCTCGTAGCTTTCGCGCTGAACCTCGATCAGGTTCGGCATCTGCACCACTTCGTGGATGTCGCCGAAGATCTTGCGGATGCGCTTCTTGGCGGTCCCTTGCGCCTTGCGGCTGCGGGTGACGGGCGGCTTCGCCTTGGTGGCCATGGAGGGGTCGTGCCTCTTCAATTGGGCCGCGCGAGAGGTGCTCGCGCGGACGGGAAAAATCGCTTCGTTCCACGCGAAAGGGGGGCCATGTGCAACGCGCAAAAGCCGCATGCCCAACTCCGCCTTTCAAGCGGTGCCGGCAGCAGCCTCCCAATGTGCGTCGCGATAAATGGCCTGTCGCCGCTTCCATCCGGTGACCGATCCCCGCGCATGAATCGGTCTTGCTCGAAGCGGGCAAGAGCGCGCGATGTAGGAGCGCCCCCCGGCGATGTCAATGCGGGTGCGCCCGGTGGAGCGCCGGCGCTAAGGCCTTACCGCAAAACGACGCGGCCAATATCGTTTTTCAATATTATTGATTGACGATAAGCCGCGACTCGGTTTAGACACTCCTTATCGAATCACGATGTGCCCCCGAAAGGAAAACGATATGACCCGCTTCCAGAACACGGCCTTCGCCGCCATTGCCGCCCTCGCCCTCTCGCTCGCGTCGATCGGCGCGATCGTCACCGTCCCGCCGGCCGAGGCCGCCGTGCCGGCCGCGATCGACCTGCCGGTCAGCGCCTGAACCGCGATCCGCCAAGGAGACCTGCCATGAACGCTCCCGGAAACGACCTGCTGCTGTTGTCAGGCAAGGTCGTGACGATCCTGCTCCAGGCGGCAATGGCCGTCGGCGCCCTTGCCCTCGCCATCGCCGTGCCGGCCCTGATCTTCTTCGAGGACGCGGTGCTCGAAGGGGTCAGGGCGGGCAGCCCGATGCCGCTCGGCGAAATCCCGATGCTGCCGCTGATCGGGCTGCTGGGCATCATGTTCATGATCCTCGCGGCGCTGTTCGTGTTCTTCGGCAAGCTGCGCGCGATCATCGACACGGTGAGCGCGGGCGATCCCTTCGTCCCGGTCAATGCCGAGCGGCTGAGCGCGATGGCCTGGCTGCTGCTCGCCTCGCAACTGCTGACCTGGCCGCTGGTCGCGCTGGCGCTGGTGATCGCCGAGTGGGCGCAGGAGCTCGACGATGTCGACCTGCGGCTAGAAGGCGACGCCTTCGACATCACCGGCATCCTCATGGTGCTCGTCCTGTTCATCCTCGCCCGGGTGTTCCGCCACGGCGCGGCGATGCGCGAAGATCTGGAAGGGACCGTGTGATGCCCCCCAGCATGGACGACATCGAAGGAGCCCGCATCATGGTCAAACTGGACGACCTGCTCTACGCCCGCCGCATGACGCTGACCGAACTGGCCGAGCGCGTGGGCCTCACCCTTGCCAACCTGTCGATCCTCAAGACCGGCAAGGCCAAGGCGATCCGCTTCTCCACCCTCGCCGCGATCTGCCGCGAGCTGGAGTGCCAGCCGGGCGACCTGCTGGGATACCGCGCCGAGGAGAGCTGAACCGCAATCGGCTTGACTTTGCCGTGCGTTCTTATAGAGGCCCGCCCCGACCGGCGGGCCTCGTGCCTTTGCCGCGTCATCCGTCCGAGACAGTTGGTGACCGGGATCTGCCGGTCTTAATCTCCAGCCTAGACGGGGAAACGAGATTTACGCGAGGGGCCCACGCCAACGTGGACGCCTTGCACGTGCCCGATGGCACACCCTCCTTCCCTATCGACGGACTCGCCCGCGCGTCGGAGCCGCATGGCTTCCGCGCGCGGACACAACGTAGCCGGTCGCGACCGGGGAGCCATTCCCGCCGCGATCAAATGTGAAGGAGTATGGCATGGATCGTTCGCAGAAAGCCGACGCGGTTGCCCAGCTCAATGCGGTCTTCTCCGAGGTCGGCGTGGTGGTCGTCACCCGCAACCTCGGCATGACGGTGGCCCAGTCCACCGACCTGCGCGGGAAGATGCGCGAAGCTGGTGCGTCCTACAAGGTTGCGAAGAACCGTCTCGCCAAGCTCGCCCTCGAGAACACCGACTATGTCGGGCTCGGTGACATGCTCACCGGCCCGGTCGGGCTGGCCTGGTCGAAGGACCCGGTCGCGGCTGCCAAGGCCGCTGTCGATTTCGCCAAGTCGAACGACAAGCTCGAAATCGTCGGCGGGTCGCTGGGTTCGGTCGTGCTCGACGAAGCCGGCATCAAGGCGCTCGCCACGATGCCCAGCCTCGACGAGATGCGCGCCAAGCTCATCGGTCTGGTCAACGCCCCGGCGACGAAGATCGCCCAGGTCGTCACCGCCCCCGCTGCCAAGGTCGCCCGTGTTTTCGCCGCCTACGCGGAAAAGGACGCAGCGTAAGAGACGCTTTTCGCCAGACGAAACAATCTGTTGGGACAAATTCGTCCCGCCACAATTTTGGAGTGAACCATCATGGCCGATATTGCCAAGCTTGTTGAAGAACTGTCGCAGCTGACCGTGCTCGAAGCTGCCGAACTCGCCAAGGCGCTTGAAGAAGCGTGGGGCGTTTCCGCTGCTGCCGCGGTCGCCGTGGCTGCCGCCCCGGGCGGCGCTGTCGATGCCCCGGCTGCCGAAGAGCAGACCGAATTCGACGTCATCCTGACCGGCGACGGCGGGAAGAAGATCCAGGTCATCAAGGAAGTCCGCGCCATCACCGGCCTCGGCCTGACCGAAGCCAAGGCGCTCGTCGAAGGCGCGCCGAAGGCCGTCAAGGAAGGCGTGTCGAAGGCTGAAGCCGAAGACATCAAGAAGAAGATCGAGGAAGCCGGCGGCACCGTCGAGCTCAAGTAAGCTCTTCGTCGCCGATCTTTCGGATCGACGCAAAAGGGGCGGCGCCAGCGATGGCGTCGCCCTTTTTTTACCTGTTTGCCGTAGCTTGGGGCAATGCGCAGCGAACAGGAAAAGCAGATCTTCCGCGAAACCCAGGGCGCCAGGATCTCGCGCTGGATCCGCGACAGCGAGGCCGGCTGGCTGTTCTACGGCCCCGGTGGCACCCCGTACCACATCCTCTCCGACGAGGCGGCGATGCTCGAGGCCGAGGGTAACGCCATCGTCGAGCGCCTGCTGGGACCGGGCTTCGTGACCCTGCCCAGCCATAGCACGATCTTCGCCGCACTGATCGGCGTCCCGATGCTGCTCGGGTGGTTCCTGCCTTCGCACATCAGCGGCATAGCCATGCCGGCGGCGGTGCTCCTGATGATCGTGCCGCTGCTGGCGCTCAACCTCGCCAACGACGTGGCTTACGAACGCGCCTTGCGACGCTGGCGGCGCCGCGTGGCCGCGCGGCTGGCGGAAGGCCAGCGCGGAGGCGTGCCGCTGCCGGTCGCCGAGAAGCACCGCCGCTACAACATCTTCCTCTTCATCTGCATCGCCGCGACGCTCGGGATGCTGGGCACGACGGGTCTGATGGTGGCAGGGGTGCTGGGCGAGAGATTCTATCTTCTCCAGATCGGCTTCGTCATGGTGGCACTGGCCGTCAGCCCCGCCGCGCGCCGGGTCGACGACACCCATCGCCGCCGCAAGTGGCTCGACTGAGGCCGCAGGCGGGGTTGGCGCCGATCACGGAGTCGGGAGTGCGCCCCATCCCGGGAAGCGGCACCGGCACCCGCTTGCGGCTTTTACGCTTTCCCCGAATCACCCCTGCGCCTATCCGGGCCGGCTTGCCTGACGGCAAGCACCGATACGACCATGCAACAGGCCATCACTCTCGAAACGCCCGGCTGGGGGCAGGAACTGCGCGCGACCCTCGGGATCGCGGGACCGCTGGCGGCTGCCAACCTGCTGCAGATGCTGACCTATGCCGTCGACGTGATCTTCATCGCCCGCCTCGGCGAACAGGAGCTTGCGGCATCGGCGCTGGCGGTGTCGCTGTTCGGGCTGGTGCTGTGGGCGCTGACGGGCCTGACCGGAGCCGTCGCGCCGCTGATCGCCGAGGCGGTCGGCGCGCGCGCGTCTGCGCTGCGGCCGGTGCGGCGCTCGGTGCGCATGGCGCTGTGGCTGGCGGTGATCGCGGGGATCGGCGGCACGGGGCTGTGCCTGATGCTCGATCCGATCATGCGCGTCTCGGGCCAGCAGCCGGGGATCATCGCGCTCGCCAACCAGTACAACACCGTGATCGTGTTCTCGATGGTGCCGATGCTGCTGTCGTCGGTGCTGCGCAACTTCGTCTCGGCGCTGGGCCGCCCGATCTTCGCCACGGCGATCACCGGGCTCGGCATCTTCGTGAATGCGATTGCCAACTACGCCTTCATCTTCGGCGAGCTCGGTGCGCCCGCAATGGGCCTTGCCGGTGCGGCGGTGGCGACGATCATCACCGCGTTCTTCACGCTCGGCGCCTATGTGCTGGCGATCCGGCTCGACCCGCGGCTGCACCGCTATCGCATATTCGGGCGGCTCTGGTCGCCCGACTGGGCCCGGCTGAAACAGATCGCCCGCATCGGCACGCCGATCGCGCTCACCATCACCGCCGAGGCGGGGATCTTCGGCGCGGCGGCTTTCCTGATGGGGCGCTTCGGCGCGGCGGAGCTGGCAGGGCACACGGTCGCGCTCCAGCTTGCCAGCCTCGCCTTCCAGGTGCCCTTCGGCGTCGGACAGGCCGCCGCGATCCGGGTCGGCTACCACTTCGGCGCACGCGATCCGCTCGGCGCGGGCCGGGCGGGATGGGTGGCGCTGGCGATCGGCGCGGGGTTCATGAGCCTCACCGCCGGCGCGATGATCCTCGCCCCCGAATGGCTGCTGCGCATCTATGTCGATCCCGACGCCGCCGCCAATGCCGCGCTGGTGGGCTTCGCGCTGCAATACCTCGTGCTGGCGGCGATCTTCCAGCTGGCCGACGGGGTGCAGGCCGTCGCCGCGGGGGCGCTCAGGGGCTTGCAGGACACCCGCGTGCCGATGTGGATCGCGATCTTTTCCTACTGGCTGCCCGGCATCGGCCTGTCGCTGGGGCTCGGCTTCTTCACCCCGCTCGAGGGGACGGGGGTGTGGATCGGGCTCGCGACGGGGCTGTTCTTCGCCGCCGCCGGGCTGATCTGGCGCTGGCACCGGCGCGACGCGCTGGGGCTGACGCGGGGTTAGGATCTCACCGGAAGCGCCCGCACCTCGCGCTGCGGGAAGGGGATGGTGATGCCCTTCTCGTCGAACCGCTGCTTGGCCGCCTCGGTCAGGGCCCATGACAGGGCGAGATAGTCGGAGGTGTTGCACCACACCCTGAGGCCCATCGTCACCGCGCTGTCGGCCAGCGCCGAGACGAACACCACCGGCGCGGGCTCCGCCAGGACCCGCGCATCGGCCCCCGCCAGCGCCAGCAGTTCCGCCCGCGCGGTCTCGATGCTGTCGTCATAGCCGATGCCGATCAGCAGCTCGAACCGCCGCGTCGGCATCCGCGAGAAGTTGACGATGGGCTTGTTCCACAGCTCGTTGTTGGGAACCATCACGTAGAGCCCGTCGTGCTGGAGCACCTCGGTGGTGAACAGGCCGATCCCCTGCACCACCCCGTTGACGGTGCCTGCGGCGATCGCCTCGCCCACGCGGAAGGGTCGCTGGATGAGGATCATCACCCCTGCCGCGACGTTCGACAGCGTGCCCTGCAGCGCGAGGCCCACAGCCAGTGCAAGGCCGCCAAGCGCGGCGATGATGCTGGTGGTCTGCACCCCGAACTGGGTGAGCACGGTGATCGCCACCACCACCCACAGCGCATATTTGACGATGTTGCTGAGGAAGCGCGCCACGGTCGGCTCGATCCGCTCCGATCCGGTCAGCGCCCGGTCGGCCCATTTCGAGAGCACGCGGGCGAGGATCACGCCGATGACGAGCACCGCCATGGCGCCGGTCAGATGGGCAAGGTTGGTCTTGAGCCACAACCACGCCTCGGCGGCGACGTTGATCTCCTCGCTCAGCGTGGCGGACAGGCGGGGCGGAAGCTTGGGGGCAGTCATCGTGCGGCGTGGTTCCTTGGGAATGTGCGGGGCTGGATAACCGAGCCCGCCCGCGCTGGCCACCCCGCCCCTAAAAACGCACGGCCCGCGAAATTTTTTGCCTGAACGGGGCTTGATTCATTCCCGCCCTGCGACCAAATGGCCGCTCGTTGGCACTCTCGAGGGGAGAGTGCCAAGCAACCCCTAGTCCAATTCAGGAAAGGTCATACACATGGCATTTCGTCCGCTGCACGACCGCGTCGTGGTCCGTCGCATCGAAGCCGACCAGAAGACCGCTGGCGGCATCATCATCCCCGACAGCGCCCAGGAAAAGCCGAGCGAAGGCGAAGTGATCGCCGTGGGCGACGGCGCCCGTGACGACGACGGCGACCGCATCCCGCTCGACGTCAAGGTTGGCGACCGCGTGCTGTTCGGCAAGTGGTCGGGCACCGAAGTCAAGATCAACGGCGAAGACCTGCTGATCATGAAGGAAAGCGACATCATGGGGATCGTCGGCTGACCGCCTGACCCCTTCTTCCTTTTCAAGAACAACCCAATCTCAGGAGAAACGAAATGGCTGCTAAGGACGTGAAGTTCGGCCGCGAAGCCCGTGAAGGCATTCTGCGCGGCGTCGATATCCTCGCCAACGCCGTCAAGGTGACCCTCGGCCCCAAGGGCCGCAACGTCGTCATCGACAAGAGCTTCGGCGCGCCGCGCATCACCAAGGACGGTGTGAGCGTCGCCAAGGAAATCGAGCTCAAGGACAAGTACGAGAACATGGGCGCGCAGATGCTGCGCGAAGTGGCCTCGAAGGCGAACGATGCTGCCGGTGACGGCACCACCACCGCCACCGTGCTCGCCCAGGCGATCGTGACCGAAGGCATGAAGTCGGTCGCGGCCGGCATGAACCCGATGGATCTGAAGCGCGGCATCGACCAGGCCGTGATCGCCGTCGTCGAAAACCTCAAGTCGCGCTCGAAGGACGTGTCGGACAGCTCGGAAATCGCGCAGGTCGGCATCATCTCGGCCAACGGCGACCGTGAAGTCGGCGAGAAGATCGCCGAAGCCATGGAAAAGGTCGGCAAGGAAGGCGTGATCACCGTCGAGGAAGCCAAGGGCCTCGAGTTCGAGCTCGATGTCGTCGAAGGCATGCAGTTCGACCGCGGCTACCTGTCGCCCTACTTCATCACCAACCCCGACAAGATGACCGTGGAACTGGATAACCCCTACATCCTGATCCACGAGAAGAAGCTGTCGAACCTGCAGTCGATGCTGCCGATCCTCGAAGCCGTGGTGCAGTCGGGCCGTCCGCTGCTGATCATCGCCGAGGACATCGAAGGCGAAGCGCTGGCGACCCTCGTGGTCAACAAGCTGCGCGGCGGCCTGAAGGTTGCGGCTGTGAAGGCTCCGGGCTTCGGCGATCGTCGCAAGGCGATGCTGCAGGACATCGCGATCCTCACCAAGGGCGAGATGATCAGCGAAGACCTCGGCATCAAGCTCGAAAACGTCACCGTCGGCATGCTCGGCCAGGCCAAGAAGGTCTCGATCGACAAGGACAACACCACCATCGTCGATGGCGCCGGTTCGGCTGACGACATCAAGGCGCGCGTCGCCGAGATCCGCACCCAGATCGACAACACCACCAGCGACTATGACCGTGAGAAGCTCCAGGAGCGTCTGGCCAAGCTCGCTGGCGGTGTGGCCGTGATCAAGGTTGGCGGTGCGACCGAAGTCGAAGTGAAGGAGCGCAAGGACCGCGTCGACGACGCGCTCCACGCGACCCGCGCTGCGGTGGAAGAAGGCATCGTTCCGGGCGGCGGTACCGCGCTGCTCTACGCCACCAAGGCTCTCGAAGGGCTGAAGGGCGCGAACGAAGACCAGACCCGCGGCATCGACATCATCCGCAAGGCGATCACCGCCCCGATCAAGCAGATCGCCCAGAACGCCGGCCACGATGGCGCGGTCGTCGCGGGCAACCTGCTGCGCGAGAATGACGAAACGCAGGGCTTCAACGCTGCCACCGACACCTACGAGAACCTGGTGAAGGCCGGCGTGATCGACCCGACCAAGGTCGTGCGCACCGCGCTGCAGGATGCGGCCTCGGTCGCCGGCCTGCTGATCACCACCGAAGCGGCCATCGTCGAGCGTCCGGAAGACAAGCCGGCCGCCCCCGCGATGCCCGACATGGGCGGCATGGGCTTCTAAGCATGCCCTGAGCCCTGTCGAAGGGCTCGGCTGACCTTGCGGTCCGACAACAGGAAGCCCCGGAGGTTCACGCCTCCGGGGCTTTTCTGTTAGGCTGTCCGCATTCGGGGGCGATCACGCAAAACGACAACGAAGGACGCCCACCATGAAACTGCCTCACAACGCCCACATCGCTCTGGTTGACGGCGAGCACTTCACGCTGTTTCGCAACGCGGGCCAGATGTTCGAGCCGAAGCTGTCGGAGGAAGGCAAGCCCGAACTCGACCCCACCAATTTCAGCGCCGGGGTGCGGCATCAGGATTCCGGTCGAAAGCCCGACAGCACCGATCTCGGCGAGCTTGCCCATGGCGCGGCGGCGGCCGAATGGCTCAATGCCCGGGCGATCGCCGGCGATATCGAAGCCCTGCTCGTCATCGCCGACCCGAAGACGCTGGGCGAGATGCGCCAGCACTATCACACCGAACTGACCGACCGTCTCGTGGGCGAGATTGCCAAGACCCTGACGGGCCAGACCACCGACCGGATCGAAGCCGCGATCATCGCCGCACCATAACCGGACGTGCGTCCGGCGGGACGGGCTGCGCCTCCCGCCGGTCAGCGCGTGCTTCGCGGATAATGCAGGTTACGGGCAGCGCCCCCTGCGCGTGCCATCCTCCGGCCTCGTACATGGATCGCGCCAGCCTGCGTCCATGCCCAGCCCCCGGAGGAACCATGCGCCACGAAAGCCCAGCCAAATGGCCCTATTTCGCCCTTGCCGGGATCGGCCTTGCCGCCATCCCTCTGGCGGTGGGCACCGCAGCCGCACGCAAGCGGCGCGAGATGCGCGGCGAGCACGACAGCGCCCCCGGCCACACCGCCCGCCGCGCCAGCTTCGGCGATTATCACGTGGTCGGCCGCACCGTCACCATCGCCCGCCCGCGGGCCGAGCTGTTCGCCTTCTGGCGCGATTTCCAGAACCTGCCGCGCTTCATGGCGAACCTCGACCGCATCGAGCCCGGCGGCGAGCCCGGCCACAACACCTGGCACATCCGTGCGCCGGCCGGAAAGGTCTACGCGGTCGACACGCGGATCGCCCGCGAGGTCGACGGCGAGCTGATCGCGTGGCGCTCCACCGAAGACAGCGAGATCGACACCGAGGGCCGCGTCACCTTCGAGGACGCGCCCGGCGACCGCGGCACCCGGGTCGGCCTGATCGTCGCCTACAAGCCCAAGGGCGGCGTGATCGGCGACATGATCGCCACCCTGGCGCGCCGCAGCCCCGAACTGCAGGCGCGGCACGATCTCAAGCGGCTCAAGATGCTGATGGAAGCCGGCGAGATCGCCACCTCGGCGCGCACCTGCGCCGACCTACCGACAGAAAAGGAGGCCCGCTGATGCGCGCTCTGACATGGCAAGGCACCCAGAAGGTCAGCGTCGAGACCGTCCCCGATCCCGAGATCGTCAACCCGCGCGACGCGATCATCCGCGTCACCGCGACCGCGATCTGCGGCAGCGACCTGCACCTCTATGACGGCGTGATTCCGGCGATGCGCCCGGGCGACATCCTCGGCCACGAATTCATGGGCGAGGTGGTGGAGACCGGCACCGACAGCACCCTGCAGATGGGCCAGCGCGTCGTGGTGCCCTTCACCATCAGCTGCGGCGGCTGCTTCCACTGCCGCATCACCCAGTTCAGCGCCTGCGAGAACTCCAACCCGGTCGAGAAGCAGGACATGTCCGAGAAGCTCTACGGCCACCCGATGGCCGGCATCTTCGGCTATTCGCACATGACCGGCGGCTATTCGGGCGGGCAGGCGGAATATGTCCGCGTGCCCTTCTCCGATGTCGGCCCGATCGTGGTGCCGGACCACCTCGACGACGAGAAGGTGCTGTTCCTCTCCGACATCCTCCCGACCGGGTGGATGGCGGCCGAGAACGCCGAGATCCAGCCCGACGATACGGTCGCGGTATGGGGCTGCGGGCCGGTGGGCCTGTTCGCGATCCAGTCGGCGATCGCGATGGGCGCGGCGCGGGTGATCGCGATCGACCACTACCCCCACCGGCTGGAGCTGGCCAAGCAGCTCGGCGCGGAGACCATCAACTTCCGCCTCACCGACGTGCGCGAGGCGCTGATGGAGATGAGCGGCGGGATCGGGGTCGATGCGGTGATCGATGCGGTCGGCATGGAATCCCACGGCTTCGCGGTCGACAACGTGATCGACATCGCCAAGCAGAAGGTCGGCATCGGCGCCGACCGGGCCAGCGCCTTGAAGCAGGCGATCCTCGCCGTGCGCTTCGGCGGGCGGGTGTCGGTGCCCGGCGTCTATGGCGGGATGACCGACAAGTTCCCGCTGGGCGCGGTAATGGAGAAGGGCCTGCAACTGCGCACCGGCCAGACCCATGTGCAGCGCTACATGGCGGACCTGCTGGCCAAGATCGAGGGAGGCGAGATCGACACCACCTTCCTCATCAGCCACCGCCTCCCGCTGGAGGAGGCGGCGGACGGCTACAAGTGCTTCAAGGAAGCACAGGACAGCTGGACCAAGGTGGTGCTGAAGCCGGGGATGGCGGCAGGCACCGCCTGAGGCGGCCCGGGGCGGGGCGCGCCCGCTCGGCCGGACGAAGCGCAACCCGTCAGCGCGCGTGGCGGGCCGCCAGAGCTGCCCGGGACGTTGCGCTGCGTGCGAGACGCCCCGAACGGTAACGCACGCCGCCCAGCAGCAGCCGTGTGCCGAGTGCCAGCCACGCCGTGACCGCCCGTTCCGCGATCCATGCAGGCGCCCACAGCGCGCTGGTGGGGGGAAACACGGCCCGCGCCTCGCCCCTGCGCCGGCCGGCCTCGGCTGCCACCACCGATCCGGCGGCAAGCAACGCAAGTGCGCCGAACCTTCGCTTTCGGGTCAGGGCCACCGCCAGCGGCAAAATTGCCAACTGGGCGACAAGCCGGTGCGGCCGGGCAAGTTCGTCGTAGGCCTGCCGCACCCGCTGGTTGCGGAAATGCGCCGTGGTGGACGGACGGCGGACCACGAACAGATCGCAGGCCACGATCTCCCGGCCGCCTACCGCCTCGATCGTGCGGACCAGTTCAAGGTTCTCGAACAGAACATCGCCGGCATAGCCACCGGCAGCGAGGAATCGTGACCGGCGCAACCCCAGTGTGCCGGGCCAATCGCCGCCCGAGACACGGTTCAGGAGGCTTCGCGCCGTGTCCCACCGGGCATGCCAGGGGAGCGGATGAAACCAGTTCTGCGGTCGCACGACATCCGCCTGCGCGAGCAATCCCACAAGACGCGAGAGCTCCGCGCGGCGGTATCGCACATCGTCGTCGGCGATCACCACATGCTCGTGGCGCGCAGCGAAGATCCCGGTGACAACCCCACCGACCTTGCCGTTGGGGGTGGGACATAGAGGCCGCAAGTGCCGAACGTGCCCGCTCCAGGCCGCATCGTGCGCCTCGAAGACATCAGCGGGAGAGCCGTCGACGACGATCACCTCGTCCACCTGCCGGCTGAGTCGCCGCAGATAGCCGGTCAGTGCCCGCGTCTGCGGAAAGGCGGCCGCGATCGGCAGGATATAGCTGATTGGCAGCGGCTCGGCGGCCAAGGAAGGCGGTGAGGGACGGTCCATGGACTACCCGTGCACCTTCTGCATGAGGAGAGCCCCAATGCAGGGTGCAAACTGGCATTACACGCACCCCGACAGACGTGCCGAGGGCTGCGGCGGCTCTTCCCCGCCGCTTACCCGATCCGGTGCTCGCCCCGGATCCAGCGCACCGTGCCGCTCGACGCGCGCATCACCACGCTTTCGGTGGTGAGGATCGTCTCGCCGGTCGGCTTGCGGCGGCGCTTCACGCCGTCGAGTAGCGAGCCGTCGGTCACGCCGGTCGCGGCGAAGATGCAGTCGCCCTTGGCGAGGTCCTCGAGCTTGTAGATGCGGTTGAGGTCCTCGATCCCCCACTTGCGGGCGCGGGCCTTTTCGTCATCGTTGCGGAACACGAGGCGGCCGTTGAACTGCCCGCCGACGCAGCGCAGCGCCGCCGCGGCAAGAACGCCCTCGGGCGCGCCGCCCTGGCCCATGTACATGTCGACCGTGGTCTCCTCGTCGGTGACCGCGATCACGCCGGCCACGTCGCCGTCGCCGATCAGCACCACCCCGCAGCCGATGCTGCGCAGCTCGGCGATCAGCTCGGCATGGCGCGGGCGGTCGAGCACGCAGACGTTGATGTCCGACGGCTTCACGCCCTTGGCATTGGCGACCGCCATGACGTTCTCGGTCGGCGACTTGGCGAGGTCGATGATGCCTTCGGGATAGCCCGGCCCGACCGCGAGCTTGTCCATGTAGACGTCGGGCGCGTTGAGCAGGCAGCCTTCCTCCGCCGCCGCCAGCACGGCGAGCGCGTTGGGGCCGGCCTTGGCGGTGATGGTGGTGCCTTCGAGCGGATCGAGCGCGATGTCGATCTTCGGGCCCTTGCCCATGCCGACCTTCTCGCCGATGAACAGCATCGGCGCCTCGTCGCGCTCGCCCTCGCCGATCACCACGGTGCCGTCGATGTAGAGGTTGTCGAAGGCCTTGCGCATCGCCGCGACGGCGGCAGCATCCGCCGCCTTCTCGTCGCCGCGCCCGACCAGCTGCGCCGCGGCAATCGCCGCCGCTTCGGTGACGCGCACCATCTCGAGCACCAGCACGCGCTGGATGGCATTGTCGCTGGCGGCTTGTGCGGCCACATCAAGCTGGGTATCGGTCGCGGAGTTCATGGGAAATTCAGCCCCCTGTTGGTCTGGTGAGCATGCTGCACGCAGCCACCTATGAAATTGCCCCCGGCGCTTAAGCGGATGGAGACGGGTTTGTCGAGCAATGCCACGCCGGTCCTGCCCTGTTTTCGTCACGCCCTGTCGGCGCTGACGCTCGGATGGACGATGATTTCCGCCGCGCCTGTGGCGGCGCAGGATGACAGCGGTGCGACAGCGCCGGCCGCCGCGCCCGCCCCGCAGCAGCCCCCGCGCGTCAACCTGATGGTCACCGTGCCGCGCAACGAGCCGAGCCAGGCGGACCTGCGCGAATGCCGGGATGACGAGGAAGCCGCCGCGATCAACGGCGAGATCGTGGTGTGCCGGGTGGTCGGCAATGACGGCACCGGTCTCACCGGCAACCGCGCCGAGACGCAGAAACGCTACGCGCAGGAGACCATGCTCAAGGGCGCACCGCGCGCGCCGGAGGCATTCGGCATCCCCGACAACGGCAAGGGCATCGGTTTCGGGGGCGTGCCGCCGCCGGCCTACATCGTCGACTTCGAGGTCCTGCCGCCGGCCCCCGCGGGTTCCGACGCCGATCGCATCGCCCGCGGCCTGCCCCCGCTCAACGAGGAGCGCGAGCTGACCGAGGAGGAGGAGAAGGCCCGGCGCGAGGCTGCGGGGATCAAGACCACGGTGCCGCCCCGCCCGAAGAAGAAGGGCTGAAGGCGCGGGCGGGCGTGCCCATGCTGGCCTTCATCGCCGCGCTGGCCGCCCAGGTGGCGACCGAACCGCAGGTGCCGGTCGGGCCGCAGGTGCCGCCCGAACAGACCCTTCGCCTGCCGCTCCCGGACCAGCGGACCCGCGCGCCGCAGCGTCCCTCGTCCCCGGCGACGCCCGAGCCCGAACGCATCCCTATCGACCTCGGTCCCGACGCGCCGACCAGCGGCGCGCCGCCGCAGCAGATCGACATCCTCGTCCCCCCGCCCGCCCCCGAAGCGGCCAACGAGGCCGTGCTCAAGGAATGCGAGGACCAGCGCGAGGCAGGGGTCGTCGCCGGGGAGATCGTCGTGTGCCGCGAACTCGCCGTGCCGACCGACCAGCTCTACAGCGGCAGCCGCGAGGAGTGGCTCAAGGCCTATGCCGCGCGCACCCCGGGGCCGGCCACGCCCGATGTCGACGGCAGTGGCCTGCCGCGCGGCATGGCGGCGATGATCACCATCAAGGGCTGCTTCATCCCGCCCTGCCCCAAGCCCCCGGCGCTGATGATCGATGTCGAGGGCATCGAGACCCCGCCTGCCGGATCGGACGCCGACCGCGTGGCGCAGGGCCTCCCCCCGGTCGAGGACGACATGGCCCCGCTCGACGAGGAGACCCGCCGCCGGGTCGAGGCAGACCTCGGCTTGCCCGAGGCGCCGCGCGGGGACTGAGCGGCTAGAGCGGCAGGATCGGCAGCACCAGCGGCTCGCCCGACAGGCTCTCCGAGCCTTCGAGCAGCGCCAGCGCCTTGGCGACGCAGCGTTCCGGCCCCTCGTGCGTGACCATCGCCACCATCACCTCGCCCCCGCTCTGCGAGCGGCCCTGCTGGATCAGGCTCTCGATCGACACATCGCCATCGCGCAGGGCTGCCGTGAGTTCGGCGAGCACGCCGGGGCGGTCCTTGACCATGAAGCGGATATAGGTGCGCTCGGTGCGGTCGCCGGGTTCGGCGGGCGGCAGGGCGGCGAGCTGGGCGACGGGGATCGAGAAGGGCGCACCCACCTCGTCGCGGGCGATGTCGATGAGGTCGGCGGCGACCGCGCTCGCGGTCGGCCCGTCGCCCGCGCCCGCGCCCTGGAACAGCAGGCGGCCCGAGAAATTGCCCTCGGCGACCACGGCATTGGTCGGGCCGTCGACCGCGCTCAGCGGGTGGCCCTTGGCGACGAGGCAGGGGCGCACGCGCTGGAGCAAACGCGGGCCAGTGGGCGTCTCCTCCACGTCCGCCTCGCCGATCAGGCGGATGACGAAGCCGAGCGCGTCGGCCTGGGCGATGTCGGCAGCCCGCACCCGGGTGATGCCGGAGACGCGCACGCCCGCGAAATCGACCCGCGTGCCGAAGCCGATGCTGGCGAGGATCGCGAGCTTGTGCGCCGCGTCCACGCCCTCGATGTCGAAGGCCGGATCGGCCTCGGCAAAACCGAGGCGCTGCGCCTCGGCCAGCACGGCGGCGAAATCGGCGCCGGTCGCCTCCATCTCGGAGAGGATGTAGTTGCAGGTGCCGTTGAGGATCCCGTAGACCTTGGTCAGCGCATTGGCGCTGGTACCCTCGCGCAGGCCCTTGATGACGGGGATGCCGCCCGCAACCGCTGCCTCGAACTTCAGCGCGACGTAGTTCGCCTCGGCCAGCTGCGCCAGCTCCAGCCCGTGATGCGCGATCATCGCCTTGTTGGCGGTGACGAGGCCCTTGCCCGCCCCCAGCGCCGCGCGCGAGCAGGCGAGCGCCGGGCCGTCCGAACCGCCGACCAGTTCCACCACGACGTCGACATCCTCGCGCCGGGCGAGCGCGGTCATGTCGTCTTCCCAGGCGAAGCGGGCGATGTCGACACCGCGATCCTTGCCGCGGTCGCGCGCGGAGACGGCGACCACCTCGATCGGGCGACCGGCGCGCGCGGCGATGAGGTGCGCGTTGGTATCGAGCAGGCGGATCACCCCGCCGCCGACGGTGCCGATCCCGGCAATGCCGATGCGCAGCGGCGCGGTGCGAGGCGGTGCGGTGGTGGTCAAGCGGCCCTCCCTTGGTGACGCGAGGGCGCGCTTAACCGTGCAGCGCGCGCGGTCAAGCGCCGATGCGCCTCGCCAGCCCGCGGATCACCCCTGCGTGATGCGCCGCTCGCACGACCCCAGCGCCTCGCGCACGAAGGCATAGTCCCCCGCCGCCAGCCGCCGCTCGGCCGGATCGCGGGCGAGGTTGGCGTTGCTCGGCAGCTGCGCGGGCAGCGAACAGGCGAGGCGATACCAGCGCAGGGTCTCCGGCGCGGGCGGGCGCGCGGCCGAATCGATGATCTCGCCCCACGAGACGCCCCACTGCACCCGCTGGCCCGGACGGCGCAGCACGGTGATCGAGACGGGCGAGCGGTTGTCGGTTGCGAGGAAGATCTGCGTCTCCGATTCGCCCGTCAACGTCCCCGGCACCGCCAGCGCATCGCTGATCCCGGTGATCCGCGGCGGCGGGCCCTCGGCGGCGTAGAACTCGGTCAGGATCGGGCGCAGGCGCGCCTCGAGCGCGGGGGTGTAGGCAAGGTGGGCGCTCGGGCCGGCCAGCTGGACCTCGCCCGGACGGCCGGCCACGGGCTTGGCAAACAGCAGGAATTCCCGCTTCTTGAGCTTGGGCACCTTGCCCTTGGCATCGAGCGGCACGTCGACGAGATATGCCAGCGTGCTCCCCACCCCGCTGCGTCCGGCGATCAGGGCGAGGGTGTCGGCCTCGATGTAGAGGCGCGCGAATCCCGGCGCGAGGCCGGGCGCGCGCTCGGGTTTGAGGGCGGTCTGGCGGCGAATCTGGGCCCGCACGACCAGCGTCGAAGCCTCCGAAAGTGTCGCCAGATCGGCATAAGTGGGCCCCTCGGGGGACGCGGCGGCAGGCGCGGGCGGGGTCTGCGCAAGCCCTGTCACCGGTATCATCAGGCACCCGGCCAGAAGCACTGTGCGAACATTCAGAGTGTTGAAAAACGACATTAATCTACCCTTTACCTTTCCGCACCGCGGCGCGCTCACGCAGACCGCCGCCACGGGCTTTCCGGCTCCATTATTGCACAAGGTGCACCGTGAATCCGCACTGAACCGCAAAAGCGTTTGATCGGCTAGGGGATGCCCGTTAAAGCCCGACAGGCTGATTGCGCGGGACTGGGGACATTGCCGCGGGAACAGTTCAGGTTGCGTGCTGGGCTCCCTAAGCCCAACGCGTGCCAGCCGGGGAGAATTCGGGCGATGCGGCAGATTGCGCACGCCCGCGCTTTCGTTCCCGGCGTGGGAGGACCGAAATGACCGGGATCCGCTCTCCGACCGTCACGGCCGGGGGGCGGGGAGTGTGCCGATCTCACGGTCGGCGAGTAATTGGAGAGAAAGCGCTGGATGTCCTACGCTAGCCAACAACAAGGATTGACCGGGCCCAAGCTCGTGTCGCTGATCATCGCTCTGTCGATCGTCGGCCTCGTGGGCACGGGCATGGTCTTGTTCCTTGCCGTCGACGCCGTTAAGGAGATGGTCGAACGCGTGACGACAGTCGACGTCACGGAAGAGCCGCCGCCGCCCGAGGAGGAGCCGCCGCCGCCGGAAGAAATGCCGGAGCCGACGTCGCCGCCGCCGCCGGTCGCGCCGCCGCCGCCGTTCAACATCGCGCCCAATCCGCCGCAGATGGAAACCCGTCAGGATCCGCCGCCGCCGGCGCCGGTGTTCCGCCAGCCGAGCACGGCTCCGAGTGCGCCTCCGGGCCCGCCGGAACCGCCCCGGGTATCCAAGGCGCGCGGGGTGCAGCCCAAGAACCAGCGCAGCTGGGCCGCGCGCATCCAGGAAAACTACCCGCGTCGTGCCGCGCAGGAAGAGATCGAAGGGACCGTCGGTGTCCGCGTGACCGTCACTCCCGACGGCAGGGCGACCGGCTGTTCGGTCACCTCGTCGAGCGGTTCGGACATCCTCGACAGCGCCGCGTGCAAGGACCTCGAACGCTACGGCCGTTTCGACCCCGCGCTCGACGATGACGGCAGCCCGATCAGCGCCAGCTGGTCCACCCGCATTACCTACAAGCTGAACTGATCAATCGGGCCGGCAGCCGGGCAGGGTCCCGGCTGGCGGAACCCTTAGACAAATTCTTTCAAGAGGACTTTCGCAATGAACCTTTACCTTCTCGCCGCCGCCGCTGGGGAAGCAGCGCCCGAAAACAAGTTCGGCTTCGTCGAAGCCATGCGCGAAGGCGGCCCGGTCGCCTGGTCGATCCTCGCCGTGATGATCATCATGTCGGTCGGCTCGTTCTACATCATGTTCACCAAGCTCTTCGAGCAGAACAAGATCATGAAGCAGTACAACGTGGTGCGGACCCAGTTCTGGCGCGCGTCGAGCCTCAAGGAAGGCGCGACCAAGCTGGAGAAGGACAGCGCCTGGCGCCAGCTCGCAGACGACGCCGTCAAGGCCCAGGAAGACCACGGCAAGATGACCGACGCCCTCGAATCGCATGACTACATGCACGGTTCGCTCCAGCGTTCGGAAGATTCGATCAACGCCGTGCTCAACGGCGGTCTCGCGTTCCTCGCGACCGTCGGTGCGACCGCGCCGTTCGTCGGTCTGCTCGGCACCGTGATCGGGATCTACCGCGCGCTGATCAACATCGGCATCGCCGGCAACGCCTCGATCGACAAGGTCGCCGGCCCCGTCGGTGAAGCGCTGATCATGACCGCGATCGGTCTGCTCGTCGCGGTGCCCGCAGTGCTCGCGTTCAACTGGCTGCAGGGCCGCAACCGCAAGATCGCGGCGATGCTCAGCACCTTCTCGAACGACCTGCTCGCCTACATGAACTCGAACGGCGCGGTGAAGCCGGCGGTTCAGGCGGCTCCGGCGGCCAAGCCCGCCGCGAAGCCGGCGGCCGCTCCGGCCACCAAGGCCTGATCGTCATTGCCGCATGATGGCGGGAGCGGGCCCTGCCCGTTCCCGCCGCTGCCCGGCCAGACCCCTCGCGGGAACACGGCCGGGCCGGCACACCAAGTCATAGTTTTGACAGGCTAGGAATTCACAATGGCGATTTCTACGGGAGGCGGGGCCGATACCCCATTGTCCGACATCAACACCACGCCGCTGGTGGACGTGATGCTGGTTCTCCTGATCATCTTCCTCATCGCGGTTCCGGTGGCGATCCAGACGATCGAGAAGCTGGAGATCCCCGTCTTCGAATCCGAGGAATCGAAGGACAAGGTGGAGAACCTGCAGCTCACCGTCAGCACCACCGACGATGCCGGGCGCTCGGCCGGCGAGCCGGGCTTCGCGGGCGCCTCGCGAAACGGGGAATGCCGGATCTATTTCAACAACCTCACCCCGGTGAGCTCGGAGGAGCTGCAGAAGCGCGCCTTCGACCGGCTCGACGCGATCGTGAAGCGTGCCGGCGGTGCCGAGGAACTGATGAAGGATCCCGAGCAGGTGCCCCAGGTCCACATCCGCGGCGACGTCAACGCCCCGTGGAAGTGCGTGGCGGGCGCGATCTACAACATCCAGATGGCGGGCTATCCGATCGTCGGGTTCATCTCGAACCCCGTCGATCCGAACGGCTGATCGTCCAAGCGAACCTAAGGAGTAACTGACATGGGTATGTCTGGAGGCAAGCTCGACGGCGAGCCGATGATGGACATGAACATGACGCCGCTGATCGACGTTCTGCTCGTTCTGCTGATCATGTTCATCATCACCATCCCGGTGGCGACCCACTCGGTCGACATCGACCTGCCGCAGCCGCAACCTAACGACACGCCGCCGCCGATCGATCCGGTCAAGAACAAGGTGGTCCTCACCCCGGACGACCAGATCCTCTGGAACGGCACGCCGATCAGCGAAGGCCAGCTGGTGGACACCCTCCGCCAGACCACCGAAATGGCGGTCGAACCGGAGCTCCAGTTCGAGCCCGAGGCGCTCGCCAGCTATGCGCTGTCGGCCCGCGTGCTGCAGGACATCAAGGCCTCGGGCGTGACCAAGTTCGGCTTCGTGGGCAACGACAAGTACCGCGTGTTCGACAAGTGATCGCCCTGTCGTAGCGGTGCCGTCGCGCACCCGACGACAGGTCGTAAGAGGGCGCTGCGAGGTTTCGCGGCGCCCTTTTTCTTTGCCTGAAGGGCGCCTCAGGGGGTGCCGGTGTGGACCTCAATCCCCCTCGACCGGCTCGTCCGGCCGCATCGCGGCGGCGATCAGACCCTCGGCCTCGAGCAGCAGTTCGTCGTCCACCGCCCCCTGCGGCAACGCCTCGCGGCCGATCATCGTCATCACCGGAACCGCCAGTGGCGAGACGCGGTCGAGGGTGACATGGACCAGCTCGCGCTCGGAGCGCTCGAGCAGATCGGCGAGCCGCCCCACATCGGTCATGCGCGAGCGGGCATCGGCCCAGGCGGCCTCGATAAGCACATGATCCGGCTCGTATTTCCTGAGCACGTCGTAGATCAGGTCGGTCGAGAAGGTGACCTGCTTGCCGGTCTTCCTCTGCCCCGGATGCTGACGCTCGACGAGGCCCGAGATCACCGCCACCTCGCGGAAGGCGCGGCGCAGCAGGTGGCTTTCGGTGACCCACTGGATGAACTCGCCGGTGAGGATGTCCGGCGACAGCAGGGGCGCTGGGTCGGTGACGGGCTTCAGCCCCCACACCGCGAGGCAATAGTCGTTCGCCACGAACCCGCCGGGCAGCAGACCCCGGTCCTCCATCCGCCGGGTGATCAGCATCCCGAGGCTCTGGTTCGCGTTCCAGCCCTCGAAGGTGTAATAGGCGGTGTAGTGCTTGCCGCCGTGGGGGAAGCTCTCGACCAGCAGTTCGCCGGGCGCCGGAAGCCGCGAGCGGTAATCCTGCATTTCCAGCCACTCGCGCACATCGTCGGGGAAGCGCCCCCATCCGGCGCGGTCCGACAGCAGCGCCTGCACCCGCGTGGAAAGATGCGTGGTGAGGGGCAGGCGCAACCCGCCATACGACGGAATTGTCGCGCTTTTCTTGGCCGCCCGCACGGTAACGTCCATGTCCTTCACGCCCTCGACTTCCAGGCTCATGCCGGCGAAGAAGAAGGTGTCTCCGGGCGAGAGCTGGGCGGCGAACCGCTCCTCCACCTTGCCGAGGCTGCGGCCGTTGCGGAAGCGCACGGTCAGCATCTCGGAATCGACGATGATCCCGGCGTTCATCCGGTGCCGCTGCGCCTGGTTCGGGTGCGCGAGCCGCCAGACCCCGTCCTTGCCCCGCACGATCCGCTGGAAGCGGTCATAGGCCCTCAGCGCATAGCCGCCGTTGGAGACGAACCCGAGCACCCGCTGGAACGTCACCTCGTCGACCCAGCTATAGGCCAGCGCGCTCCTCACCTCGGCCAGCAGCGCGTCCTCGTGGAACGGCCCCGCACAGGCGCAGGCCATCACGTGCTGGGCGAGCACGTCGAGGCTCCCCGGGCGGAAGGCCTCGCCGTCGCGCTGGCCCTCGTCGACCGCCTCCTTCGCGGCCATCGCCTCGAGGAACTCGAAGCGGTTGCCCGGCACCAGCACCGCGCGGCTCGGCACGTCGAGGCGGTGCCCGGCCCGCCCGATCCGCTGGAGCAGCCGCGACGAGCCCTTGGGCGCGCCCATCTGCACGACGAGGTCGATGTCCCCCCAGTCGATCCCGAGATCGAGGCTCGCGGTGCACACCAGCGCCCTCAGATCGCCGCGCGCCATCGCCTCCTCGACCTTGCGCCTTGCCTCGGTGGAGAGCGAGCCGTGGTGGATGCCGATGGGGAGATTGTCGTCATTCGCCTCCCACAGGCACTGGAAGATGAACTCGGCGAGAAAGCGGGTGTTGGTGAAGACCAGAGTGGTGCGGTTGGCCTTGATCGCCTCGATCAGCTGCGGCACCGCCCAGCGCCCCGCGTGCCCGCCCCACGGCACCCGCTCCTCCTGCGGCAGGAGGATCTCGACCTCGGGCTCCGCGCCTGCCTCGCCGATGACGAGGTCGGCGGCGGCGATCTCGCCTGCCTCGCCGGTCTGCGGCGCGAGCCATTCCTGGAAGTCGCGGGGGTTGGCGAGGGTCGCAGAGAGCGCCACCCGCTGCGCCTGCGGGGCGATGGCGTGGAGCCGCGCAAGGCTGAGCGCCAGCAGGTCACCGCGCTTGTCGGTGGCGAAGGCGTGGACCTCGTCGATCACCACCCGCTTCAGCCCGCCAAACAGATCGGCGCTTTCGGGATAGGAGAGCAGCAGCGAGAGGCTCTCGGGCGTGGTCAGCAGGATATGCGGGGGGCGTTCGCGCTGGCGCTTCTTGCGGTCCGAGGGCGTGTCGCCGCTGCGGGTCTCCACCCGGATCGGCAGGCCGATCTCCTCGATCGGGGTCAGAAGGTTCCGCTTCACGTCCTGCGCCAGCGCCTTCAGCGGCGAGACGTAGAGCGTGTGCAGCCCATCCCCCGGCGGCGCGGCGCCCCCGAAGTCGCACAAGGTCGGCAGGAACCCGGCGAGCGTCTTGCCCGCGCCGGTATCGGCCACCAGCAGCGCGTGGCGGCCCGCGCGCGCCTTGGCCAGCATCTCCCGCTGGTGCCGCCGCACCCGCCAGCCGCGCCCCGCGAACCACGCGGCGATGGCAGGCGGCAGGGGAATGTCGGCAGGGTCGGGAGCGGTCACGGCGGCAATGTGGCCGCTCCGCCCCCGCCTCACAAGCCTTGCCCGCCCTATTCGGCGTCGCGCGCGACGAGGCCTTCCCTGATCTCGACGACGCTGCGGCCGGTGATCGCGGCGACCCGCTCCTGCTCGGCCTTGGAGAGCGCGTCGAAACCGCGCTTGGCGGGGAGATCGGCGACCGCTTCGGCCATCTTCTGCTCCATGCCGGCGAAGGCGCCCATCATCTGCGGCAGCGACTCCATCGTCGCGCTGATGATGCGCGGATCGCTCGACATGGTGAAGCTCTTGCGGGCATAGGCCGTGCCGCTGTCGGTCTGGAAGAAGGCCTCGATGTCGTCGAGTTCCTTCTGGGTGAAATGAATCGCGTAGAGCTCGGACATGGCCTTGCGCATGGTCGGCTCCATCACCGTCATCATGTCGCGCATCAGGGCAGGCATCAGCGCCACCTCGCGCGCGTGGCGCTCGGCATAGGCGGGGTCGAACAGGCGGGCCAGTTCCTCGGACTGTTCGGGGGTGAGATCGAGCGTGTCGGCGCCGAGGCCCGTGCCCTCCACCACGGCGTCGATCGCAGGCGCGCCGGCCGCGCCGAGGATCGGGCCGAGCAGCTTGCCGAACATCCCGCCCATCATCTCGCCGAGCGTGCCTTCGGGGATCACGCGGTTGATGATGCGCTGCGTCTGCGGCAGGCGGGCCTCCTGTTCGGGGGTGAGCGGCTCGGCCGGGAACATCGCGCCGAGCGCGGCCATCGCCTGATCCATCTCCTGCGCCGAAGGGTCGGCCTGGGCGGCGAGCGGCTGCGGGGCCAGCGCGAGCGCGGCGGCCCCTGCCATGCCGATGAAAAGGCGACGAATCATATCCTTGCTCCCCTTGTGAAGAAATGTGCGCCCCTTGTGCCGCAAGCCGCGTGCCGCCGCCAGCCCGGCGGCACGGGAGCGGTTCACAGGCCCTTGAGAACCTCCACCGGCACCCGCCCGGGCGCAGCGCGCACCGCCTCCACCAGCGCGCTTTCCGCCTTGCACCTGTCGGGGCTGTCGGGATCGGCCAGCGCCGCGACGAGCGCCTCCTGCGAGAGGCCGCTCAGCCGCAGCGTCTCGGCGGCGAGCCAGCCGGGCACGGCATAGCGTGTCTCGCCGCCCCTGGGCGTCACGCCGAGCACGCGGGCCTCGAGCAGCTGGCGCAGCAGCGCCTGTTCGCGGGCGCGCTCGGAGTAGAGGAGTTCGAGCCGCAGACCCAGAAGATCGCCCCTTGCGACCTTGCGGCAGGCCTCGTCCGACTGGCGCTGCGCGGCGGCAAACCAGATGGCCTTGAGGTCGATCCGCACCGCCAAGGCATCGGCATCGGCGACCTCGGCCGATCCGAGCGCCTTCAGGCGCACCATATTCAGCGCCTCACTCGGGGATTGGCCGAGCACGAGTCCTAGCTCCTCGGCGAAGGCCGGATCGGCGGCGCGCACCGCCGCCATCCCCTTACCCGGCCCGAAGATTGCCACGACCCCGGCATCGATCTGCGCGGGATCGGCCTCTGCCAGCGCGTCCCCGCCGGGGACAATGATCGCCATCAGGCTTACCGCCACCCGCGCCAGCGCGAAGACCAGCAGCACCGCCGCCAGCGCGCCGACAAAGCCGCGCCCCGCGCTGGTCCGGCCCTCGCCGAGACTGGCGCTGCCGCCGTCCCACGAGGCGACCCGCTCGGGATCGAGATGCGCCTCGAGTTCGGGATAGCGTTCGCGGATGCTGGTCAGCAGCTTGTGCACGTCGAGCCGCTTCACCCGCAGCCGGTCGCGCCAGCTGGCCCGGCCCGGGCGCGACAGCTCCACCCATGCCCGGTGGAGCGGATGGTCGGCCTGCCGCACCTTTTCGTGGAAGCGCATCCCCTTGAGGCGCTGGTTGAGGAAGCGCAGTGCCCAGCGTTCCTCGAGATGGCCGGATTCGTCCAGCCAGTGGAACGCAGCATTGGCCGGTTCGACGAAGGGCGCCGAGCGCGGCCAGGTGCTGGCGAACAGCTCGGCCAGCCCGCTGTCGAGCGCGTCGTGCTCGGCAAGGTCTGCCTCCTCAGCGCGCGCGATCAGGGTATCGAGCGCGGCAAGGCCCTCGGCCAGCTCGGCATGGGTGACGGCCTCCTCGCTCGCCGCGCCATCGGGGTAGAGCACGCCGACGAGCGCGTTCCACGCCGCCTCGGCGCGCTGCTGCGCCTCGCTGCGTGCGGGCATGACGCCGGGATCGACCGGTGCGAGCGGATCGGGGTGCAGCGCGGCCGGGCTGTCGTCCCATGCCTCTACCGCATCGTCATCCCAATCGCCGAGGCCATAGCTGTCCTCCTCCTCCTCCGCCCCCTCCCCGTCGCCATGCGCCGCCAGCCACAGCGCCTCGTCGCGGGCGCGGCGAAGCTCGGCAAAGCCGGCGATGTCCGCATCGGGATCGATCGCGCGCAGGGCATCGGCATAGGCCTTGCGGATCGCGCCCGTGTCGGCGGTCGGGGCGATCCCGAGCCGGTTCCACGGGAAGGCGGCGGCCTTCATAGCGGAGAGCGGGCGTCGATCTCGTCGAGCAGCCGGGCGAGGCCCTCGCGCGCATCGGCGATCCGGCGCGGCTCCTGGCTGTCGAGCGCGCCCTGGAATTCGGTCAGGGCCTGCCCGATCACGTCGCGCACATGGCCGGTGAAGCCCTCGAAGGCCCGCTCGGCCCGTGCCAGCAAGGCGACGTTCCCGGCCTCCTCGCGGGGGTGGACCTTGAGCTTTTCTAGCCGCTTGCGGCTCTCGGCGATGTCGCCCTTGCTGCGCCGGTCCTCCTCGTCGACGATCACGAGATTGCGGGTGAGGCCAGTCTCCGGCACCGCCACGTCAACCTCCAGCAGCCCGCTGGTGTCATAGGTGAAGCGCACGTTGACCCCCACCTCCCCGGCGGGGCGCGGGGGCACCGGCACGGTCAGCTCGCCGAGCTTGACGTTCTTCTTCACGTCGCGCGCCTCGCCCTGGTAGATCGCGAAAGTCACCTGGCGCTGGTTGTCGCCGAGGGTGAAGAACCGCTCCATGCGGCTGGCGGGCACGGGGGTGTTGCGCTCGATGATCGGTGCGAAGATGTCGTCGTGGAAGCGGCCATGCGCGTCGCGGGTCGAGGTGTTCACCCCGAGCGCGAAGGGCGCGACGTCGGTGATGCGGATCTCCTCGAGCCCCCCGCCACCCGACAGCAGCCCCGCCTGGATCGCCGCGCCGAGCGCCACCGCGTGATCCGGGTGGACGGTCGCGTTGGGAAAGCGTCCGAACATCCGGGTGAGCGCCTTCCTGACGACCGGCATCCGCGTCGCCCCGCCGACCAGCACGATGTCGGACAGGGCCTTCACGTCGATATGGCTGTCGCGCAGCGCCCGGATCACCGGATCGCGCAGGCGCTTCACAAGCCCGGCGGCGGCCTCCTCGAAGGCTTCGGCGGTGACACGGGTGGAAAGCGCCTCGCCATCGACCACCACGGTGAACTCGGCCTCCTCGGCGGTGGTGAGCGCGCGGCGGGTGCGTTCGGCGGCGAGGGTCAGCAGGGCGTGGCGGCGGTCGGCGGGCAGGCCCTCTAGCACGCCCGCGTCCAGCAGCGGCTCCGCCAGCCGGACGAGCACCGCGTCGAAATCGTCACCCCCGAGGCGGTTGTCCCCCGCCGAGGCGCGCACCTCGACGATCCCTTCGAACATCTCGACGATCGAGACGTCGAAGGTGCCCCCGCCGAGATCGAAGACGAGGAAGGGTTCGCGGTCGCCCCGGTCCGCGAGGCCGAAGGCGAGCGCCGCAGCGGTCGGCTCGTTGATCAGGCGCCTGACCTCGAGCCCCGCGATCTCGCCCGCCCGCCGGGTGGCGCGACGCTGGCGCTCGTTGAAATAGGCCGGCACGGTGATGACCGCCGCGGTGGGCCGCTCGCCCGTCGCCGCCTCGACATCGTCGGCAAGGCTGCGCAGCACCATCGCCGAAAGGTCCTCCGGCGTCAGCGTGGTGCCCGCCAGCGTGACTGTGGAGGCGGTGCCCATCATCCGCTTGAAGCTGGTCACCGTGTCGGCCGGATGGGTCGCCATCCGGTCGAGCGCGGCTTCCCCGACCCAGCTCTGCCCGTCGCGCGACAGGCTGACCGCCGAGGGGGTGAGCATCCTGCCCAGCGCATTGGGCACGAGCTCGGGTGCACCGTCCCGCCACAGCGCGACCGCGCTGTTGGTGGTGCCAAGATCGATCCCCACGAGCATTCCAGCCGTCATAGCGCAGGCCCGCAGTCAGGCAATTGGAATCGCAGCGGTTCCCGGCGCTAGTGGCCGACGCTCTCGCCGCGCTCCAGCCCCGAGAGGGCAAGCTGCGCGTCGATCTGCGCGAGCAGGCGTTCGAGCCCCGCCTCGCTGTCGCTCTCGGCGCGGGCGACCAGCACGTCCTGCGTGTTCGAGGCGCGCAGCAGCCACCAGCCGTCGGCGGTGTTGACGCGCACGCCGTCGGTGGTGTTCACGCTCTCGACCTCGGGGCCGGAATTGGCGGTAAGACGCCCGGCGATCTCCTCCATCGCCGCGAACTTGCGGCTCTCGTCGACCTGGAAGCGCATTTCGGGGGTGTTGAGCATCGCCGGGATGCTCCCCCGCAGCTCGGTCACCGACTTGCCGAGCCGCGCCGCGGCGGCGAGCAGCCGGACCCCGGCATAGAGCGCGTCGTCGAAGCCGTAATACTCGTCGGCGAAGAACACGTGCCCGCTCATCTCGCCGGCGAGCGGCGCGCCAGTTTCCTTCATTTTGGATTTGATCAGCGAGTGGCCGGTCTTCCACATCAGCGGCTGCCCGCCGAGTTCGGCGACGCGGTCGAACAACGCGCGGCTGGCCTTCACGTCGGCGATAACCGTCGCGCCGGGGCGGGTTTTCAGCACGTCCTCGGCATAGATCATCAGGAGCTGGTCGCCCCAGATCACCCGCCCCTCGCCGTCGATCGCGCCGATGCGGTCGCCGTCCCCGTCGAAAGCCACTCCGAAATCGAGGTTCTTCTCGGCGACGAGCGCGCGAAGATCGGTCAGGTTGGCCTCTACTGTCGGATCAGGATGGTGGTTGGGAAAATGTCCGTCGACTTCGGTAAAGAGCAGATGATGTTCGCCCGGCAGTCGGGCAGCCAGCGCCTCGAGAGCGGGGCCCGCGGCACCGTTGCCGGCATCCCAGCCGACGCGCAGGGTTTCGAGCTTGCCGGCGTCGGTCCCGGCCAGACCCTGGAGCAGGCGCTCGACATACTCGCCAAGGATGTCGCGCGCGGTCACCTCGCCGGTGCCGCTGGCGAAGGCCCCGTCCGCAGCCAGCTTCCCGAGCTTCTGGATATCGGCGCCGAAGAACGGGCGCCCCAGAAATACCATCTTGAAGCCATTGTAATTGGGGGGATTGTGGCTGCCAGTTATCTGAATGCCGCCATCCACCTCTTCGGCTGAGGCTTCGGCGTAATAGAGCATCGGGGTTGCCCCCATGCCGATCCGCACCACGTCGCACCCGCTCGCGGTCAGTCCCTCGATCAGCGCATGCTCGAGCATCGGCGAGCTGACCCGCCCGTCATAGCCGACCGCCACGGTCCTGCCCCCCGCCTCGCGCAGCAGCGTGCCGAAGGCCCGGCCGATCGCCCGCGCGTCATCCGCGCCGAGGGTTTCGCCGATGATCCCGCGAATGTCGTATTCGCGCAGCACGGTGGGGTGGAAATTGTGTTGCATGATCGAGGGTTCTCCTTGCCCGCTTCGGGGCGATGATCGGGCTATTGGTGTATCGGCAGGGATCGGGCGCCCGTCCTTTCAACGGAGCGGCCGGCCCGGACATTCCCCCGCACAGTCCACTTTCCTGCCAAACCCCTGCCTCGCGATTGTGTCAACCGTGCGATGCTCGGTCAGGTATCGTCGGGCGGCCGCCCGTCGCGCGGATGAGGCAGCTCGTCGAGCAGCAGATCGCGGGCGGCATTGGCTTCCTGCATCGCCGCGGTCGTCCCGCCCTTGTCCGGATGCACCAGCGCGGTGAGGCGGCGGTGGGCTGCGATGATTTCATCGCGTTCCGCCCCGGCCGCGACACCCAGCAGCTTGCGTGCCCGGAATATCGCCTGGCTCCGGGTCGGCGCGGGCCGCAGGAAATCCCACGGCCACTTGCCGAAGGCCCAGCGGCAGAAGATGCACACGGCGGCGATCAGGACAAGCGCGCGCAGCATCGGTTCAGGCCAGTTCCAGCTCGCCCTGTTCGCGGCTGAACTGCGGCAGGGCCAGCGCCTTGACCAGTGCGCGCAGCTCCTGCCGGGCGATGAGGTGGCTGGTGCCGAGCTCGCCCAGGTGCCCCTTGTCGAGCAGCGTCAGGCCCGAGGGGAAGAGCTCGCGGTAGATCACGCGTTCGGAAAGGCCCTGCGTGACCCGGAAGCCGACGCGCTTGGCCATCTCGTTCAGGGCCTTGTGCAGGCGCGCCTGGTTCCTGGCCTCGACATGGCCGGTGCGGTTGCGCACCACGATCCAGTCCATCTCGGGGCGCTGCTGTTCGATCGTCATCCGGCTGCGCTTCATCCGCGCCTCCCAGATCAGCTCGGCGAAGAAGGACAGCTTCTTGACCTTGAAGGTCTCGGCATCGACCTGGCCGATCAGGTCGAAATCGACGAAGCTGTCGTTCATCGGCGTGACCAGCGTGTCGGCGTGCTCGACCGCGATGCGGGCATAGGGATCGTCTCGCCCGGGATTGTCGATGATCAGGAAATCGCACGAGGCCTCGAGCCGGCGGATCATCGCCATCAGGTCGCCCGTGCCGTTGCCGCGGAACACCTCGCAGGCCGGGGTCGGCAGCGTCAGGCCGCGCTTCTCGAGCGTCGCCAGACGGTTCTCGATATAGCGGTGCATGGTGCGCTGGCGCGGATCGAGATCGATCGAGGCCACCCGCGCGCCGAGATAGGACAGCGCCACCGCGACATGGACCGCCGTGGTCGACTTGCCGGTGCCGCCCTTCTCGTTGGCGAAGACGATGCGGTGCGCCTGCCCCTTCCTGAGGGAGCGCGTTGCCGGCTGAGGCTGCGGGGGCTGGGCGGGCGGCATGGCGGTTTTCTCGCGCGGGTCTCTCGGCGGAGCGGCTTGAAATGGGACAGCTGGCGCCGCTAGGGCGTGCTTCGGCATTATCCTTGGAGGCCTGACGGTGCAAACGGTCAAGACGTTGCAAATGTTGAGAACCGCTTTGGCACATTTGCGTGTCGGCGATGCGACGATCGCGCTGGTCCCGACGATGGGCGCGCTGCACGAGGGCCACCTCACGCTGGTGCGCCGCGCCAAGGCCGAGGCCGACCACGTCGTCGCCTCGATCTTCGTCAATCCCAAGCAGTTCGGCGCGAACGAGGACCTCGATGCCTACCCCCGCCAGCTTGCCGCCGATGCCGCGATGCTGGAGACCGAGGGCGTCGCCCTGCTGTGGGCGCCGGACGTGGCGGCGATGTATCCTGCGGGCTTCGTCACCAATGTCAGCGTCGCCGGGGTCAGCGAGGGCCTTTGCGGCGCAGCGCGCCCCGGGCATTTCGACGGGGTGGCGACCGTGGTGTGCAAGCTCTTCAACCAGGTCCAGCCCGACATTGCCTTCTTCGGCGAGAAGGATTTCCAGCAGCTCGCCGTGATCCGGGCGATGGCACGCGACCTCGATCTGACGCGGCCCCATGTCGACAGCATCATCGGCGTGCCGACAGTGCGCGAGGCTGACGGGCTCGCGATGTCGAGCCGCAACCGCTACCTCTCGCCCGACCAGCGCGCCGCCGCCGCCGCCCTCCCGCGCGCGATGCGCGAGGCTGCGAGCGCAATCGGTGGCGGCGCAGATGCGGCCGGGGCGCTTGCGCGTATGGAGGCGGAGCTGATCGCGGCGGGCTTTGCCAGCGTCGATTACGCCGTCCTCGCCGACAGCCGCTCGCTCGAACCGCTCGATGCGCTCGGCAGCGATCCGGCGCGGCTGCTGGTGGCGGCCCGGATCGGCGGCACGCGGCTGATCGACAACCTCGCGGTGGCCCGCGCCTGACCAGAAGTGTTGACGCGCGCCCTCCCCAGGTGGCATGGGCGCGTCCTGAGCCCGAGCGGGTATAGCTTAGTGGTAAAGCTCCAGCCTTCCAAGCTGGCTATGCGGGTTCGATTCCCGCTACCCGCTCCAGCCCTCCCTTCCCGATAATCCTGTAACCTCCGCGACCGGCTGGCGCTGCGCGCTTCGGCGGTCGGCTCCGCTTCGCCCCCGCTTCACCTATGTGAGCGCGCCGGTCCTGCGCCCGGCCTAGGGAAGCGCCCGGCACGGCGAGCGGGACGAGACACATGGCAAAGCAGGACACGCGGCACGAGACGCACCGGCTCGACCCCGGCAAGGGCGGCGCGGAGGACTTCATCGCGGTGCGGCTCAATTCGCTTGCGCTGATCGTGCTCTATGCCTGGCTGCTCACCGCCATTGTCCTGCTCCTGCCGGACCTGTCGCACCGCGCGGTCACGGGCTGGCTGCGCCATCCACTCAACGCGCTGCTGATGGTGCTGCTGATCGGCCTGACCTTCTGGCACGTCAAATACGGCCTGAACGAGCTGATCGACGATTACGTCCACGCCCCGGTCGCCCGCATTGCGAGCCTTGCGACGATGCACACGCTGACGTGGACCGGCGCGCTGTTCGCGCTGATCAGCCTTGCGCGGATCGTGCTGGTGCCCGCCTAGTCGCCCTCGAAATCGCCCGGCGTGCCGAGATGCGGAGCCTCGTGCGTGGCCCAGTCGGCGCGGCCCGGCGGCGGCGCGGGCGCGCCGGCGGGGCCGGGCTCCGCGCCCGCCTCGCCCTGCCGCAGCCGGTGGAGGTGCACCTTGGCGATCATGTTCGCGCTGATCGGCGCGGTGACGAACAGGAAGACCGAGATCAGCAGCTCGTGCGTCGTCCAGGTGCCGAGCGCGAGCTGGAACCACGCGACCGAGGCGACCAGCATCGCCCCCAGCCCCAGGGTCGTCGCCTTGGTCGGCCCGTGCAGCCGCTCCATCAGCGAGGGCAGGCGCACCAGACCCCAGCTCCCGACCAGGGCAAAGCCGCCGCCCAGCACGATGAGCGCGCTGGCGAGGATCTCGGCGAAGGAGACGGCGCCGCTCATTCGATGATGTCCCCCCGCAACAGGAACTTGGCATAGGCGACCGTGCCGACAAAGCCGACCATCGCCAGCAGCAGCGCCGCTTCGAAGGATGTGCCGCTCCCGCCCGCGATGCCCGCCAGCACGATCAGGCCGATGACGTTGATCACCATCGTGTCGAGCGTGAGGATGCGGTCGGCGACGCCGGGGCCCTTGAACAGGCGCCACAGGTTGAGCGCCAGCGCGAGGCCCAATGCCGCGAAGCCGAAGGCGAGCGCCCCCTCAAGCATGGAAGATCTCCTTGAGCCGCGCCTCGTAGCGCGCCTTGACCTTGACGATCTCGGCCTGCGGATCGGGCGCGTGGAGGGCGTGGACCAGCAGGAACCTGCCGCAGGCCGAAACATCGGCCGAGACCGTGCCGGGGGTCAGGCTGATCGTGCCTGCGAAGACGGTGATCGCCTCGGGGCTGGCAAGCTCGAGCGGGACCGCAAGCCACGCCGGGCGCAGGGCGTGCGAGGGCTTGAACAGGATGATCGCTGCGACCTGGAAGTTCGCGACGAGGATGTCCCACAGCACCACGCCGCAATAGGCGATGGCCGGTACGAAGCGCACCTGCGGGCGGCCCGGCCACCACGGCGCGGTGAAGATCGGCACCAGCACCCCGAACACGAGGCCCAGGAACAGCGTGCCGTAGGTCAGGTCGTTGACCATCACCACCCACATGACAACCAGCAGGGCGGACAGGCCGGGATGGGGGAGCAGGCGATTCATGGCGTCGCCTCCGCCAGCACCACCGCCGCGCTGCGCGCCGGATCGAGCACCTGCGCCGCCGCTGCCCCGGCATAGGCGCTCGCCCAGCCCGCACCCGCAGAGAGCGCCGCGAGCAGCACCAGCGCGAGAGCGGGCGCGGCGAAGTCGGTGCGGTACGTGCGGGCGGCGGGCGCTTCACCCTCGCCCGTCTTCCAGAACACGGCGCTGCCAGCGCGGGCGAAGCCGATCACGCCGATGAAGGTCGTGCCGAGGATCACGCCCCAGGCCCAGCCCCAGTCGGGAAGCGCGGCGACGGACTGGAGGATCAGCAGCTTGCCGATGAAGCCCGAAAGCGGCGGCAGGCCGGTCGCGGCGATGGCGGCGGCCATGAACAGCATCGCCGCGATCCCGCGCCCGGCGAAGGCGGGGCCGGGGCTTGCGGCATCGCCGAAGGCCCCGCGCCGCCGCGCCGCCGCATCCGCCACCAGGAACAGCGCCGCGCCCGCCAGCGTCGAATGCGCGAGGTAATAGAGCGCGGCGCCGAGGCTTTCGGGCGTCCACGCGGCAACCGCGATCAGCAGCGTGCCGGTCGAGCCGATGACGGCATAGGCGGCCTGCTCGGAAAGGCTGCGCGCCACGAACACGCCGGCAAAACCGATCCCTGCGCTCACCAGCGCCGCCGGGAACATCCACGGCGCGGGCACCCAGGCCGCCGCCCCCGCGCCCTCGCCGAACACCTGCGGGACCACGCGGATGATCGCATAGACGCCGACCTTGGTCATGATCGCGAACAGCGCCGCCACCGCAGGGGTCGAGACCGCATAGGTGCGCGGCAGCCACAGATGGAGCGGCGCCACCGCCGCCTTCAGCGCGAAAACGCTCACCAGCAGCAGCCCGGCGATCCGCAGCATACCCTGGTCCGCCGCCGGAACCGCGGCGACCCGCAGCCCCATGTCGGCCATGTTGAGCGTGCCGGTGAGCGCATAGAGCATCCCCAGCGCGATCAGGAACACCGACGAGCCGACGAGGTTCACCACCACATACTGCACCCCCGCCTTGAGCCGCGCGGGCCCCTGCCCGTGCAGCATCAGCCCGTAGGAGGCGATCAGCAGCACCTCGAAGAAGACGAAGAGGTTGAACAGGTCGCCGGTCAGGAAGGCGCCGTTCAGGCCCATCAGCTGGAACTGGAACAGCGGGTGGAAATGCCACCCCTTGCGGTCGGCCCGGGTGACCACGGCGTGCAGCAGCGCGATGAGCGCGAGGCTTGCGGTCAGGACCAGCATCATCGCCGCCAGCCGGTCGGCCACCAGCACGATGCCGAAGGGCGCGGGCCAGTCACCCAGCGCATAGGCGAGGATCGTGCCGTCCGAGACACGCGCCATCAGGGCCAACGCGGTGACGAGCATCGCGAGGCACGAGCCGAAGCCGAGGCCCACCGCCAGCGCCCGCCGCCGCCGCATCGCCAGCAGCGCGACAGGCGCGGCGAGCGCCGGGATCGCGATCGGCAGGATCGGGAGGTGGACGGCAAGGCTCACAGCCGCGTCTCCTCGCTGTCGGCGGCAAGGCCGTCCTGCGTGTCGCAGGGCACCGAATCGCCGTCGACATGGTCGCTGCCGGTCTCCAGGAAGCCCCTCAGGGCAAGGATCACCACGAAGGCGGTCATGCCGAAGGTGA
This sequence comes from Porphyrobacter sp. CACIAM 03H1, assembly GCF_002215495.1. NCBI lineage: Bacteria > Pseudomonadati > Pseudomonadota > Alphaproteobacteria > Sphingomonadales > Erythrobacteraceae > Porphyrobacter > Porphyrobacter sp. CACIAM 03H1. Next base: position 134,439 of record NZ_CP021378.1, read on the forward strand.
TGACGATCGCGGTCAACACCAGCGCCTGCGGCAGGGGGTCGGTGTATTCGGTCACCGCCTGGTCCCAGATCGGCGGACGGCCCAGCACCAGCCGGCCGCTGGCGAAGAGGAACAGGTTCACCGCATAGGAGAACAGGGTCAGCCCCAGCACCACCTGGAAGGTGCGCGCGCGCAGGGCGAGGAAGATGCCGCCTGCCACCAGCACGCCGATCGCGCTCGCCACGAGGAATTCGTGGCTCATTGCGCGCCCTCCTCCGCCTGGGCGGCGCGGGCGGCGCGCTGGCCGACATGGCTCAGCTGCGCCAGCGCCAGCATCACGGCGCCGAGCACCGTGAGGAACACGCCGGTGTCGAACAGCATCGCGCTCGCCAGCTCGAACTTGCCGATCAGCGGCAGGCTGAAATAGTCGAACCAGCTGGTGAGGAACGGCACCCCGAGCGCCATCGCGCCCAGCCCCGTCGCCATTGCCGCCAGAACGCCCCAGCCGATCAGTTGGTGCTCGCCGAAAGGCAGGCGCTTGTCGGACCAGTCGAAGCCGGCGGCGAGATACTGGACGAGGAAGGCGATCGCCACCACCAGCGCGGCGATAAAGCCGCCGCCCGGCTGGTTGTGGCCGCGCAGGAACAGGTAGATGCCCACGGTCAGCGTCAGCGGCAGGATGATCCGGCTGGCGGCGACGAGCATCATCGGGTGCCGCTCGGGCGAGTGCGGCATGTCCTCGCGCCACGCCCGCAGCCGCGCGCCGGCCGCGCCGGTCGCGGCTGTATCGAGCAGGGCGAAGATGCCCAGCCCGGCGATGCCGAGCACGATGATCTCGCCCAGCGTGTCGAAGGCGCGGAAATCGACGAGGATCACGTTGACCACGTTTGTCCCCCCGCCGCCGGGCTTGGCGTTGGCGAGGTGATAGGCGGCAATGCTCGGCCCCGGGTCGCGGGTCAGCATGGCCCAGGCGATGCCGCCCACCAGCACGCCCCCCGTCACCGCCAGCGCCCCGTCGCGCCACTTGCGCGGCGCGGAGGACAGCAGCGGCGGGGCCTTTGGCAGGAGGTTGAGGGCGAGCAGCAGGAGCAGGATCGTCACCACCTCGACCGAGATCTGCGTCAGCGCGAGGTCGGGGGCGGAGAACTGCACGAAGGCGAGACTGACGATCAGGCCGATGACGCTGAGATAGATCAGCACGCGCAGCCGGTTGCGCGAATCGTTCACCACCGCCGCCGTCGCCGCAATCAGCAGCGCCCAGGCGATGATCGCGGGCGGGGTGGCGGGCAGCAGCGCGCGCGTGCCCGTCAGCACGCCGCCAGCGGTGACAGCGCCGTCGATGATCAGGAGGACGATCACGGTGAAACTCGCCAGCAGCATCGTCTGGAGCCGCGGCGTATGGGTGGCGACGATCGCCTTGCGCACCCAGGTGTCGGCGAAACCCATCAACGCCTCGAACATGCGCTTGGCGTCGGGGAGCGGGGTGGCCTCCCACGCCGCCAGCAGCGGCTTGTGGAGCCACAGCAGCGCTGCCCCGCCCGCCACCGCCAGCAGACTCAGCATCAGCGCGAGGTTGAGCCCGTGCCACAGCGCCAGCTCGACGAGCGGAGCGGTGCTCCCCGTCACGGCTCCGGTGGCAGCGCCCACCAGCGGGGCGGCGAGGGTCATGGGCACGAGGCCGAGCAGCACCGCAAGCACCGTCAGCAGCGCGGGGCCGCCCCACATCCCGGCGGAAGGATCATGCGCCCGGGCGAAGGGCTCCGCCTCGCGCGGGGCACCGAAGAACAGGTGGGCGGCGAAACGCAGCGAGTAACCGACCGAGAACGTCGCCCCGAGGGTCGCCAGCACCGGCAGCAACCAGGGGAGGCCGAACAGCGCCAGCTTGGGCGTCTGGTAGAGCATCAGCTCCTTGGAGATGAACCCTCCGAGCGGCGGCAGCCCCGCCATCGAGGCGGCGGCGAGCGTCGCGACGAGGGCGGTGATCGGCATCGCCTTGGCGAGCCCGCCGAGGCGGCGGATGTCGCGCGTGCCGGTCTCGTGCTCGACGATGCCGGCGCTCATGAACAGCGCGGCCTTGAAGGCGGCATGGTTGAGGATGTGCAGCACCGCAGCCATCGCGGCGGCCTCGAGGCTGAAGCCCAGCAGCATCACCAGCATCCCCAGCTGCGAGATGGTCGAATAGGCGAGGATGCTTTTCAGATCGTGCCGGAACAGCGCCACCCCCGCGCCGAGCAGCATGGTCGCAAGGCCGGTGGTGGTGACGATCGTCGTGTAGGCCTCGGTCGCCGCCAGCACCGGCCACAGGCGCGCGAGCAGGAAGACGCCCGCCTTCACCATCGTCGCCGAGTGCAGGTAGGCGCTCACCGGCGTCGGCGCGGCCATCGCGTGCGGCAGCCAGAAGTGGAACGGGAACTGCGCGGACTTGGTGAAGCAGCCGACGAGGATCAGGCCGAGGATCGCGGGATAGAGCGGCGAGGCCTTCACCTCGGCGCCGCGGGAGAGGATCGTGGCGAGATCGAAGGAGCCGGCGGCGATCCCCAGCAGCACCATCCCCCCGATCAGCGCGAGACCCCCGCCCCCCGTCACCGCCAGCGCCATGCGCGCGCCTTGCCGGGCTTCGGGCTTGTGCTGCCAGAAGCCGATCAGGAGGAACGAGGCCAGGCTCGTCATCTCCCAGAAGACGAGCAGCAGCAGGACATTGCCGGCGATGACGATCCCCAGCATCGCGCCCTGGAACAGCATCAGGCTGGCGAAGAAGCGCCCGGTGTCCTCGTCCTTGTAGAGGTAGAAATGGGCGAAGATCACCACGAGGAGGCCGATCCCGACGATCAGCAGGGCGAACATCCAGCCCAGCGGATCGACCATCAGGGTAAGGTCCATGCCAAGCGCGGGGACCCAGGCCCACGAGGCGGCGGGCACCTCGCCCCCCAGCACCGGCGCGGCGAGGCTGGCGAGGAGTGCAAGGCCGGCGGCGCTCGCCACACCCGCGATCCCCGAATGGACAACGCGCGGTGCGCCGTGGGTCAGCGCGATGGCGAGCGCCGCAACGAAGGGAAGCGCGACCAGCGCAAGAAGCGTCAAGGCGATAGCCATTGGCGGTCCCGGTGGTCCTTTGCGTGTGACAGTTGCGCGAGAGGCGGGACGCGGCAGGCGACCCGCAGCAGGCATAGACGACAGCCGTTCAAGAGCACAACCCAAACCGGCCCTGCGGGGTTCCCGGCGCGAGCCGGGCGGCTCAGTCGCCCTCGAATTCCATCAGCGCCGCGACCGCGATCCCTGCCTGCCGCAACCGCTCGGCCCCGCCGAGGTCGGGCAGGTCGATCACGAACAGCGCCTGTTCGATAACCGCCCCCGCCTTGCGTAGCAGTTCGGCCGAGGCGAGCGCGGTGCCGCCGGTGGCGATGAGATCGTCGACGATCACCACCTTTTCCCCCGGCTCGACCGCACCCGGGTCCATCTCCAGCCGGTCGGTGCCGTATTCGAGCGCATATTCGATGCCGATGGTTTCGATCGGCAGCTTGCCTGGCTTGCGCACGGGCACGAAGCCCACCCCGAGCTGAACCGCCACCGCCGCGCCGAAGATGAAGCCGCGCGCTTCCATGCCGGCGATCTTGTGCGCCCCCGCCGCGGCCGCCAGCTGCGCGAGGTGGTGGACGCTCGCCGCCATGCCCTGATGGTGGCCGATCAGCGTGGTGATGTCCCGGAACTGGATCCCGGCATGGGGGAAATCGGGCACCGTGCGGACAAGCGCCTTGAGCTCTGCAGGAGAGAGATGTGGTGCAGTCATGATCGGCGGGCCCCTTTCGCAGGCCTAAATGCACAAGCGCCCCGCCATCCGCAAGGGATGACGGGGCGCCTGAACATTTCGCCCTGGGTGAGGCGGATCAGCCCTTCTTCGGCTTCACCCCGGCCCAGATCTGCTTGTAGCTGAGGAAGGCCAGCACGGTCGCGAACAGCAGGAACCCGAGCACGAACCAGCCGGTCTGCTTGCGCTGGATCAGCGAAGGCTCGGCCGTCCAGGTCAGGAAGGCGGCCACGTCGGTCGCCATCTGCGGGATGGTCGCGTTGGTGCCGTCGGCATAGGTGACCTGCCCGTCCACCGCGAGCGGCGGGGCCATCGCGATGTTCACGTTCGGGAAGTGCTTGTTGAAGTAGAGACCGTCGGGCGTCTCGAAGCCGACCTTGGCGGCCTTCTCCGGATCGGGTTCGCCATAGCCGGTCAGCAGGTCATAGACGTAGTTCGAACCGTCGTGCCGTGCCTTGGTCATCAGCGAGAGATCGGGCGGAATGGCGTTGTTGTTCGCCGCCGCCGCCGCGATCGCGTTGGGGAAGGGCATCGGGAAGTAGTCGGTCGGCTCGCCCGGTCGGGTGGTCGTCTCGCCGGTCGCGGGGTCGATGCCCGGCACAGTCCATGCCGCGGCCTCGGCGTCAACCTCGGCCTCGGTGTAGCCGAGCTCCTGCAGGTTGCGGAAGGCGACGAACTTCAGGCTGTGGCAGGCCGAGCAGACCTCCTTGTAGACCTGATAGCCGCGCTGCAGCTGGGCGTAGTCCCACTTGCCGAAGGGGCCGTCGAACGAGAAGCCGCCTTCCGGGCCATGGCCGTGCTCGTAGAAGGCATAGGACGGCTGCTTCTCCGGCGCCGGGCCGAAGGCGTAGTTGTAGGCACCGGGCAGGAGCGACCAGAGCACCAGCACCAGGGTGATGGCGAGGCCTGCAAGGATGCCGCCGAGACGAATAGACATGTCCGAACTCTTTCTCGTTATCGGTTCAGATTGCTGGGGGCTGTTCCCGGCCGATCACTCGGCCGGTTGCAGCGAACCATCGGTGGCGGTGCCGGGCAGACCCTCGACAACGCTTTCGGGATCGACCGTGCCGCCGCCCGAGGTGCTCCCGGGCTTGGTCCCGCCGAGCACCGCTTCGGTGATCGAGAACGGCAGCGGCTTGGGCACTTCGATCTGGCTGACGATCGGGAGGATCACCAGGAAGTGCAGGAAGTAGTAGGCCGTCGCGATCTGGCTGATCACCACATAGGGCTCCTCCGCCGGCGCGCCGCCACAGATGAACAGCGCGATCATGCAGGGGATGAGGCCGAACCAGAAGAACTTGCGGAACAGCGGGCGGTAGTGGCCCGAGCGCACCGGGCTCTTGTCCAGCCAGGGCAGGATGAACCACAGCAGGATCGAGCCGAACATCGCGATCACGCCGAGCAGCTTGGCCGGGATCAGCACGATGCCGGTGAAGGGGATGCTGAGGTCACCGGTGAAGGCGCGCAGGATCGCGTAGAACGGCCAGAAGTACCATTCGGGCACGATGTGCGCCGGGGTCGAGAGCGGGTTCGCCTCGATGTAGTTGTCGGGGTGGCCCAGCGCGTTCGGCAGGAAGAACACCATGGTTGCGAACAGGATCAGGAAGACGCCGAGACCGAAGCCGTCCTTCGCCGTGTAGTAGGGGTGGAACGGCACGGTGTCCGATTCCTGCTTCACTTCCACGCCGGTCGGGTTCGACGAGCCGGGAATGTGCAGCGCCCAGATGTGCAGGATCACGACGCCCGCGATCACGAAGGGCAGCAGGAAGTGCAGCGAGAAGAAGCGGTTCAGAGCGGCGTTATCGGGGGCAAAACCGCCCAGCAGCCACACCTGCAGCGGCTCGCCGACCAGCGGGATCGCGCTGAACAGGCCGGTGATGACCTGCGCACCCCAGAAGCTCATCTGGCCCCACGGCAGCACGTAGCCCATGAAGGCGGTGGCCATCATCAGCAGGAAGATCACCACGCCCAGCAGCCAGATCATCTCGCGCGGGGCCTTGTAGGACGAGTAGAAGAACCCGCGGAAGATGTGCAGGTAGATCACGATGAAGAAGAAGCTCGCGCCGTTGGCGTGGGCGTAGCGCAGCATCCAGCCGTAGTTGACGTTGCGCATGATGTGCTCGACCGTGCCGAAGGCGACCTGCGCGTTCGCGGCATAGTGCATGGCGAGGACGACGCCGGTGACGATCTGCACCACCAGGAAGAAGCCGGCGAGCACGCCGAAGTTCCACATGTAGTTGAGGTTGCGCGGCACCGGATAACCGGCGCCCACCGCGTTGTAGACGAGCCGCGGAAGCGGCAATTTCTCGTCCAGCCACTTGGTGAAAGCGGACTGCGGTTCATACTGCTTGGCCCAGGCGAAACTCATGGCGTTCTCTCGGCTTGATCGGTGTTAGGGAAACGGACGATTATCGTTATCGTTCAGATACGAAAGCTCAGCCGACGCGGACGACGGTGTCGGAAGCAAAAGTGTATTCCGGCACCATCAGGTTGAGCGGCGCGGGGCCCTTGCGGATGCGGCCGGCAACGTCGTAGTGCGAGCCGTGGCAGGGGCAGAAATAGCCGCCGAATTCGCCCTTGTTCTCGCCTTCGGCCGCGCCCAGCGGCACGCAGCCGAGGTGGGTGCACACGCCCATGGTGATGAGGATGTCCTCGTGCCCAGCCTTGGTGCGCTCGGCGAGGGTCGCCGGGTCGCGCATGTCGGCGCCGTCATCGGCCTTGGCCTTGGCGATTTCCTCGGGCGTGAGGCGCTTCACGAACAGGGGCTGCTTGCGGAAGGTGGCCTTGATGCTCTGGCCCGGCTGGATCGCGCCGACATCGACCTCGGTGGTGCTCGCGGCGAGCACGTCGGCCGAGGGGGCCATCTGGCTGACCAGCGGGAACAGGACCGAAGCCCCGCCGACGCCCGCGGTGCTCAGCGCGGCAATGTGGATCCAGTCGCGGCGACGCACGCCTTCAGGGTGGTTGAGGTCGTTGGTCGCGGCCGTATCAGTCGCCATTTCTTCTTACCCTGCTCGTTTTGCCGCGCCGGGATTGGCCTGCGCGGCGTGGTGTTCCAGTGCGGGGCGAGGCCCCGGATCCCGATCCGTCGATTGGTCCCTGCTTCAGGCCCGGCGAACGCCCGTGGAGCGCACCTCACCCGAAACTTGCGCGGGGCAATTAACGGCAATCCTGCGAATTTCCAACCGTGTTTTAAGCAAGGCGCGTTCGCCGCCGTGCAAGGCGACCTCAGGGCAGCGCGATCATGCTGATCTGCCGACCATAATTCGCCTCGCGCGCCTGGGTGGAGCGCCTGTGGGAATGGTAACGCGCGACCTGGGAGAATGTATCCCGGCCCAGATCCGCAATTTTCCCGAGGTCCGCGGCGCGAAGCCGGGCCATGATGAATCCCGGCAGGTCGAAGTGCCAGCGGGCCACGCCCTCGCGTTCGGGCGCAGGGGCGAAGAAGCGATCGGCATCGGCGGGGAAGCGGGCGCGGAAGGGCGCATCGACCTCGTAGCTCGGCTGCGCGATGGTGGGGCCGAGCACCGCCGCGATATGCTCGCGCCGCGCGCCGAGCGATTCCATGGCCGCAACGGTGTTCTCGAGGACGCCGTCCACCGCGCCGCGCCAGCCGGCATGGGCGGCGCCGATCACGCCCGCCTCGCGGTCGGAGAACAGGATCGGCCCGCAGTCGGCGGTGACGATCCCGAGCACGATGCCCGGCGTTGCGGTCACCACGGCATCGGCGACGGGGCGGCCCTCGGCGGCATCGTCCCACGCTGCGGTGACTGTCACCACATCGGGCGAATGGACCTGGTGCGGCGCGGCAAGGCGTCCGCCGGGCAGGATCGCCTCGGCCGCCGCTGCCCGCAACGCGCGGACCTCGGCGCCCTCCCCCGGCCCGCCGGATCCGAACTGGTGCCCACCCCCGGCGCTGCCGAAGAAGCCGTGGGGCACGCCCGCCAGCAGGTCGGCGGTTTCGATCTGGAAGTCCACCGCCTCAGCCCTCGAGCGAGCGGCTGACCTGCTCGAAGGTGTCGCGCGACAGGTTGCCCGCCGCAAGGATCCGCTCCAGCTCCGCCTTCATCAGCGCCGCCCGCCCGGGCTCGAGCCGCCGCCAGCGCCCGAGCGAGGGCACGAAGCGCGCGGCGGTCTGCGGGTTGATCGGGTCCAACGCGAGGATCACGTCGGCGACCATGCGGTAGCCCTCCCCGTCGGCCTTGTGGAACGCCTTGGGGTTGCCCGCGAAGGCCATGTGCAGCGAGCGCACGCGGTTGGGGTTCTTCAGCGTGAAGTCGGGGTGTTCGGCCAGCTTGCGCACATGGGCGATCACATCCGGATGGAGCGACAGCGCCTGCAGGGTGAACCACTTGTCGACGACCAGCGCGTTGCCCTTGTAGCGCTCGTAGAAGGCGGCGAGCCGCTCCTCGCGCGCGGGCGTGTCGAGCCCGCACAGCACCATCAGCGCGCCCTGCCGGTCGGTCATGTTGTCCGCCGCGTCATATTGCGCTGCCGCCAGTTGCCCCGCCTTCGCCGGATCGGCGGCGGCGATGAGGCCCAGCGCGATGGTCTTGACCTTGCGCGCGCCACGGCCTGCCGGATCGTCGTGCGCCACCGCCGAGGCCCGCGCGTGCAGCGCCGCAAGCTCGCCCGCCAGCGCCGTGCCGATGGCCGCCTTCAGCCCCTCGCGCGCGGCATGGATCGCGCCGGGATCGGCGAGGCGCTCGCCCGTGGCCATGGCCTCGAACAGGTAGGTCTCGGACGGCAGCACCATCAGCTCGCCGCGCATCGCGTCCTCGAGCGCATTGTCGGCGAGGCTCGAGCGGAAAGCGCCGATGATCGCCGCTTCGGCCGCGGCCTGCTCGTCCGCCGACAGGGTGCCTGAGGCGGTGGCCACCAGGTGCCCGACGGCGAGTTCCTGCAGGGCTTCCGAGCGGGCGAAGGGATCATCGTCATGCGCAGCAAGGAACACGAGGTCCTCGCGCGCCAGATCGCGCTCGATCACCACCGGGGCGGTGAAGCCGCGATTGATCGAGACCACCGGATCGGGCCCGGCGAGCGGCAGGGTGAAGCTCTGCTCCTCCTGCGCCAGCACCAGCACCTGCTCCGCCCCCGTCGCGCCCTGCCGCGAATGGACCGCGACCTTGAGCGGGATCGGCATCGGCAGCTTGTCGGGCTGGCCGGGGGTGACCGGGACGGTCTGCCGGAGGGTGAGTTTCAGACTGTCGCCCTCCACGGCCTGCGTGACGGCGACACGCGGCGTGCCGGCCTGCGCGTACCAGCGGCGGAACTGGGTGAGGTCGATGCCCGCCCCGTCCTCGATCGCCTTGACGAAATCCTCGCAGGTCGCCGCCTCGCCGTCGTGGCGGTCGAAATAGAGATCGCACCCGGCGCGGAACCGCGCCTCGCCCACCATCGAGCGCATCATGCGGATGACCTCGGCGCCCTTGTTGTAGACGGTCGCCGTGTAGAAGTTGCTGATCTCGCGATAGGAATCGGGCCGGATCGGGTGGGCGAGCGGCCCCGCGTCCTCGGGGAACTGCGCCGCGCGCAGGATGCGCACATCCTCGATCCGCTTCACCGCCTCGCCGCGCATGTCCTGCGAGAAGAGCTGATCGCGCAGCACGGTGAAGCCCTCCTTCAGCGAGAGCTGGAACCAGTCGCGGCAGGTCACGCGGTTGCCCGACCAGTTGTGGAAATATTCGTGCGCGATCACGCCCTCGACGGCGTCGAAATCGGCGTCGGTCGCGGTGTCGGGGTCGGCGAGCACGTATTTGGTGTTGAAGACGTTGAGACCCTTGTTCTCCATTGCCCCCATGTTGAAATCGCTGACGGCGACGATGTTGTAGAGATCGAGGTCGTATTCACGGCCGAACACGTCCTCGTCCCACTTCATCGAGCGGTGGAGCGATTCGAGCGCGTGGTCGGTGCGCGCGAGGTCTTCGGCGCGCACCCAGACATTGCACTCGACGATGCGGCCCGAGCGGGTGGTGAAGGGCTTGCTGTTCGCCACCAGATCCCCCGCGACCAGCGCGAAGAGATAGGAGGGCTTGGGCCAGGGATCGTGCCATTCGGCCCAATGGGTGCCGTCGGTGTTTTCGCCCTCGGCCACGCGGTTGCCGTTGCACAGCAGGATCGGGAAGAGCGCCTTGTCGCCCTCCATCCGCACCGCATAGGTCGAGAGCACGTCGGGCCGGTCGGGGAAGAAGGTGATGCGGCGGAAGCCTTCCGATTCGCACTGGGTGCAGAGCATCCCGTTCGAGGCGTAGAGGCCCATGAGCTGGGTGTTGGCGCTGGGGTCGATGGTGGTGACGACCTCGACCGTGTGAGCAGCGCCCGGCAGGGTGATGACGAGATCGGGACCATCCATGCGCCAATCGGCCGGGGCGCCGTCCACCGTCACGCTCTCGGCGGTGAGGCTGTCGCCGTTGAGGCGCAGCTCGGGCGAGGGATCGGCGGCGGGGTTGCGCTCGACCGCGAGGGTCGCCGTTACGCGGGTCGCCTCCAGACCGAGGCGGAAGTCCAGCTTCGTCGTCGGCACGACCCAAGCGAAGGGCCGGTAATCCTCGCGCCGGATCACCGGCGGCTCGTGCGGGGTGGGGGCGGCGTCCGCGAGTTCGGGGTTGCCTTCGGGGGTGGTGGGGGTGGTGGCGATATCCATAGGTCACTCTCTACCCGTTCGTGTCGAGCGCAGTCGAGACACAAAGCGCACCGCTGGACGCACAGGCCTCTCGAGTTCAACCTGCGGTTGTGCGTTGCATCCGCTCGAGGCGAACGGCACTAGTAAGGCATGGCGCACCTTCTCATCTTCGGCCTCGGCTACACCGCAACGCGCATCGCCGTCGCCATGCACGCAAAGGGCTGGCAGGTGCGCGCCACCGGAAGCGCGGGCGACATCGCCTTTGCCGACCGCGATGCGGTGCTGGCGGCCTTGGGCGAGGCCACCCACGTGCTCTCCTCCGTCCCGCCGGAGCGCGCCGGGGGCGATCCGGTGCTGGAGGCCTATGGCGAGGCGCTTGCGGGCAAGGAGCTGTTCTACCTCTCCTCCACCGGCGTCTATGGCGACCGCGAGGGCGCTTGGGTGGACGAGGCGACCCCGACCATAGCGCAGAGCGGAGAGGGCCGCAGGAATGCCCGCGCCGATGCCGACCTCGCATGGCTGAACATGGGCGCGCGGGTGTTTCGCCTGCCCGGGATCTACGGGCCGGGCCGCTCGGCGCTGGACCGCGTGAAAGAGGGCAAGGCGCGGCGGATCGACCTCCCCGGGCAGGTCTTCAGCCGCGTCCATGTGGACGACATCGCGAGCGGGGTGGTCGCTGCGCTCACGCAGGATGCGCCGGCCGGGGCCTACAACCTCGGCGACGATTACCCGTGCAGCGGGAACGCCGTGACCGAACACGCCTGCCGCTTGCTCGGCCTGCCCCTCCCGCCGCTGGAATCGCTGGAGGACGCCAACCTCTCCGACATGGCGCGCGGTTTCTACATGGAGAACCGCCGCGTCGCGAACGGCAAGGCGAAGCGGGTGCTGGGGTGGTCGCCGAGATATCCGACCTATGTCGAGGGGCTGGCGTCCTTGTTTTCGCCTCAAGCGCCGGCGGGCGCATCCGCGCCCTTGGCTACCGCGCCATAAGGCGCGACGGGCATTCGCCCTTGCGGCCCTGCGGGCCGATCAGCATCCTACCTCCGTAGCGCGCCCGACTGCTGCACCTGCACCGCCTTCACCCGCCGCGCCCGCAAGGCCAGCCCCATGCCGGTGAGGGCCAGTGCCATCCCGCTCGCCGAGAGCGCGTCCCACCGAAATCCCTCGAACAGGGTCGACAGCAGCATCGCCACGCACACGGTGACGATGCCGTTATAGGCCGTTTTCCCCGCCCCGATCTCGCGAACGAGGTTGTAGTGCAGCGGGAAGGTCACCACCGATCCGATGATCGCGAGATAGGCCGTCCCCGCCCAGAACTGCCATGCGCCCGGCATCTGCGGCGGGCCGGCGGTGAGCAAAGCATAGCCGAGATCGAACAGCGTCCCGTAGAGCATCGCCCAGGCGAGCAGGCTCACCATCGGCACCCCGCGACCCGTGGGGTTGGCCTGCACCACGTTGGCGATCGACGCGGCGAGCATCCCGCCCACCGCCAGGACGATCCCCAGACCGACATTGCCCCCGAGCGGCGCGGCGTTCCATTCGTGCACCAGCAGCAGCGCCACCCCGGCGATGGCGACAAGGCTGCCGCCGATGAAGCCGCCCTGCACCTTCTCGCCGATGAACACCCGCGCGAAGATCGCATTGGGCACCATCAGCAGCGCGAACATCACCGCGACGATGCCCGAGGTGATGTGCTGTTCGGCATGATAGACGAACAGGAAATTGCCCGAGAACTGCGCGATCCCGACGCCCAGCGCCAGCAGGTGCTCCGCCCGGTTCAGCTTCAGGCGGTTGCCCATCGTCATAGCCAGAAGGAACAGCGCCGGGGTTGCCAGCATGAAGCGGTAGAACACGCCCCAGGCGGCGGGCACGTCCGAAATCTGGCCGGTGATGACGAACCAGGTCGATCCCCAGATCGTGCCCGTCAGCATGAAGGGCACCAGCACCTTGGGGCTGAGCATCGAGGGGGCGGGCGCGGCGGCGAGGTTCACAGCGCGGCGATCGCCTTGCCGAGCGCCGCCGCGTCCTCGGCGCGGGTGTTCCACGCGGTGACGAAACGTGCCGAATCCGGCCCCCAGTCGTAGAAGGCGAAGCCCTGCGCCCGCAGCGCCTCGCGCTCGGCGGGGGAGAGGCGCACGAACAGCTCGTTGGCCTCCACGGGGTGGAGCAGCCGCTCGCCGCAGCCCGCCGCCACCTCCTGCGCCGCGGCATTGGCGTGGGCGGCATTGGCGAGCCACAGGTCGTCTTCCAGCATTGCGATGATCTGCGCGGCGAGATAGCGGCCCTTGCATTGCAGGTGCCCGGCGCGCTTGCGGCGATAACGGACCTCGGCGGCGCGTTCGGGATCGAACAGCACCACCGCCTCGGCGCCCATGCCGCCGTTCTTGATGAAGCCGAAGGCGAGGCTGTCGACCGCCCCCGCTGCCGCCCGCGCCGCCTCTTGCGCGCTGCCGCGGAGGAAGGCCGCGGCATTGGCGAAGCGCGCGCCGTCCATGTGGAGGCCGAGGCGGCGCTCCTTCACGAAGGCGCCGAGCGCCGCGAGTTCGGCAGGGCTGTAGGTGCGGCCGTATTCGCTTGCCTGCGTGATCGCGACGGCGTGGGGCTGGACCTGGTGGACATCGTTGCGGATCGGATCGATCAGCGCGGCGATGTCGGCCGGGGTCAGCTTGGCGCCCTCGCCTTCGGCCAGCATCAGCTTGGCGCCATGAAGGAAAAAGCCGGGCGCCCCGCCCTCGTCGACCTCGATATGCGCCTCGCGGTGACATACCACCCCGCCGTGGGGCGCGCACAACGTGCCGAGCGCGAGGCAGTTCGCCGCCGTCCCCGTCGCCACCCACAGCGCGGCACATTCGCGCCCGAACAGCGCGGTGAAGCGGGCGTCGAGCTCGGCCGAGAGCCGGTCTCCGTCGTAAGGATTGTCCGGCTCGTCGGCCTTGCGCATCGCCTCCCACAGCGCGGGGTGGACGGCGGCGGCGTTGTCGGACAGGAAGGGCTTGGCAAGGGTCATCGGCTCACGCCCTTAACCGCACATTCGGGCGTGACAAGCGGGAGCAGCGAGACATGGGCGAACAAAGCGCAGACCTGACAATCACTCACCACGTTCAGGGAACCGGCGGGCGTTATGTCGCGGCGGTCGAGGGCGCGGTGGAGCAGGGCTACCTCGAATGGGAAGCCGGCGGCGAGCGCGACGGCAAGGAGGTGCGCATCGCCGCGCACACCATCGTGCCGCGCGCGATCGGCGGGCGCGGCGTGGCGGCGGCGCTGACCGAGCGGCTGGTCGAGGACGCGCGGCGGCAGGGCTTCCTGATCCGCCCCGATTGCTCCTACGTGGCGAGGAAATTTTCCGAAAACCCGGACTGGGCCCCGCTCGAGGCCTGATCGAGCCGCGAGTAATCGGTCGCGGTGATCGTCTCCATCACCGCCGCGCGCAAAGCGCGGGCCTGATCGAGCGGCACGCCCTGCATCGCGAAGCTCCCTCCGGCGAGCCCGAGATGCACCGTCGCATAGCCGCGCACCCGCGCCAGCGGGCCTTGCGCGATCTCGACCGAGTGGAGCTTCAGCCGCGTGGCAATGGCCTGCGTGGGCGAGAGGAAGCCGTGGCTGGCATAGACCTGTTTGTCGTCGATGGCGTGCCGCCGGAACTCCCAGGCATAGAGGTTCGCGCCCACCGCCAGCACCCCGATCCCGAGCGGGATCAGGAACAGGCCCGGCGGCGCGAAGATCGCGACGGGAATCGCCGCGAGGAAGAACAGCGCCGAATCGAGCACCGCCTTGTCGGTGCGATGCTGCTTGGCCGCGCGCTGCCACGCCGTCGCATCGTCGGGCAGCCGGAACCCTGCTGCCTGCACGATCGGGGCGATCTCCTCCATCCGCGCGAAGGGCGCGACCACATGGCTTTCGCCCTCGTCATCCTGCGCGAGGCTGACGAAGCTCAGCGAGCGCCAGCCGAAGCGGTAGCGCACCAGGCCGGTGTCGATCACCAGCCCCTGCACGCGGTGGGCGGGCATCACCACGTCGGTGCGGGTCAGCAGCCCGCGCTGCCGCCGGAAGCCGCGCGCCGAGCGGGTCAGGGTGAAGCCCCAGTCGCGCAGGATCGTGCGCACCACGCCCGTCCCGAAGCCGATCAGCACCAGCCCGATCAGCCCCGCGACGGCGCCGGCGGCCTGCGCATAGGGCCCGAGACTGGCGACGGCAGTGCCCTGTTCCTCGAGCCAGCTGCGCCACAGGTCGACGTTCCACACGTCGATGTCGGTGACGTTGTCGACGTATTGCAGCGCGCCGCCCAGCACCGCGAAGACCGCGAGCGAGAATTCGAACAGGCCGAAGGTCAGCAGCCGCCCCGGCCCGAGCGCGAACAGCACCTCGCCCTCCTCGGGCACGGTCGTGGCCGCGACAGGGGCGCCCTCTCCGGCGGCAGCGGCGGCTTCCTCCTCGCGGCGCTCGCGCACCAGCCGGCGCAGCGCCTCGCCCTCGGCGGCGGTGAGATATTCGAGCGCCACGTCCTCGCCCCCGCCGGCCCCGGTCTCGAACTTGACCGAGACCAGCCCGAACAGGCGCGGCAGCGGCTTGGCCTCGAGGCTGACGTCCTGGATACGCTCGAAGGGCACCGAACGCGCCGCGCGGCTCAGGATGCCGCTCTCGACCCGGATGTCGGTCTCGCCGATGGTGTAGGTGAGCCGCCGCCAGCCGAGCCAGCTGAAGGCGGTGCCGATCGCCGCCGCGGCAAGGCCGACCCCGAGCGCCAGCGCGAAGCGCCCGTCGCCGCCGACACCGGAAAAGGCGATGGCGAGGGCCGGGAACACCGCGCTGCGGATCGCCCCCACCGCGCCGAGCGCGACGCTGAGCGGGGCGGTACGGCGGGGCTCGCTCACATCGTCTCCCGGCGGATATGCCCGCGGATGGACTCGCGCATCTCGCGCGCCAGCTCCTCGCCGAGGCCGGGAAGCGAGACGGAGGCATTGTGGTTGCCCGCCGTGTGCAAGGTCAGCGTGGCGATGCCGAAGAACCTCTCGAGCGGGCCCTGGTTGACGTCGATATGCTGCACCCGGCCGAAGGGCACCACCGTGTCCGCGCGGAACAGCAACCCGCGCACCACCCGCAGGCGGTCGGCGCTGATCTGGTAACCGCGCGAGCCGTAGCGGCGGGCGGGAATGCGCAGGATCAGGACCAGCGCGATCAGCAGCACCGGCCCGGCGATCACGCCGCTCGGGAACAGGCCCTCGTCGCGGAACACCAGTTCGAGCACCAGCGCCCCGATCAGGAAGGGGATCGCGGTCAGCCCCGTCTGCACGCGCAGGGCGTGGGCGTAGTTGGGGTGGAGCTTGGTCAGCTCGCCGTCGTCGTCGAGCGGCTGGGGCACGGGGGTCTGGTCCATGGTGCCTTATCTGCGCAATACAGCCTCGCCGCGCAAGCCGGTTTTCGCGCCGCCCCTAGCGCATTTATGAGGGCGACGGCCCGCGCCCGGCCCCGTAGAACCTTCCGCAAATCCAATCGGGAGAGCACCATGACCACGCTTCATTCCAGCCTCGGCCCCAACCCGCGCCTCGTGCGGATGTTCATGGTCGAGAAGGGGCTCGAGGAGGGGCGCGATTTCACCCGCGTCCATTACGACATCATCACCGGCCAGAACCGGCAGGATTCCGGCTACATGGCGAAGAACCCGCAGGGCACCACCCCGACACTGGAACTGGATGACGGCACGTGCCTCACCGAAAGCTGGCCGATCTGCGAATACATCGAGGAGATGCACCCCGCGCCCAACCTGTTCGGCGAGAGCCCGGTGGAGCGTGCCACGGTGCGCAAGTGGGCGCGGCTGTTCGACCAGGAGGTGGTGGTGCCGATGACGATGGGCTTCCGCGCCGGGGCGGGCCGCCCGATGTTCGAGCCACGCATGAGCGTCGTCTCTTCGCAAGCGGGGGCGGAACTCTCGGCGATGGCCGACGAGAAGTGGCGGCTGTTCGACAGCTATCTCGGCGTGAGCGACCACATCGCGCTCGGCCGCTTCACCTTCGCCGACCTGCTGATCTTCGCCTTCGCCAATTTCGGCTTCACCGTGGGCTGGAAGCTGCCCGAGGGCACCGACAACCTCGCCCGCTTCGTGGCGACGCATAACCAGCGCCCCTGCGCCGCGATCTGGCAGCAGGCCGAGTAATGCCCGACCTGTCGGGGAAGGTCGCGATCGTCACCGGCTGCGCGAGCGGGATCGGCGCGGCGACGGTGCGGCGACTGCGGAGCGACGGGGCCGAGGTGCTCGGGACCGACCTTGATGAAGGCCGCGGGGCGGCGCTGTGCGCCGAGGCTGGGGCGCACTTCGCGTTGCAGGACGTGTCCGACCCCGCGCTCTGGCCTCAGATCGTGGCACAGGCCGTGAAGACTTTCGGGCGGCTCGACATTCTGGTGAACAACGCCGGGATGGTCTCTGGCGCGGGGATCGGCGATCTGGATGACGAGGCGATGTTCGCCGCGTGGGACAGGGTGCTGGCGGTGAACCTTTCCGGCACGATGGCGGGATGCCGCGCCGCGATTGCCGCGATGCGCGACAATCCGGGCGGGGCGAAAGGGGCGATCGTCAACATCGCGTCCACCACCGCCATCGCCCCGCTGCCGACCGACGTCGGCTATTCGGCGAGCAAGGCGGCGGTACGCGCGCTGTCGAAATCGGTGGCAACGTGGTGCGCCCAGCAGGGCCTTGCGATCCGCTGCAACACCGTGATCCCGGGCGCGACCATGACCGGCATTCTCGAAGCCGCCGAGGTCCAGACCCCCGGCCTGATCGCGGCCGTCGCCAAGACCTCGCCGCTGAACCGCCTCGCCGACCCATCCGAAACGGCTGCCGCCATTGCCTTCCTCGCGAGCGACGAATGCCCCTTTATGACCGGCGCGGAGATGCTGGTCGACGGGGCGGCGCTGGCGATCCATCCGGGGTTTTGAAGCACTTTCCGTTCGCCTCGAGCGAAGTCGAGAGGCCCCGGCTGGTGTCTCGACTGCGCTCGACACGAACAGGCGGGGGCGGTCAGCCCTTCCGCATCTTCTCCAGGTAGCCGCTCGGCCCCATCTGCGCGGCGGTCCACACGAAGATCGCGAGACTGGCGAGGCCCGAGGCGAGGCACACGGCGAACACCGCCACCGCGAGCGCGCTCGTCCCGTAGGCCGGCGCCAGCGCATCGCTGGCCGCGCCGATCACCGCCAGCCCCAGCGCCTGCCCGACGAGGTTGTTGAAGAACAGCGCGATCGCGACCGCGAAGCCCCGGCTCGCGGGTTCCACCGCGGCCTGGATGCCCGACAGGATCCCCGCCTGGCTCGCGACATAGATTGCATAGGCCACGCCGAACCAGCCGAGGAACGCGCCGAAGCTTTCCGAGGTGAGGCTCAGCGCCAGCGGCACGACGCAGCCGAGACTCACCGCGCCCGGAAGCCACGCCCGCCACCGTTCGTCGCGCAGGGTCAGCCAGTGCGTGACGAAGCCGCCGAGGATCGGCCCGGGGATGCCGCCAAGGAAGAAGGTGAAGCCCAGATAGAGGCCGACATCGCCGGTGGAGATCGGGAACTGGCGCAGCATCACCGCCGCCATCCAGAACGCGAGGGCATAGCCGATCATGATCTGCACCGCCCAGCCCAGCGCCAGCCCCATGAAGACGCGGTTGGTCAGCAGGCTCGCCACCGTCCGGCCGAGCGGCAGCTGCGTCATGTCCGTGCCCTCGGGGGCATAGCGGCCCCGGAGCGGTTCGCGCACCGTCAGATAAAGCGCCCCGCCGATCAGCAGCCCGGGCAGGCCCATCAGGATGAAGGCCCAACGCCAGTCGAACCATTCGGCCAGCTGCCCGCCGACGACGAGGCCCATCGCCGTGCCCATCGTCGAGCCGAGCGTGAGAAAGCCCATCGCCTTCGCCAGCTCGCCCCGGGTGAAGAAATCGGCGACGAGGCTCTGCGAGGAAGGTCCGGAACAGCCCTCGCCCACGCCGACGCCGGTGCGCGCGAGGAACAGGGTCCAGAAGCCTGCCGCCATGCCGCAGGCGGCGGTCATCACGCTCCAGAAGGCGATCGCCGCCGCCACGATGTTCTTGCGCACCGAGCGGTCGGCCAGCCGCGCCGCCGGGAAGCCCGCGAGCACATAGACCAGCGAGAAGGCGAGCCCGCCCAGCAGGCCGAGCTCGAAATCGGAAAGCCGGAACTCGGCCTTGATGTCCTCGATCAGGATCGAGAACACGAGCCGGTCGGCGACGCTGAACGCACTCGTCAGCGTCAGCAGAGCAAGCACATACCAACGGTATGCGCCGGGTTTGCTCCCGTCAGTGATGGGGTCTGGCCCAGAGGCCATTGTCCACCGGGATCGTCAGGCCGTTGAGGAAGCGCGCCTCGTCCGAGGCGAGGAAGAGCACGCAGCCGGCCACGTCCCTCGGATGGCCGAGCGCATTGGCATCGAGCGGACCGTCGGGGATCTCCATCGGGGTCTGCCCGGCGCGGCCCGAGACGCCCATCACCATCGGGGTCTCGATGCCCCCGGGCGCCAGCGCGTTGACGCGGATGCCGTAGCCCTTGTCCTGGAAATCGACCGCGAGCGAGCGGGTCATCCCCGCGATCCCGGCCTTGGCGGCGGCATAGGCCGGGATGTTGCCATAGCCCATCAGTGCCGCGGTCGAGGCCATGTTGATGATCGACGAGCCGCCCCCGCCCACTTGCAGGTGGCGGTGCTTCATCAGCGGCACGGCATATTTGCACCCGAGGAAGGTGCCGACCACGTGGATGTCGAGGTGCAGCCTGAAGTGGGCGAGCGAGCAATCCTCGATGCTCTCGAAGATCACGTTGCCGGCATTGTTCACGAGGATGTCGAGCCCGCCGTGGCGTTCCTCGACCGCGCGCATCACCTCGATCCACTGGTCCTCGCTGGTGACGTCCAGTGCCATCGCGTCGCCGCCGATGGAATCGGCGACCTGGTGGGCAAGCTCCACCTCGCGGTCGGTGACGATCACCTTGGCGCCCTCGCGCGCCAGCGCCTCGCAATCGGCCTTGCCCAGCCCCATCGCCCCGCCCGTCACGAGCGCGACCTTGCCCGCCACACGTCCCGCCATCTGCTCTCTCCCAAAAGCGTCTGTTCTGTAACGGCCAGCCTATCGGGCGCGGGGCCACCCGCCACTGTCGAAAGCGCGAGGGCGCGGGCGGCGCGGTGCGATGTATTCTCCCGCCCGAGGGAGAGGCGGCATGATGGACGCTGAAGAAGTCGCGCGGTTGAAGGCGCTGATGGAATGGGAGGGCCGCCGCACCGCCCCTCCGCAAGGCTTCCCGGCGCTCCCCGATATGCCCGCAGGCCGCTACACTTCGCCCGAATACTTCGCGCTCGAGATGGAGCACGTGTTCCGCAAGAGCTGGCTCTTCGCAGGGCACATGGACGAAATCCCCGAGCGCGGCTGCTGGATGCGCTGGCACAATGCGGGCGATCCGATCGTGATCGTGCACGGCATGGACGGCAAGGTGCGCGCCTTCCACAACACCTGCCGCCACCGCGGCGCGCCGGTTGTCACCGAGGATCGCGGCAAGTCCTCGCGGCTCATGTGCGGCTATCACAACTGGACCTACAAGACCGACGGGAGCCTCGTGGGCGTGCCCGAGCGGCGCGACTTCCCGGAAGATTTCGACCTGTCGTGCCGCGGCCTGCTGCCGGTCCGCTGCGAGCTGTTCGGAAAGGTCATCTTCGTCAATTTCGATCAAGGCGCCATGCCGCTCCTCGACTGGATGGGGCCTCTCGCGCGCGAGTGGGAGGAGTTCGCCTTCGACCGCATCCGCCTCGCCGCGCGGCACAGCTTCGACCTCAAGTGCAACTGGAAGGTGGCGATGGAGGCCAACATGGAGGTCTACCATGTGCCCTTCATCCACCCGACCACGGTCGCGCCGCTGGTGGATTCGACCCGCAACCTCAACACGCTCTATCCCAACGGCCACGCCCGGATGCTCGCGCCCCCGCCGCGCCAGACCGACCGCGAACACGTGCGCGCGATCGACAGCCCGCCCGGCTGGCAGCCAATCGCGACCGTCGGCGAGCTCGGACGCAGCTGCACCCAGAGCTACACCCTGTTCCCGAACTGGGTGTCGCCGCTGTCAAACTACTTCGTGCCGCCGCTGCTGTTCTGGCCGACCTCGCTCGGCACCACCCGGCTCGAGCTGGTGACGATGGCGCTCGACTGGGGCGATGCCCCCGCGCCCGACCTTTGGACCGTACCCGATGCCGCGCAGCCGAACGGGCGGCAGATGAGCCGGATCATTCTCGAGGACACCCAGTTCGGCGAGGCGATCCAGCATTCGATGCAGGGGTCGGCGTTCCGGTCCGTGCCGCTGTCCTATCAGGAGGCCCGGATCTACGCCTTCCACCAGAGCCTCGACCGGATGATTGGCGAGGCCAACGTGCCGGCCCATCTCAGGGTCGAACAGGTGATCGGACCGGAGTGGGTGTGGCCCAACGATCCGCGCGCCGCGCAGATGGTACGCGAGGCTTCGCAGGCCCGCGACGCCGCCGAATGACGTTACGGCATCGCGCTTTCAAGGGGCGATGTGGCGTTTTTGTCGCAGTTTGCGCGGGTCACTATCGCTTTTGCTGATGGTGCGCTTGGCTGGGCTCCATACACCTGCACGCCATACCCAAAGGCTTTGGCCGACGTGCGTGAGGAGAGCGCCCGAGGGTTGGGGAAGAACAGGGCACGCGGGGGAGCCGCGGCCCGATGGGGAGAGAGGAACATGAACACATTCCGTGCCCGAATTGCATCCGGCGCAATGCGCCGCGCGCTGATGTGCGGTGCTGCGCTTGGCGGGCTCGCCGCAGTGCCGAGCACCGCGCTGGCTCAGGACTCGGCGGAGGCCGATGCCATGCCGGTCATCGTCGTCCAGGCCCGCCGCCAGAACGAAACTCTCCAGGAAGTTCCCGTCACCGTCACCGCGATCGGCGGCGAGACGCTGCAGAAGTACAACATCGACCAGGTCGCCGACGTGGTGAGCCGCGTGCCGACCCTCAACGTGCAGGTCGGCGGTTCGGGCTCGGGCGGCCAGCTCAGCTTGCGCGGTGTGGGCTCGTCGAACATCTCGGCGGCGTTCGATTCCGCCGTGGCCTTCGAATATGACGGCGTGGTCGTCTCCTCGATGCGCCTCGTGCAGGCCGGCTTCTTCGACGTCGAGCAGATCGACGTGCTGCGCGGGCCGCAGTCGCTGTTCTTCGGCAAGTCGGCCACCGCCGGCGTGCTCTCGCTGCGCTCGGCCAACCCGACCTCCGACTGGGAAGTCGGGATGCGCGCCAACTACGAGTTCGAGGAAAAGGGCTACCTGCTCTCGGGCTACATCTCGGGCCCTATCACCGACACGCTGGGCATCCGCGTGGCCGCGCAGTTCAACGACATCGACGAGTTCCAGATCCTCCAGCCCAACACGCCGGCGGTGAACCAGGAACGCGGGCTGACCGACTTCATCGCCCGCCTGACGCTCGACTGGAACCCGGCGGACCGGTTCCGCGCCAACTTCAAGCTGCAATACACCAAGAACGAGAACGACGGCGCGATCGGCACGGCCGAGGTCAACTGCGGCCCCAACGGCGTGGCGGACTCGGTGTTCCTGCTGGGCGGCGCGGTGCGCATCCCGGCGGGCTATGACTGCAACGCCTTCGACCAGCGCTACTACCTGACTGACGCGGCGCGCCAGCTTGCCGGGCCGGTCCCGGGCAATTCGCCCGCCAACGGGCGCAACGGCGTGCCTTTCGGCGAGACCGAAGTGTGGTTCGGCCGCCTGCAGTTCGATCTCGACCTGTCCGACACGCTGACCCTGACCTCGGTCACGGGCCTGCTCAACATGGATGCGATCGACTACGACGCCTATTCCTACGGCGGCTTCTTCCCTGGCCCCAACGGCACCCGCCTGCCGGGCGGCGCGGGTTCGTCCGACCCGATCAACCGGCTCGAGCAGTACAGCCAGGAACTGCGCCTCGCCTCGGACTTCGACGGCGCCTTCAACTTCATGCTCGGCGCGTTCTACGAAGACCGCACCTTCATCTTCGACACCTCGCAGCAGGGCGTGAACATCTCGTTCCTCGGGCCCGACCCGGTGACCGGCTTCACCTATGACTGGGACAAGATCCACACAACCAAGACCGAGGCGCTCTCGTTCTTCGGTAGCGTGATGATCGACCTCACCGAAAAGCTCGAGCTTTCGGGCGGGATCCGCTGGACCGACGAGCAGAAGGTGCAGACGATCTCGGTGCCTTACGTCCACACCTTCCTGCAGGGGCCGGGCTTCGTGCGGCCGGGCTTCTTCTCGGGCCCGATCAACTTTGCCGACGACAACTTCTCGCCCGAAGTCACTCTGCGCTACCAGGCGAACGAGGATCTCAACATCTTCGCCTCGTTCAAGACCGGCTTCAAGTCGGGCGGGATCGACAACTCGGCGCTGCCGTCGAACAGCCTCAGCCAGGCGGCGGCGACCGGCAACTTCGGTTCGCTGATCTTCCAGTCGGAAGAGGCGATCGGCGGCGAAGTGGGCTTCAAGTCCCAGTGGGCCAACCGCGACTTCACCCTCAACGCGACCGCGTTCTACTACGTCTTCACCGATCTCCAGGTGCAGAACTTCAACGCGGTCACGGTGCAGTTCGTCACCAGCAACGCGGGCGAGCTGACCACCAAGGGTGTCGATCTCGAAAGCCGCTGGAACACGCCGGTGGACGGGCTGAGCCTCTCGGCCAACCTGTCCTATCTCGACGCGCAGTACACCGACACCTTCATCCAGCCGCTCGGCATCTCGACGGTCGACCTCAACGGTCGCCGCGGCAGCCAGGCGCCGGAGTGGGCGGGGAACATCGCGGCCGACTGGACCATCCCGCTCAGCGACAGCCTCGAGTTGTTCCTGTCCGGGAACGCGGCCTACAACGATGGCTACATCACCGACGAGGCGACGCTGAACGACTATGTCCAGCCGAGCTTCTGGCTGCTCGACGCCAACGTCGCGATCGGCCACCCGGACGGCAAGTGGCGCCTGTCGCTCGTCGCGCAGAACCTCACCGACGAGATCTTCGTGATCACCAGCGGCGGGCGTCCGTTCCTGCAGCCGGGCGTGGGTGACGACTTCATCATGACCCAGAACCGCGGCCGGCAGGTCTTCGCCGAAGTCAGCTTCAAGTTCTGATCCGCTCCGCAACGGGGGAGCACGTGGGGGCGGGCCGGCGACGGTCCGCCCCTTCGCTTTGCCAAAAGTGAGCATTGTCCCGCCGGGGCGGAAGGCGGATGCTCCGGCAAAAGGGCCAGAGCCCGAGGGAGGAACCGCCATGTCACGCGAAACGCTGGTCGCCATGACCCGCAATCTGGTCGCCCACGGCGCGGCCGACACGATGGAATATGCCGACGAGGTCGTGCGTGTTCCGGCCAGCGCCTATACCGACCCCGACCTGTTCGAGACCGAGAAGCGGCAGATCTTCCGCCGCCTGCCGCTGATGGTCGCGCCCTCGTGCGAGCTTCCCAATCCCGGCGACTTCAAGGCGATGGACATCTGCGGCGTGCCGCTGCTTTTGAGCCGCCAGAAGGACGGCAGCATGGGCGCCTTCCTCAACATGTGCACCCACCGCGGCAACCCGCTGGCGAGCGGCTGCGGCAATGCCAGCCGCTTCACCTGCGGCTATCACGGCTGGACCTTCAAGGCCGACGGCGACCTCATCGGCGTGGCCGACGCCAAGGATTTCGGCAGTATCGACAAGAGCCAGCACTGCCTGACCAAGTTCCCGGTCTACGAGAGCGCGGGGCTGATCTGGGTGACGCTCGACCCGCATTCGAAGCTGTCGATCGCCGATTACCTGTGCGGCTATGACGCGCTGCTCAAGGCCTTCGAGTTCGACGGTTGGACGCTGTTCTCGCAGCGCACGCTGGCCGGGCCGAACTGGAAAACGGCCTATGACGGCTATCTCGATTTCTACCACCTGCCGGTGCTCCACAAGGACACCTTCGGGGCGGACTTCTACAACCGCGCCAACTACTTCGCCTTCGGCCCCCACCAGCGCCTGTCGACCCCGTCGAAGTTCGCGATCAAGGTGCAGGGGGACGACGACCAGCAGCTCGATCTGGAAGCGATGAGCGACGACGAGCTGCCGCAGGAAGTGCTGGTGCAGGGCGTGTGGACGATCTTCCCGCACATCTCGATCGCCAGCTTCTACGGCGGCGGCCAGCGCGGGGCGATGATCAGCCAGCTGTTTCCGGGCGAGAAGGTGGGCGAGAGCTTCACCACCCAATTCTACGTCATGGAAAACCAGCCCGAGACCCCGGAGCAGGTCCAGGCCGCGCACGACCAGTTCAACTTCCTCGAAATCGTGGTCCGCGACGAGGATTATGCGACGGGCAAGCGCCAGCAGCAGGCGCTCGCGTCAGGGCTGATGAAGGAGGTGCTGTTCGGCCGCAACGAGAAGGGCGGGCAGGTCTTCCACCAGTGGGTGAAGCGCCTCGTGGACGCGAGCGACGAGGAACTGGTGGGGATTTTTGCCGCAGAGCAGCGGCAGGCGGCGGAGTAGTCTTACTTCTCGGATTATACGATCCGCGTCTGCACCATGAAGCCGCCTCCAAGGTTAGTGGTCGATAGAATCCCTTCTTTCGGGCCAGCTTTGATCCGGCCATCAAGGTATTTGGTGACAGTCCATTCGGGCTTCTCATCGCGCACGACATCGTAAAGCGCTCTAGCCAATGCAAATAGCCTATCAAGCCTAACGTGCCGCGTGTGCTCAAATATGTATCTCCAATCCTCGAACGCATTCGAGAGCTCAACAAGATGTTGGCGAAGTGTTAAAGCTCCAACTCCGGCTATTTGGGCGTAGCGCTTTCGTATTTTTTGTCGTTGAGGTTTAGGCAGTGAATTATACAGCTTATCAAGTCTATGAACTTTCGGGACTTTGTCACCCCGTGCAATGATTAGGGCTTTGATGTAAAGCTCAGATGCAAATGCGATATTCGCGATTGTGGGCGAAGCCGGGGCGACTTTGCTGGCAGGATTGAATGGATCGATAACCGGCTCTGCGCATCGCAGCGCACACTCATAAAAGGCGTTGGCACTGTCGAAGGCAATGTGACATTGCTTCTTCGGGCCGGGGTGACCAGTGACATCAATCTCAATGGTCATTTGGACATACTCTGCGCACCCAGACGTCAACTGACTCAACGTATTGCTATCTCACCGTAATCGCGGAAGTCAAAGTCGGGAAGATCCGCTTCCCTTGAGCAGAGCCTCTAAAAAGGGCGGAGGCGCTCAGAAAGGATAGGGCCGGACGATGAAGCCTGGCCATTCGTCGTTTTTTGGCGCCTACCCGAAAGTGGGTAATGCTTCGGTCGGATTGGGTTTCCTCGATACAATAGCCCTATAGCTCGTCCAAACGAGGCTGAAGCCGCCATTCCCTCAATCGTCGCCCCGGACTTGATCCGGGGCTTGGCTTCTCTTCTGTTTCGTCTGCAGGTTAGTGAGCCAAGCCCCGTGTCAAGCACGGGGTGACGAGGGGGGAATGGGTCTCGCCGTTTTCCTACACGCCCGACAACCGCTACACTCCGCCCCGGTTCTTTCCCATCGTTGCGTCCGGCCTGCGAGGCCGGTGGATCCTCGAGGCGCGAACAAGGCCCCGCTTCCCTGTCCGTCCGCGTGTTGAAAGCGGGTGTGAATATCTGTATTTATTGGTGAAATCGGAGACGCGCAAAGCGGACACGGTGTCCGCTTTGTCCGCTTTGCTTCATTGTCGTCATTGCGAGGAGCCGCAGGCGGAGTCGAAGACGGCGCGGGGCGCCACCCGGCAATCCATGATCCGACACTGCTTATGCTTGCGGCGTCAGCCCCTGGATTGCTTCGCCTGCGGCTCGCAATGACGAGATGGTTTACCCGAACGCCGGCCGGTAGTTGCTCTCGCCCCAGTCCTGCCGCTTGGTCCACGCGCCCATCGTCTCGAGCTTGCCCTCCAGTTCGGGGAAGCGTTCGTAGACGTGGTCCATGTCGACCGCGAAGGGCTTGGTGGGCGCGGTGTTGTTGTATTCGTAAAAGTCCTCGATCCCCTTGGCGAAGTCGGCGCGCATCGCCTCGGGCATGGAGTCCCCCGCCGCCTCGACGAGGTAGCGGCCGAACTCGGCAGGGGTGCAGGGATCGTATTTGATCGGCTTGCCGAGCGCCTCGGAGAGGCACTGGGTCACCTGCTTGCCGACCAGCCGCTCCGGCCCGCCGATGTTGAGCCAGGCGCCCTCCATGTCGGGCCGCTCGAGGCTCGCCAGCATGAAGCGCGCGACATCGTCGAGGCTGATCCAGTTGGCCTCCAGCGCGGGGTTATGGGGGTACACGTAGCGCCCCTCGTTGACGATGAAGGGCCGCGCCCAGTTGGTCAGGAGGTTGTCCATGAACAGCACCGAGCCGAACACCGTCCCCGGCGCGCCGCTGCGCCACAGGGCGTTGATGCCCGCCGTGTTGCCGGCATAGGTGAAGGCATCGCCGGGCTTGTCCGGAATCCAGCTCGAGGTGTTCCACACCACCCGCTTCACCCCGAGATGCGCCGCGACCTTGCCGACCTCGCCGACGAGATAGGCGCGGTCGGCGCGGGCCTGCAGGGGGTGGGTGTAGAAGATGTAGTCGCTGCCCTCGAGCGCGGCGGCGAAGGTCGAGGTGTCGTAGAGGTCCATCGGCCGCACCTCGACCCGCTCCACACCCTCGACCGGCGCGCCCTCCAGCGCATCCGGACGGCGCGAGATCGCGCGGACATCGTAGCCGGCGGCGAGCGCCTGGCGCACCTGCGCGAGGCCCTGACGGCCGCTCGCGCCGATCACCGTGATGAGTGCCATTTCGTGTCTCTCCCCTCTTGTTATGTGGCCCGAGACTAGGAAGCCCCCCGCCCCCGCGCACCGCGCCAAAGTGATAGCGCGCGCGCCCGAAGCCCTAGCGAAAAGGCGGGGTTGCCGTAGCGGCGCACCCGCCGGACAAGGCCAGCATGGACAACCGCATCTGGCGCATCGCACGCCGCCCCGAGGGCACCGATTTCGCCGCCGCGCTGGACCTCGTGGAGGAGGATTTCGTCCCCCTGTCGGACGGCCAGATCCGCATCCGCAACACCCACCTGTCGATGGACGCCGGCACCCGCATGTGGCTCACCGATCGCGAGGACGGCTACCAGCCGCCGCTCCCGGTGGGCGGGCCGATGACGGGGCTGGTGCTGGGCGAGGTGATCGAGAGCCGCGCGGATGGATTCGATGAGGGCGATCTGGTGCGCGCCTTCGGGCAGTGGGCCGATGTCAGCACGGTCGATGCGGTGATGGCGGGCGCGATCCTGCTCGATCCCACCGTCGCCGACCGGCGCGCGTGGTTCGGGCCGCTCGGCATGAACGGCTGGACCGCGCTGTGGGGCGTGGAGACGACCGGCGCGGCAAAGCCCGGCGAGCGGGTGCTGGTCTCGGCAGCGGCAGGCGCGACCGGCATCCTTGCGGTACAGATCGCGAAGCTGCTCGGCTGCGAGGCATGGGGCATCGCGGGCGGGGCGCAGAAGTGCGCTTACCTGACCGGCGAGCTGGGGATCGCGGGCGCCATCGACTACAAGGCCGGCGACGTCGGTGCGCAGCTCGATGCAGCCGGCGGCTTCGATGTCTATTTCGACAATGTCGGCGGGCCGCTGCTGGATCAGGTGCTCACCCACATGAACCACTATGGCCGCATCGCCGTGTGCGGCCTTCTTGCCGATTACACCGCCGGCACCCGCACCGCCCCGCGCGAGTTCGATCAGGTGCTGATGCGGCGCCTGCGGATCGAGGGCTTCTTCTCGCC
Organism: Porphyrobacter sp. CACIAM 03H1; assembly: GCF_002215495.1. Taxonomy (NCBI): domain Bacteria; kingdom Pseudomonadati; phylum Pseudomonadota; class Alphaproteobacteria; order Sphingomonadales; family Erythrobacteraceae; genus Porphyrobacter; species Porphyrobacter sp. CACIAM 03H1. Next base: position 162,626 of record NZ_CP021378.1, read on the forward strand.
CGACTTCATGCACGAGGGCCCCGCCCTCACCCGCCGCCTGCGCGCATGGACCGAGGAGGGCAAACTCGTCATGCCCTACGACGTGACGCAGGGCCTCGAGAACACCCTCGCGGCCTATGCCAAACTCTTCACCGGCGGGAACATCGGCAAGGTGATCGTGGAGCTGGAACCATGACAGGTACACTCGAAGACCGCGAGGCGATCCGCGACATTCTCGCAGCCTATGCCCATGCCATCGACCGGCGGCGCTGGGGGATGATGGAGCGGCTGTTCCACCCCGATGCGACCTTCCGCTTCGGCCTCGTCGCGGGCGACTGGCGCGGTTTCGTCGAGCAGGCGCGCGCGATCATCGACCCATGCCTCGCGACCCAGCACCAGCTCGGCCAGACGATCTTCGGCTTCGAGAGCGCCGAGGTCTGCCACACCGAGACCTACATGACGGCGATGCACACCATCCCGCCGGGCTACCCGATGACGGCGGCCTTCCCGGACAAGGGGATGATCTATTCGGGCGTCGTGGCGGGGCGCTATGTCGACCGCTTCGAGAAGCGTGGCGGCGAATGGCGCATCGCCCAGCGCACCGGCCTCTACGACTGGCGCGAGTTCCGGGTTGTGGAGGGCGCGGACCTGTCGAACACCCCCGAAGGTGCGGCGGGCTATCACGACGAGCGCGATCCCTCGACGGCTGCCGTGCGGCAGTGGCTGGGCTAGGGCCGCCTGATCGCGAAGACGCCCGACATCGTCGCGATCTGTTCCTCCCCGCGCCACACCCCGCCGGACGTATAGGCGGTGCGCCCGCCCAGCCGGTCGATCCGCACGCGGGCTTCCAGCCAGTCGCCCAGCTTCGCGCCGCTGAGGTAGTTGACCGTCAGCGTCACCGTCGAGGGCGCGAGCCGGGGGCGTTCGGCGTCGTAGACCGCATGGCTCAGGGCGACATCGGCGAAAGTCGAGATCACGCCGCCGTGGGCTGCGTCCTGGTAGTTGATGTGGTGCGGGCAGATGAGGAGGCCGACCACCCGCACGCCCTCGAACGCCGGCCCGAGATAATGGGGCCCGCCGTGGTCGAGAAAGCCCGGGGTGAAGCCCGCCGGTTCGAAGCCTGAAGGAATGTCCATCCCGCCACCCTACCCCGCCGCGCAGCCCTGCGCCCGCTATGAATTGTGCCAATGACACGGAGCCGGACGCGGGGTATCCCTCCCGCATGGGAGACATCACAGCACTGGCCGCAGAGAGCTTCTGCGACGTCGTCCGCGAACACGCCCGCATGCAGGGCGATGTGGTCGCCTTCACCTATGCCGGCGAGGAGTTGAGCTTCGCCGAACTCGACGAGGGCGCCGACCGGGTGGCGAACGGCCTTCTCGCGCTGGGGGTGAAGCCGGGCGACCGCGTCGCCTTTCTCGGCAAGAACCACCCGCTCTATTTCGAGGCCTTCCTCGGCGCGAACCGCGTGGGCGCGGTGATGACGCCGGTGAACTGGCGCCTCGCCGCGCCGGAAGTCGCCTATGTGCTCGACAATTCGCAGGCCCGCGTGGTGTTCGTGGGCGAGGGCTTTGCCGAGGTGCTCGGCCAGATCCGACCGATATGCCCCCATGTCGAACAGGTGATCGGCATCGACGCGCCCGATTATCCCGGCACCGATTACCGCACCTGGCGCGACGGCTTTCCGGCCAAGCCCCCGGCGCACCGGATCCGGGCCGCAGACGATGCGCTCCAGCTCTACACCTCGGGCACCACAGGCAAGCCCAAGGGCGCGGTGATCACCCACGGCTCGATCCTCTCCAGCCGCGACGGCACGGCGGCGGGCGACCAGATGCGCACCTGGCAGGAGCCGATCCCGGGCGACGTCACCCTGCTCGCCATGCCCTGCTTCCACATCAGCGGCACCGGCACCGGCATCGGCACGATGGTGGCGGGGACGAACTCCATCGTCCTGCCCGAGTACGATCCGACCAAGGCATTGGATCTGATTGAGAATTTCAACATCTCGAAGATCTTCCTCGTGCCGGCCGCGCTCCAGATCCTGCTCAACCACCCGCGCGTGAACGAGGTCGATTTCAGCCGCCTCAAATACGTCACCTACGGTGCCTCCCCCATCCCGCTCGAACTGATGCGCGAGGCGATCCGGGTGATGGGCTGCGGCTTCGTGCAGATGTACGGCATGACCGAGACCAGCGGCACCATCGTCGCGCTCGATCCCGAGGACCACGTGCCCGAGGGCAGCGTGCGGATGCGGAGTGTCGGCAAGCCGCTTGCAGGCGTCGAGATCAAGGTGATCGACGAGGCGGGGAACGAAGTCCCGGCAGGCACCGTGGGCGAGATCGCGACGCGATCCTCCAAGAACATGCGCGGCTACTGGAACAACCCCGAGGCGACCGCCGCCACCATCGATGCCGAGGGCTGGCTGCGCACCGGGGATGCGGGATACCTCGACGAGGACGGCTATCTCTACATCCACGACCGGGTGAAGGACATGATCATCTCCGGCGGGGAGAACGTCTACCCCGCCGAGGTCGAGAACGCGCTCTATTCGCACCCCAAGGTCGCGGACGTCGCGGTGATCGGCGTGCCCGACGCCAAGTGGGGCGAGGCGGTGAAGGCCTGCGTCGTCGTCAAGGCGGGCGAGGAACTGACCGAGGCCGAGCTGATCGCCCACGCACGCACGCTGATCGCGGGCTACAAGTGCCCCAAGTCGGTGGACTTCATCCCCGCCCTGCCGCGCAACCCCTCAGGGAAAATCCTGCGCCGCGAACTGCGCGCGCCCTACTGGGTGGGCAAGGACCGGGCGGTCAACTGAGGTGCTCGCCATCCGGCAGCTCGCCTACAAGGTCAATGACCTTGAGGCAGCGGCGGCGGCGCATCACCGGCGGTTCGGATCGGGGCCGTTCTTCGTCCTGCGGCACGTGGCGCTCGCGTCCTCGGTGCATCTCGGGGTGGAGCGGCCCTTCGACCACTCCAGCGCCTATGGCCAGTGGGGCAGCGTGATGGTCGAGCTGGTGATGCAGCACAACCCCGACGACAGCGCGCTGCACGACATGTTTCCCTACGGCTCCGCAACGGAGGGCCTGCACCATGCGGCGCTTTTCGTGGATGATCTGCAAGCCGAGATCGCCCGCTTCGCGAACGAGGGCGCACCGCTCGCCCAGCTCTCGGTGACGCAGACCGGCACGGCCTTCGCTTTCGTCGATACGCGCGCGAGCCTCGGGCATATGCTGGAGCTGTATGAGCCGACGCCGGAGCTGACCGGGTTCTACGATTTCGTCGCCGCCGCCGCGCAGGGGTGGGACGGCAGCAATCTGATCAGGGAGTTGGGTTAGGTACACACGCCGTTCGCCTCGAGCGAAGTCGAGAGGCCTCAGCGCCAGAGTGTCTCGACTTCGCTCGACACGAACGGACCAGGGCGCGTCAATTCCCCGCCAGCCCGGGCAGATCGACTAACTCCGCGCGGCACTCCGCATCCGCCAGCGCCGCCAGCACCGAGAAGGCGACGAAGCCCCCCTCCCCCAAGTGCGCCACCACCGCCGCCGCCTCGGCATCGGTGATCGCGGTATGCTCGAAGGGCATCCGCCGCGCATAGGCGAGGCAGAGCCGCGTGCCTTCGTCGAGGCCGCTCTCGTCGGGTGCAGCCTCGATCCCGTGCACCGCCGCCACCGCCTGCCGCACCAGCGCCACCAGAGCGGGATCGAGCGCGGCCTCGGTTTTCCCGCGAAAATCGGCATAGTGGCTGGCGAGCACAGGATCGGCGGCCAGCGCGGCGCAGACGGCGCTCATGCGGCCGCCTCCAGCACGGCGGGGGTGGGCAGCACGGTGCGGTCCATCTGCTCCGGCTCCAGCCCCATCGTGATCAGCGCCTTGGCGAGCGCGAGGAACAGCGTCACCCCGAGTCCGAGTTCGGCGATCTGCACCGGGGTGAGATGGCGCTGCAGGGCCGCGCGCGCGTCACCGTTCAGCAGTTCGGGATCGTGGATCAGCGCGTCGGTGAACTTGAGCGCCGCCTTCTCGGCCTCGGTCAGCTTGGCGCTCGTCTCGTAGCCGTCGGTGATGTCGTCCACCACCTCCTCGCCGAGGCCCTGCCCGAGCGCCTTGTCGAAGCGCACATTGCGGCAGAACCCGCATTCCGTGACCCGCGCGTTGCGCATCCGCGCGACTTCCTTGATCCGCGCCGAGAGCACGTCCGATCCCCAGAACCGGCCATAGAGCGCGAAGAAGCTCGCCGCGATCTCCGGCTGGTGGGCCAGCACGCTGCCGAAGTGCGGCGGCTCTCCGGGAATGGCGGAGGATACGCGGGGGATGGTCGACATCGGGCCTCTCCTTCGCCGGCGAGAATAACAGGGGGTGCCGTTACGGCGGCCTCGCCATTTTCACAGGCGGGCGGGGCGCGGTGGCCGTGGCAGATTGCGCGAACAACCTCAGGGGAGAAGCACCATGCCCGGCGAAGCACAGCGCGTGATCGAGGAATTCTGGCGCATCCAGGACAGCGGCGACTATACGAAACTGGTCGATCTCTTCGCCGAGGATGCCTTTCTCGAGGACCCGATCTGGGGCCAGTATCGCGGGCGCGAGGCGATCATGGGCTTCATGACGACAATGGTGAAGGAGATGGGGGACCGGAAGGTGCACTTCACCGTCGACGAGATCTGTGGGGACGATCACGCCGTGTGGGCGCGCTGGACGATGCACATGGAAGGCCACGCGCCCCGCGGCGGGGTCGGCATCTACAAGGTCGAGGCCGGGAAGCTCACCTATTACCGCGACTACATGGACCCGGCGGAGTAGATTTCGTCATTGCGAGGCCGAAGGCCGCGGCAATCCAGGGCGGTTCGCGTGACGCTCTGGATTGCTTCGCTGCGCTCGCAATGACGAAGGAAGGCGTCACATCGCCCGGTAATCCGGGTGGCCACTCTCGCGCAAATCCAGCATCGGCAGCGGGAAATCGGCCCGCGGCGAGGCGTCGGGCTGGTCGGGCATGGGCAGCGTCCAGTCCATGATGTAGCGGCGGCTCGCGATCCGCCACTCGTCCCCACGCTTCTCGTAGGTGTCGAGATAGCGCCCTCCGTACATGTTGCCCTTGTAGGGCTCCGCGTCGTTCTCCCGCCGGAAGCCGCAGGCGACGCCGTAGCACTCCCCCTCCGCCGTGGTGGGCGAGGTGAGCTTCACGGCCAGTGACGAAAGCAAGTGCCAGCGCCGCCCGGTTGACCGTTCCACCTGCATCACCACCGGCACGAACTCCGCCGCGGTGCCCTTGAAGAAGCCGTAGTCGATCGCCGCGTCGGGCCAGTAGCACCCCGTCTGCCCCTCGTCGTCGAGCCAGTCCAATGTGCGCGAATAGCGCGCGATGAGATCGTGGATCGCCTGCCGGTCGAGCAGTTCCTGCACTTTCGCCTCGAGGTTCATGCGCGTGCCCCCCACCATGCCGGGATCGCAAGGGGGAAGCGTTCCTGCGCGGTCTTCATCGCATCGCTGGCGTCGTCGGGCAGCGCGGGATCGGCGGTGTGCGGCAGACCCCCGCCCGCGCCCTCCACCGGATCGACATATTCCAGCTTGATTCCCGCCAGCACGTCGGCGAAGTCGTGGCCCTCGTGATGGTCGGACACCTGGTGATGGTAGAAGGCCCACTTGTCCTTGAAGCTGAGCAGGCAGTAGTACGACAGCGGCTCCTGCCCCTTCCAGTATTCGTAGCGGATCACGCCCTCCTCGGTGCCGAAGGTGTGGTGGACCATGTCGCGCATGATCGCCTCCCACTTGTCCTCCTTGCCGGGCTTGATCTGGATATGCGCGAGCAGCGTGGCCATGCGTAGGGTCTCCGTTCAGGCGGGTGTGAGGTTCAGGAACAGGCGGTAGATGCCGAGCATGATCCCGCCCTGGTGGCGGAAGTCGTTGCCCGGCGCGTAGGCGAGATCGGCGAAGGCGTCGGCGAGCCTGTCCCACGCGATCATCTGTTCGAGGCGCGAGATGTTCGATCCCGGGCACGAGCGCGGCCCCTGGCTGAAAGCGAGGTGGCGGGTGGCGGCCTTGCGGTCGAGCTTCAGCTCCAGCGGGTCCTCGAACTCGTCAGCGTCGATGTTCGCGGCGGCCCAGCGCAGGTGGAGCATCGAGCCGGCAGGCACCTCCACGCCCTGGAACACCTCGTCATGGGCGCAGATGCGGGTCGAGAGCCCCTGCGTCGGCGAGCGCAGCCGCATCCCCTCCTCGATGAAGGTGCGGATCGCGCTCCGGTCGCCGCGCAACGTGCCGAAAATCCCGGGCCGCTCGCACAGCAATTGCGCCTGTTCGGCGAGCGCATATTGCGTTGTCTCCAGCCCGCCGATCACCATGGCATAGACCACGCCGTTGATCTCGTCGTCGGTCAGCTTGCGGCCGAGCGCCTGGTATTCGACCTGCGTGAGGAAGCTCACCATGTCGTCCTGCGGGCGGGCGCGCTTCTCGCAGGTCTGCTCCGCCACATATTCCTTCATTCCCGCCAGCAGCCGGAACTTTTCCGCCGACTGTTCAGGGGTGAGGATGTTCTTGTGGGTGGTCCCGATCACATAGGACATGACCTGCGCATTGCCCCATTGTTCGAGGCGCGGGATGTCTTCCTGCGGGAAACCGAGCACGCTCGCCATCACCCGCTGCGGCAGGGGACGCGCGAAATCGGCGACGAAATCGACCGGCTCGCCCGCGCGCGCCCTCGTCAGCATCCCCGCGATCAGATCGTCGACATGGCCCGCGATCATCCCCGCGTGGCGGGTGCAGCCGGGGCCGACCCACGGATCGGTCAGCTCCTTCCGGTGCGCGCGCCACAGATCGGGCGTGGGGCGCAGCGACACGATGCTCGCGACCATCGCGTCGATATCGGGAATATGCGTGGGCATCTGCCCCGAGGCCTGGATATGGGCGACCAGCAGCGAGAGCGTGGGGGGGAAGCGGTCCCAGTCCTTCACCACGCGGCTGATGTCCTCGTACTTGGTGAGGACGAAGGCGTCGGTGCCCGGGGTCAGCCCCTCGCCGGGAAGGCGCTGCACCGGGGCCTGTTCGTGGAGGATCGCATAGGCATCATACCAGTGCTCCTGCGCGCCCGGGGCGAACAGGTCGACCTCTGCCAAATCGCGCGGTTTCACGCCTCGCAAATCCGCCTCTCCCAACGCGGTAGCGCCTCGCTTAGCGAATCCGCCAATTGCTCCTTGAGACCTTGTCACGCAGCCTCGCCCTTACGGAAACGGGCTAAATTGTGAGGGCCCGGCCGCATGGGGAGAGCAACGTGAGCCGCATCGCCAAACTGCCGGCCGAGCAATGGGACGCGCGCCTCGTCGCCGCGATCCAGCCCGACAACCTGACCGATCTGGAACAGGGCCTCACCCGCTATTTCGCGCATTGCCCCGAGCAGGCGCTGGGGCTGATGGGCTTCGGCGGGGCCTTGAAGCGCAACCGCACCCTGCCCGAGCGGCTGGTGGAGCTGGTGCGCCTGAGGGTCGCCTTCTTCAACCAGTGCCGGAGCTGCATGGCGATCCGCTATTCGGATGCCGTGGCTGACGGCGTGACCGAGGGGCTGGTGTGCTCCTTGGAGCGCCCGCAGGAGGCCGAGAACCTCAGCGCCGCCGAGAAGGCCGCGATCCGCTACGGCGAGCTGATGGCGACCGATCACCTCGCCATCGACGATGCGGTCTATGACGAGCTGCGCCAGCACTTCAGCGAGGCGCAGATCGTCGAACTCGGCATGACGGTGGCCTTCTTCGTCGGCTTCGGCCGGCTCGCGGCGACATGGCACATGGTCGAGGAGCTTCCGCAAGCCTTCCGGACCGCCGAGACCATTGCCCCGTGGGGCGCAGACAAGATCCAGGTGCGCTGATGAACCAGCCGACGATCAACCTGTTCGATCCCGAACTCCAGCAGTGCCCCTATGACGCCTACAAGACCCTGAGGGACGAGGCCCCGGTCTACAACATCCCCGGCACGCAGATCTGGGTCGTCAGCCGCTACGACCACGTGCGCGAGGTGCTGATGGACCCCGACCGCTTCCCCTCGACCGCCGCCAACGAGCTGATGCGCGCCAGCCCCACCGATATGGAGCGCGGGCGCAAGGTGGCCCAGCGCTTCAAGGAGAAGGGCTGGCTCCCCGCGCCGACGCTGGCGGGGCGCGACGATCCCAATCACAAGCAGATGCGCGCGATGTTCAACGAGGCGTTCAAGCCGAGCCGCATCAAGGAGATCGACCCGCGGGTCGAAACCCTCGCCTACGAGCTGATCGACGGATTTCTCGATGACGGGCACTGCGACTGGGTACGCCAGTTCTGCGTGCCGCTGCCGCTGTTCATCATCGGCGAGCAGATGGGCGCCAGGCGCGAGGACATGTGGAAGATCAAGGGCTGGACCGATGCCTTCTTCCACCGCATCAGTCTGATGCTGCCCGAGGACAAGCACCTCGAGATGGTCGACCGCGAGATCGAGGCGCAGCATTACTTCCAGCCGATCTTCGAACGCCTGCGCAAGGAGCCGGACGGCTCGCTCATCTCCGTGCTGGTCAACACGGTGATCGAAGGCTGGGGCCGCCCGCTCAACGACAACGAACTCCACGCCGAGATGATGGCCGATACCTTCGTCGGCGGATCGGAAACCACCACCAACGCGCTCGCGGCGGGGATGAAGCTGCTGATCGAGAACAAGGATGTTTGGCACAAGCTGAAGGCCGATCCCGACAAGTATATGCGCAATTTCGTCGAGGAGGTGCTCAGACTCGAAAGCCCGGTGCAGAGCCTCATGCGCTTCACCCACAAGGACGTCGAACTCGCCGGGGTGACGATCCCCGCAGGCTCGGTGGTCAACGTCCGCTACGGCGCGGCCAACCGCGACGAGCGGTTCTTCGAGTGCCCCGAGAAACTTGATCTCGACCGCCCCAAGGCGGGCGCGCACATGGCCTTCGGGTCGGGCACGCACCACTGCCTCGGCGCGCCGCTGGCAAGGCGAGAGCTCACCTGGGGCTTCCAGGCAGTGGTGGACCGCTTCGAGGACATGGACTTCGCCGAAGGCAAGAACGACTTCACCTACCACCCGCACTTCCTGCTGCGCAGCCTGAAGCAGCTCCACATCACTTTCGAACCGAAGAAGCGGTGATGGCGACGCTGCTCCAGCCCGCCCCGCAGCGGATCGACGTGACGCCGCAGCCGATGCCCGCGCTGTCGGACAGGCCGATCGAGGGCAGCCGCTACTGGAGCCATGACTTCATGGCGCGCGAATGGGATGGCATCTGGACCAAGGCGTGGCTGATCGGCGGTCTCGCACGGCAGGTGGCGAGGCCGGGGGACTTCTTCACCTACGAGATCGGGAGGGAGTCGATCCTCGTCACACGGGGCGAGGACGGGCAGGTGCGCGCCTTCTACAACGTCTGCCCGCATCGCGGAAAACGGCTGGTGATGGAGGAGGAAGGCCATTCCAAGCGCCTCGCCTGCTCCTATCACGGCTGGCGCTTCACCAGCGAAGGCGAGCTGAACTTCGTCCCCTGCCCCGAGGATTTCGCGGGCGGCAATCCCTGCGGCAAGGTGCGGCTGGAGGAAGTGCGGTGCGAGGTCTTCGCCGGCTTCGTGTGGGTCAACCTCGATCCCGCCGCCCCGCCGCTCGCCGACCACCTCGGCCCTGTCGGCCCGCAGCTGGCGCTCTACAACATGGAGGCCATGCACCGCACGCACTGGGTGACGCTCGAGGGCGACTGGAACTGGAAGTGCGTGCAGGACAATTTCAACGAGAGCTACCACCTGCCCTTCGTCCACCCGCAGACGCGCTTCGTGATGGAGCAGAGCTACAAGGACTGCCAGTTCGATCTCTACGCCCCCCACGGCCATGCGCGGATGTTCATGCCGGGATCGCGGCCGTCACGCTCCTTGCGCGGCCATACCGACACCGTGCTCGAGATGATGCGGACGGAGCTGACCTATTGGGGCCTCGACCCCGAGGACTTCCGCGATGATCCGCTGCGCACCCGCGAGGCGCTCCAGCGGGCCAAGCGGGCGAAGGGGGCGGAGAAGGGCTACGACTTCGGCCACTTCCACGACGCGCAGCTGACCGACCATTTCCACTACACGATCTTCCCCAACATCAGCTTCAGCCTGAAGCCCGACGGCTGCATCTGGCTGCGCGCCGATCCGCACCCGACCGACCCGGAGCGGTGCTTCTTCGACATGTGGTATTTCACCTGGTTCCCCGAGGGAGTGGACCGCTACTACGCCTACTCCATGGGGCAGGAGGTCGACCGCACCGTGCCCGTCCCGCACCAGCGCGGGGTGGTGGGCGAGCTGTCATGCGGCCCGGGCATCGATCAGGACGTGAGCATCTGGAGCGAGCAGCAGAAGGGCCTGCGCTCGCGGGGCTACAGGGGCGGGCATCTCGCCGGGCAGGAGGCGCGGGTGCGGTTCTTCCACGACACGATCGACCGGTGGCTGGGGGAATTCTGACCCACGCCCGTTCGCATCGAGCGCAGTCGAGATGCCCTATGCACGCTGACGGGTGTCTCGACTTCGCTCGACACGAACGGATTTAGAGGTTCGCCAGCGCCGCCGTGCGCCCCGCGATGTAGCCGAAGGTCAGCGCCGGCCCCAAAGTCCCGCCCGCGCCCGCATAGATCCCCCCAGTCGGGCAGGCGATGGCATTGCCCGCCCCCAGCAGCCCCGGGATCGGCGCGCCGTCATGGCCGAGGATGCGCGCCTGCCCGTCGGTGCGGGGGCCGCCATTGGTGCCGAGGAGCCCTGAGGCGATCTCCACCGCATAGAACGGCGCCTCGCGGATCGCGCCGAGCGTAACGGCCGTACCTTCCCGCGAACGGTCGCCGTAGAAATGGTCATAGGCGCTCGTTCCCCGCCCGAAATCGGGGTCGTGGCCTTCGTCGGCATGGACATTGAAGCGCGCGACGGTTTCGGTGAGCGCCGCCGCATCGACCCCGATCTGCGCGGCCAGCCCTTCCAGCGTATCCGCACGCATCACCCATTCCGGCATGGGCTGTCCCGGCTGGCGCGTCCCCAGCGGATAGCGCGCCGCATATTGCGCGTCGAAGACGAGGTATGCGGGCAGGTTGAGATAGTCGTAATTGGCCGGATCGAACTGGTGGAACACGCCGCCCAATGCCGAGTAATTCGCCGCCTCGTTGCAGAACCGCCGCCCGCTCCGGTTGACCATGATCGAATGGGGCACGGTGCGCTCGATCAGGATGATCTGCGCGCGCTGCTCGCCACTCGCCCAGGGCGCGTCGGGCGTGACGAGGGTGGGCGCCCACCATGCGCTCGTCATGTTGCCGAGCTTTGCGCCCGCTGCCATCGCCAGCTTCAATCCCCCGCCGGTGCCGGTGGGCGGGCTGGCAGGGGCGGTGACAGGGCCGCGCAGGAAAGTCTGGCGCAGTTCGGTGTCCCACTCGAAGCCGCCGGTGGCGACGATCACCCCGCGCCTTGCCGGCAGCGCGAAAGGCGCTCCGTCCTTCGTCCCTTCGATCCCCGTGATCCGCTCGCCGTCCCCGACCAGCCGGTGCGTCTCCACCCCGAGCACCGGTTCGATCCCCCGGTCGAGGCATGCCTTGAGCAGCCGCGCCACCATCGCCTGCCCGAAGCCGCATTGCCGCGCAGCCATGCGCTGGCCCAGCACCTCCAGCGGCGGCATCGCGCTCGCGCCGCCGAGCGGGGTCTCGCGCAGCATCAGCGGCTTGGGTTCCTCGATCGCGTAGATTTTCGCCGCCCAGTCGCCGAGTTCGGGCAGATCGAACAGATCATGGTCGAGCGCGCGCGAGCCTTGCGGCTTCGCGCCGGGGCGATCGAGGTAGTAGTCGGGATAGCCGGGCAGCACCGAAACGCTGAGCGCGCCGGCATCCTCGAGGAAGGCGAGCGCCTCCGGCCCCCTGTCGACAAAAGCCTCGAGCGTCTCGTCCACCAGATCGCCGTGATCGAGGCTGCGGAAATAGGCGAGCGCCTCTGCGCGGCTGTCGGCCATGCCGGCGGCGCGCATCCTGGGATTGTCCGCCACCCAGATCACCCCGCCCGAGATCGCCGAGGTGCCGCCGATCCGGTCCCACTTCTCGACCAGAGCGACCTTCGCGCCCGCTTCATGTGCCGCCAGCGCCGCTGCCATGCCGGCCGCGCCCGTTCCGAGAATGATCACATCCACTTCGCTCATGGATGAGGTTAGACGCCTTCGGGCGGCAGCGCGGCAACCCGTCATTTTGGCAAGGTGCCTCGGCGCTCAGTCCCTTCTATTCGTCATTGCGAGGAGCCCGAAGGGCGACGCGGCAATCCATGGACTGCCGTCGCGCCCGGAAGCAATGCCTGTCCATGGATTGCTTCGCCTACGGCTCGCAATGACGAGAGAGAGGGCAATCAATGAAACTCGAAGGCAAGATCGCCGCGATCACCGGGGGCACGGCGGGCATGGGGCGTGGGATCGCCGAGGCCTTTCTGGCCGAGGGCGCAAGCGTCGCGCTGTTCGCCCGCAATGCCGAGAAGGGCGCGAAGGTGCTCGAGGAGCTGGGGGCGGGCGACCGGGCGATCTTCGTCGCGGGCGACGTGATGAGCCAGTCCGATCTCGAAGGCTTCGTCGATCACGTCATCGCCCATTTCGGCACGCTCGACATCCTCGTGAACAACGCGGGCGGCGCGGGCGACCTGCAGCCGTTGGTGAACCTCTCCGATCACGCCTTCGACGAGGCGATGAAGTGGAACGTCTATTCGACCTTCTGGGCCACCCGCCGCGCGCTCCCCACCATGCTTGAAAAGCAGGACGGGCGGATCATCAACATCTCCAGCATGGAGGGCAAGCACGGCAAGCCGGTGCTGACCGCCTACAGCGCCGCCAAGCACGCGGTGAACGGCATGACCAAGAGCTTGGCGCGCGAAGTCGGCGCGCAGGGCGTCACGGTCAACGCGATCTGCCCCGGCCTCGTCATCACCGACATCATCAAGAACAACGGCCCCGCGACCGCCAAGGCGATGGGCATGGAGTTCGAGGAGATGGTGACGATGTTCGCGCAGGAAGCCGCGATCAAGCGCCCCAACGAGGTCGAGGAAATCGCCGCGGTCGCGGTGCTGCTGGCGAGCAAGGCGGGCGCAGGCATCACCGGCGCGCAGATCAGCGTCGACGGGGGCACGGCGCAATATTGAAGGCGCGCGCCGCTGCCGTTTTCCTACTCGCCGCAGGTGCGATAAGGACATGGGCCTGCCGCTTGCGGCCGGCTCTTTCCCATCGTCAGCGCGCCGCGATCGGGCAGGGAAACGCAAAACACAGTGTCAACTTCGCTTTTGCGCCGCAAACCCATGATCGGAAAGCGGAATTCCTGTAGGAATGCGAAGTTTGCAGTGTCAACTTTGTAAACTTCGCCCTTACCCCTGGAGCTTCGCCATCGCCGCCCCGACTGCCGCGGCGACATCCGACGCCTGCGGATTGCCGCGCATGATCAGCCCGCCGTTGGGCTGGATGTTCGCGCCCGTGACATAGGCCTGATCGGTGCACAGCCACAGGCAGGCATGGGCGACATCGTCCACGGTGTTGAGCCGGCCCATCGGATAGCGCGGCAGGAAGGCGTCGGTCAGGCCCGGCACCTGAAAGCTCTCGTGGGTCATCGGGCTGTCGGTGAAGGCGGGCGACACCGTGTTGGCCTTGATGCCGAGGTGCCCGTAGTCGTTTGCCACGCACTCGATCAGCGCCTCGCTGCCGCGCTTGGTGCCGATATAGGCGGCGTGGTTGGTGATGATCGCCTTGGTGGTCGCCGAGGACAGCGAGATCAGCGAGCCGCCGGTCGGCTGCTGCTCGCTCATGATCCGCACGAAGGCCTGGAGGAAGTGGTGGACCCCCTTGAACTGCAGGGCGACGATCTGGTCGAGCTGTTCCTCGGTGATCTCGAGCAGGCTCGCGAGCAGGCCCCAGCCGGTGGTGTTGATCGCGATGTCGACCCGCCCGAAGGTGTCGCGGGCCTTGTCGGCCATGGCGTTGACCTCGGCCCGGCTGGTGATGTCGCAAAGCGTGTATTCCCCTGCGATTTCAGCGGCCAGCGCGGCAAGCGGCGCTTCCTTGCGGCCTGCCACCATCACCTTCGCGCCCTCCTTGGCGAACAGGCGGGCGATGGTCTGACCCATGTTGCCCTCCGACGCCGCGCCCAGGATAACGGCGGTCTTGCCTTCCAACTGCCCCATGATCTGTCTCCTCTCTCGGGCGAGAGGGGTAACACGGTCAGGGGGCGGCTCACCCTTCCCAAAAGTGGGCATTGTCGTGCGCGCCCCGCGGGGCCGATAGCCGCCTCCGACAACAGGGAGAGCGAGCCATGTTCACAGGACCCCTCGAGGATCGCGTGGCGATCCATGAACTCAACGGCACCTATGCCGACGGCGTGGTGCGTTTCGACGCCGCGACCTGGGCGAGCGTCTGGGCCGATGATGCCGACTGGGACCTGATGGGGCACAAGACCCACGGCAAGGAGGCGATCGTCGCCTTCTGGAACGGGGCGATGGGGGGGCTGGAGGCGGTGAGCTTCCACTGCGTGCCCTGCATGATCGCGGTCGAGGGCGACACCGCGACAGCGCGGGTGCAGACGCAGGAGATCCTCAAGCCCAAGGACGGCAAGGCGCGCCATGTCGGCGGCCTGTATGAGGACAGGCTGGCGAAGGTGGACGGCCAGTGGCGCTTCACCTCGCGCGCGTTCCGCATCGTCGCCGAATTCGGCGTGGAGGGCTGAAAACATGGCGAAAATCCTGATTTCCGCCCAGATCGATCTCGACCCGGCCCAGCGCGAGGAGGCCCTGCGCACGGCACGTCCGCATATCGAGGCGGCGCTCGCCGAAAAGGGCTGCATCCACTACGACTGGAGCGCCTGTTCGATGAACCCGGCCCGCGTCAACGTGTTCGAGGAGTGGGAAAGCGAGGAGGCGCTCGCCGCCCATTTCCGCGATCCGGCCTACACCGGGATGCGCGATCACATCGGCCGGTTCGGGATCACGGCTGCGGTCAGCCGCAAGTACCGGGTCGACGCGGAAGGGCCCGTCTACAATGCGCAAGGCAATGCCACAGAGGCCTTCGACTGACCCCAAGCCATTGTATCTGGGCGCGATCCTCGCCGGCGGTCAGGCGCGGCGCTTTGGCAGCGACAAGGCGCAGGCGCTCTTTGAAGGCGCGCGGCTGATCGACCGGGTGGCCACAGCCCTCGCCGCCCAGTGCGACGCGCTGGTGGTATGCGGGCGCGAGGAGCCGGGATTCGCCTGTCTCCCCGATTGGCCGGAGGCCGGGCTCGGCCCGCTCGGCGGCCTCGCCGCGGCGCTGCGCCATGCGGAAAAGCGGGGGTTTGCCCATGTCCTCTCCGCCGGGGTGGACGTGCCCGACCTGCCGCATGATCTCGCCGCCACGCTGGCGGGCGAAGGCGCGGCGATCGTGGAAAGCCAACCGGTGGTGGGGCTGTGGCCGGTCGATGCCGGTCCGGCGCTTGAGGCGTTTCTGGCCGGGGGCGGAAGGTCGCTCTACCGCTTCGCCGACCACGTGGCCGCACGGCGGGTCGATCTGCCCGCACCGCTGATGAACGTCAATTTCCCCGAAGATCTACCGTAACTTCGTCATTGCGAGGAGCGAAGCGATGCGGCAATCCAAGGCCTGCACGTCAGTCCATGGATTGCTTCGCCTGCGGCTCGCAATGACGAGCGAAATCTAGAGCTTCAGCATCTGCTTGCCGCGGTTCTGCCCGGTGAACAGGCGCTGCAAGGTCTGCGGCGCGTTCTCGAAACCGTGCTGGATATCCTCCTGGTACTTCAGCGAGCCGTCCTTGACGAAGCCTTCCAGCCGCTTGCGGATGCCGGGGAACTCGCTCGCCCAGTCGAGCACGATGAAACCCGCCATGGTGCCGCGCCGGAACACGAGGTTGAAGTAGTTCTCGGGGCCGGCGGGGAGCGTGCCGGTCTCGTAGCGGCTGATCCCGCCGCAGATCACCACCCGCGCGCCGGTGGCGATGCAGGCGAGCATGTCATTGAGGATCTTGCCGCCGACATTGTCGTAGATCACGTCGACGCCCCTCCGGCAGAGCTGGCGGATCTGCTCCTTCACCCCGCCCGCCTTGTAGTCGATCGCGGCATCGTAGCCCGCTTCCCTGACCAGCCAGTCGCACTTCTCCGGGCCGCCGGCGATGCCGACCACGCGGCACCCGGCGATCTTGGCGAGCTGGCCGACGATGCTCCCCGTCGCGCCTGCCGCGCCCGAAACCAGCACGGTGTCGCCCGCCACGGGCTTGCCGACCTTGAACAGCCCGCAATAGGCGGTGAGGCCCGTGGTCCCGAGCACCGAGAGCACCGCGGTGGGCGAGATCTCGGTCTCGACCTTGGTCAGATCCTTGCCGTCGGTGACGAGGTATTCGGTCCAGCCGGTGGTGCCGAACACGAGATCGCCGACCGCGAAGCGCCCGCCGTTCGATGCGACCACCTCCGCGATCCCGCTGCCGCGCATCACATCGCCGATGTTCATCGGGGCGACGTAATCGGCGATGTTCTCCATCCAGCCCTTCTGCGCCGGATCGAAGCCGAGATAGTGGGTCTTCAGCAGCATCTCGCCCGGGCCCGGATCGGGAAGCTGGGTTTCGACCAGCCGGAAGTCGTTCTCGATCTCGATCCCGCGACCGCGCGGGTGTCCGTTCAACAGCCATTGCCGGGTGGTGGTGGGCATCAGGTATCTCCCCGAAATTCGAATGCAACTTGCCTGCCCTATTGCGGGCGCGGACGAGCCGCCTCCACGGACAAAAGTGTCAGTCGAGCGTGCTCGCCCCTGTGGTAGTCTCCCGGCTACTCTGGGGAGAGACATGATGGGCGTTCAGACTCACAAGACCTTCTGCCGTTTCTGCCATGCGAACTGCGCGATGGAAGTCGACGTCGTGGACGGGAAGGTCGTCGAGGTCCGCGGCGATCCGGACGATCCGGCCTATGGCGGCTACACCTGCATGAAGGGCCGCGAGCTGCCCGACAGCCACAACTCGGAAGACCGGCTGCACCACAGCCTCGTTCGCAACGCGGCCGGCGAGTTCGTCTCGACCCCGATGGACCAGGCTCTCGCCCATGTCGCCTCCGAGCTCCGCCGCATCATCGACACCCACGGCCCCCATTCGGTCGCGGTGTTCATGGGTTCGGGCGGCTTCCAGAACTCGGCTGCGATGGCCGCCTCACTGTCCTTCGCCAACGCGGTGGGGAGCCGCAACTTCTACACCTCGGTGACGCTCGACCAGCCCGCCAAGGTCTTCACCACCGCGCGCTACGGCAAGTGGATGGCGGGGCCGAACACCTTCTCGGAAAGCGACGTCGCCTTCTTCATCGGCAACAACCCTATCGTCTCGCATTACTCGCCCGTTGGCGGGGTGCCGCCCTTCAGCCCCTCGCGCCGCATCCGCGACAAGCAGGCGGAAGGCATGAAGCTGATCGTCGCCGACCCGCGCGAGAGCGATGTGGCGCGGCTCGCGGACATCTACCTGCCGGTGAAGCCGGGCGAGGACCCGGCGATGCTCGCGGGGATGCTCAACGTCATCATCGCCGAGGGGCTCTACGACCGCAATTTCGTCGCCGCCCATGTCGACGGGTTCGACGAGCTGGCCGAGGCGGTGAAGGCCTTCCCGCCCGAGGTCGCCGCCGAACGCGCGGGTCTGGACAAGGACCAGCTGGTCGCGGCCGCGCGGATGTTCGCGGGCGGCACCAAGGGCTGCGCCGTCACCGGCACCGGCCCCGAGATGGCGGGCAACGGGACGCTCACCGAATATCTCGTCGTCTGCCTCAACACCATCTGCGCGCGCTTCAAGCAGGAGGGCGAGAAGGCCGCGATCCCGGGCGTCTTCAGCCCCTACCAGACCGCCCGCCGCGCGCAGGTCGGCCCGCCGGTGCCGATGTTCGGCGCGGAAGGCATGCCCAAGTCCCGCTTCCGCGGCCTCGGCCACCTCGGCTGGGAGATGCCCTGCAACGTCCTCGCGGACGAAATCCTTACCCCCGGCGAAGGCCAGGTGCGCGCGCTGATCTCGGTCGGTGGCAATCCGGTCGTGGGCTTCCCCGATCAGGCGAAGATGGTCCGCGCCCTCGACGATCTCGAGCTGTTCGTGCAGATCGACCCGTGGATGAGCGCCAGTGCCAAGCGTGCCGACGTGGTGCTCGCGCCCTCGCAGTGTCTGGAGCGCGAGGACATCACCAGCCTTTCCGAATGGTGGCACGAGGAACCCTATGCCCGCTACACCGAGGCGGTGGTCGCGCCCCCGGGTGACGTGATCGACGAATACGAGATGTTCTGGACGCTCGCCAAGCACCTCGGCATCCAGATGATGCTCGCCGGCGGCCCGCTGCCGATGGACCGGAAGCCGACCAAGCAGGAGTTCCTCGATCTGGCGGTGACCGGCTGCCTCGTGCCCCCCAGCCAGGTTCGCGCGGACTGCAAGGCGAACGGCGGGGCGGCGGTGATGTATCCCGAGAAGCACCCGCTGGTGGAGCCGGTGGACGAGAGCGAGTTCCACCGCTTCGATCTGGCGGTGGGCGCGATGCCTTCGGAGATCCTGAAGTATGCCGAGAACCGCAAGGCGCGCGAGGGCTTCGACTTCCGCCTGATCTCGCGGCGTTCCAAGACACGGTTCAACTCGATCGGCCACCCGCTCAAGAAGCTGCAGGCCAAGACCACCACCAACCCCGCCTTCATCCACCCCGACGACATCGCCGCGCTGGGGCTCGAGGAAGGCGGGCTGGTGGCGATCACCTCCCCCCACGCCACGATCCACGGCGTCGTGAAGGCGAGCGACAAGGTGCGGCGCGGGATCGTCTCGATGGCCCACGCCTATGGCGATGCCGATGCGGGGAAGGACGACGTGCGGGAACGCGGCTCCTCGACCAACCGGCTGGTCAGCGAGGTGGTCGATTACGATCCGATTACCGGGCAATCCCTGCAAAGCGCCATTCCGGTGAGGCTGGAGCCTGCTTAGCCAACAGCCGTTCGCCCTGAGCTTGTCGAAGGGCCGCACTTCCTTTTGAACCGTTGCCGGAAGCAGAACAGTGCTTCGACAGGCTCAGCACGAACGGAGTTTTCTCTTGCCCCAGAACCGCCGCTTCCTCCTCCAGCGCCGTCCCGATGGCACACCTGTGCGCGAGGACTTCGAACTCGTCACGGAGCCGACCCCGGCGCTCGAGGAAGGCCAGTTCCTGATCCGTAACCACTATGCCTCGCTCGATCCGGCGATGCGCGGGTGGATGGATGCGGAGGGCAACTACATGCCCCCGATCCCGCTCGGCGATCCGGTGCGCGCCAGCACCATCGGCGTCGTGGAGGAAAGCCGAGCGGAAGGCTTCGCACCCGGCCAGTGGGTGATGGGGCTCAACGCGCTCGAGGACTATTCCATCGGCGTCGCGGGCGGCCTCACTCAGCCGATCGACCCGAGCCTCGTGCCGAGTGTCACCAATTACCTCTCGATCTTCGGCGCCGTGGGCATGACGGCCTATTTCGGCTTCCTCGAGGTGTGCGAGCCCAAGGCGGGCGAGACCGTGCTGGTGACCGGTGCAGCGGGCGCGGTCGGCAGCCTCGTCGGCCAGCTCGCCAAGATCCATGGCTGCCGCGCGGTCGGGATCGCGGGGGGACCTGCCAAGTGCGCGCGGCTCACCGAGAAATACGGCTTCGACGCCGCCATCGACTATCGCGGCAAGGATGAAGCCGCGCTCACCAAGGCCATCGCCGAGGCCTGCCCCGACGGCGTCGACGTGATCTTCGAGAATGTCGGCGGGATCATCCTCGATGCCGGGCTGATGAACCTGAACCTGCACTCACGCGTCGGGCTGTGCGGTCTGATCAGCGAATACAACACCGAGCCGCGCGGCATCCGCAACCTGTGGCAGCTGATCGTCAAGCGCGCCCACATCCGGGGCCTGCTGGTCGCCGACTACGTCCCGCGCTTCGCCGAGGGCGCGGCGCAGATGGGCGTCTGGGCGGCGCAGGGCAAACTCACCATCGACGAACACATCGACGAGGGTCTGGAGAACGCCTTCGACAGCTTCATGCGGCTGTTCGCTGGGACGAATGACGGCAAGATGATCCTCAAGATCGCCTGATGGCCCGTTCGCTGCTCGTGCTGTCAGGGGGGCACCCCTACGAGGCGGGACCTTTCGACGAACTGCTGGCGGCGCTGGGCGAGTGGGAAATCACCCATCTGGTCCACCCCGAAGGCGGCGAGGCTGACGCGGCGGACGCCATCCGCGCCGCCGACGCGCTGCTGTTATACGACATGGCTGGCTACAGCTTCGGCGAAGGGACGGTGACGATGCGCCCGCCCTCGCCTGCTTTCCGCGAGGCGCTCGCCGGGCGCTTCGCCGGCGGCAGGGGCGCGGTCGCGATGCACCATGCGCTGGCGGGGTGGGCCGAGTGGCCGGAGTGGCACCACTGGCTCGGCGGGCAGTTCCACTACCAGCCGGGCGCGCACGGCCCCGATTCCGGCTATCGCCATGACATAACCTACGAGGCGCGCATCCTTGTCGATCACCCCGTCACGCGGGGCCTGCCCGAGAGCTTCCCCGTCACCGACGAGCTCTACCTCTGCCCCATCGACGAGAGCGCCTTCATCCCGCTGGTGCGCGCCGAGGGCTTCGCCTTCACGGCTGCCAATTTCTACTCCGCCGCGCAGGCCGTGGCAGGCGCGATGTTCAGCAACGAAGGCTGGGACCACCCGCCGGGCAGCGACTGCGTCGCCTGGGAGAGCCGCACCTGCCCCGCCCCGCTCGTCTATCTGCAATTCGGCGACGGCCCGGCAACCTACGCCAACCCTCATGTGCGCCGGATGCTGCGGCAGGCGCTCGACTACACCTCGGGAGGAACCGCATGACGCCCCAACAGACCGTCGAAGCCTTCATCGGCCACTGGAACGCCTGCGACGTGGAGGCGATGCTGGCGCTGTGCGCGGAGGATATCGTCTATCACAATATCCCGATGGAGCCGATCCACGGCACCACGGCGATGCGCGCGATGGTCGAGGGCTTCCTCGCCAATGTCGCGCGCTGCGACTGGCAGACCCACGCCATCGCGGCCAGCGGGAACACCGTGCTCACAGAGCGCACCGACATCTTCCACTTCAAGGACGGCCGCCGCGCCGCGATCCGGGTGATGGGCACCTTCGAGATCGGAACCGACGGGCGCATCGCGGCCTGGCGGGACTACTTCGACATGCTTGAATTCCAGCGCGAATTCGCCGGCGGATGAACGGCTTCGCGCAACCCTAACACAAACGCGCATCGCATCGGGGGCGCGAGGGCCGCTAGGCTTGTCACACCATATCCAAGGTGGCGGAGCCGCATCACATGAACAAGCCCCAAGGCAATGTCTTTGCCCCCGAAACGCTGATCGATCCCTTCGATCACTATCGTGCCGTGCACGAGGCCGGGGTGGCGATCGAGCATCTCGAGGGCATGAACACCTGGGTCGTCTATTCCTACGACCTGTGCAGCGAGGCGGCGGCAAAGCCCGAGGTCTTCTCCAACGACTTCACCGCGCTGATGGGTCGCGAGGCGGACGAGGAGATCCAGGCGATCCTCGCCGAGGGCTGGCCCGATCTCCCCACCCTGCTGACCGCCGATCACCCGGTCCACACCCGCAACCGCAAGCTCGTGAACCTCGCCTTTTCGGCCCCGCGCGTGAACGCGATCGAGGCCGACATGCGGCAGAAGTCGATCGAGCTGATCGAGGCCTTCGCCGACCGGGGCGAATGCGAATTCGTCGAGGAATTCGGCGTGCCGCTGCCGGTGGCGATGATCGCCGGGCAGATCGGGCTGGAGGATGATCCGAAGCGCGTGAAGGCGTGGTCGGACGCGGCGGTCGACCGCTTCAGCCAGATGGTCGATTTCGAGCGCAAGAAGGAATGCGCGCGCAGCCTCGTCGAGTTCCAGCACTACATCAAGGGGCTGATCGACGACCGCAAGGCGAATGGCGGGAACGACCTGCTGACCGATCTCGTCGAGGCGCGGGTCGAGGGCGAGACACCGCTCTCGGACCCCGAAATCATGTCGCTGATGCAGCAGTTCATGGTGGCGGGGAACGAGACCACCACCTCGACGCTGGCGGGCGGTCTGCTCCAGCTGATCCGCAATCCAGACCAGATGGAAAAGGCCAAGGCGGCGGCGGGCGGGCGCGATCCCAAGGTCATCATGAACCTTGTCGAGGAGGCGCTGCGCTACGAGACGCCGACGGCAGGGATGTGGCGGATCGTCAAGCAGGATACCGAGCTTGGCGGCATGAAGATCCCGGCGGGGAGCGTGGTGCAGCTGCGCTATGCGGCCGCCAACCGCGACCCGTCCAAGTTCCCCGATCCCGACAAGTTCGACATCGAGCGCGCCAACGCCCGCACCCATCTGAGCTTCGGCAAGGGGCCGCACATGTGCGTGGGCAACATGCTCAGCCGCAAGGAGATGCTGGTCGCCTTCGACGAGCTGCTCGAGCGGCTCGACAACTTCGCCGTCGCCGATGAGGGCGCGATCCGCATCCTCCCCAACATCCTGCTGCGCGGCGTGACCCATCTGCCGATCACCTTCACGCGGAAAGCCTGACCCCACATGAATTTCGACCTCTCCGAAGAACAGCAGATGTTCGTGACCTCGGTCGAGCGCTTCGCGGCGCCGATCGATGTCGAGGCGCGCCGCCGCTTGCGGCTTTCGCCCGCGGGCTATGACCGCGCGCGCTGGCAGCAGCTGGCCGAGATGGGGCTCATTGCGCTGTCAGCGAGCGAGCATGCGGGGGGCATGGGCGGGTCGTCGACCGATCTTGCGCTGGTGCTTGAAGCCATCGGCAAGGCCAATTCGCCCGATCCGCTGCTCGAACATGGCATCCTCCCGGTGCTGCTGCTCGAACGCGGCGGAGCGGGCGCGGTGCTGGAGGAGGTGCTGTCCGGCACCACCATCGCCACCCTCGCCTGGACCGAGCGCGGCCAGCGCTACAGCCTCAAGGCCAAGGGGATGAAGGCCGACGCCGCCGGGGACGGCTTCACCCTCACCGGCGAGAAGACGATGGTGATGGGCGCGCTGATGGCAGACCTGTTCATCGTCACCGCCGACCTAGGCGGAGAGACGGCCTGCTTCCTCGTGCCCAAGGATGCGGCCGGGCTGGAGGTGCGGCCCTACCGCCTGGCGGACGGCAGCATCGCGGGCGAGATCAAGCTCACCCGCACGCCCGCCGCCGCGCGGCTCACGCTCGATCCGACTGCGCTCGAAGCGATCGCGGCCGACATTCGCCTTTATGCGGCGGCGGAAATGGTGGGCCTCGGCCAGCGCCTGCTCGACGATACGCTTGCCTACGTGAAGGAGCGCGAGCAGTTCGGCGTGGCCATCGGGAGTTTCCAGGCCTTGCAGCACCGGCTTGTCGATTGCTACGCTCGCGAAGAACAAGCGCGTTCAATGCTTTACCGCGCAGCATTGACCGACAAGGGTGATGCAGCAAAGTGGCAGCGCGCTGCCGCAGGGGCCAAGGCCTTCATCGGCGAGAATGTCGACGCCATCGCCCGCGAGGCGGTGCAGATGCACGGCGGCATGGGCATCACCGACGAACTTGCCATCGGCCACGCCTTGAAGCGCGTGCTGCTGCTCGCCCGCCTGTTCGGCGACGTCGACACCGTGCTTGCGGAATATGCGCTGGCCGCCTGACGGCCTGCTGGAGGGGACTGAACAATGGGCGAAAAGATCGACCCGAACCTGTGGAGTGACGGGGCGCAGCCTCATCTGATGGGCGGCAGGTTGCCTTCGGGGCAGATCGTCTTCCCGATGCCGGTCGGCGATGCGGCCGAAGGCGTGGAGCCCTACAAGCTTTCGCGGCGGGGCAAGCTGTGGTCGTGGACCTCGCAGGGCTTCCTGCCCAAGGAACCCTATGAGGGCCCCGGCTCCGGCCCGGGCGAAGGCCCGCCCGATTTCCAGCCTTATCTCCTCGGCTATGTCGAACTGCCCGGCGAGGTGATCGTCGAAAGCCGCATCGTCGATGCGCGGCTGGAAGACCTGCACCTCGGCATGGATCTCGAATTCTGCATTGTGCCGTTCAACGCGCGTTACGACACCTTCGCCTTCCGCCCCGTCGCCCAAACAGAAAGTCAGGCCGCATGAGCGAGAACGTCTACATCATCGGCGCAGGGATCCATCCCTTCGGCCGCACCGACAGCCGCTCGGGCCGCGAGCAGGGCGTCTATGCCGTGCGCGAGGCGCTGAAGGATGCTGGCCTTGAATGGCCCGACATCGAGTGCGCCTATGGCGGCTCGGCGGCTGCGGGCAATGCCGATATCATGGTCAACGAGCTGGGGCTGACCAGCCTTCCCTTCACCAACGTCGCCAACGGCTGCGCCACCGGCGGCAGCGCGCTCGCCGCCTCGCAGCAGGCGATCGCGAGCGGGATGTATGACCTCGCGCTGGCGGTCGGCTTCGACAAGCATCCGCGCGGCGCGTTCAACGCCAAGCCGTCCGACTATGGCCTGCCCGAATGGTATGGCCAGACCGGCATGATGCTGACGACGCAGTTCTTCGCGCTCAAGATCCAGCGTTACATGCAGCTCCACGGCATCAGCCGCACGACGCTCGGGCGGGTGGCCGAGAAGGCCTTCCGAAACGGCACGATCACGCCCCACGCCTGGCGGCGCAGCCCGGTCGATCTCGACACGATCATGAACGCGCCGATGATCAACGATCCGCTGACCAAGTACATGTTCTGCTCGCCCGCCGAGGGCGCCGTGGCGCTGATCCTTGCGTCCGAGAAGAAGATGAAGGAGCTGGGCGCGGACGGGGTCAAGATCCGCGCCGTGGCGGTGAAGACCCGGCCGCCCAATTCCTTCGAGGTGTTCCAGGCCGGCATCAGCATCGAGGAGGGCGGCAAGCCCACCGTGCTCGCCTCGCAGGCCGCGTTCGAGAAGGCCGGGATCGGGCCGGAGGACATCTCCGTCGCGCAATTGCAGGACACCGAAAGCGGCGCCGAGATCATGCACATGGCCGAAAACGGTTTCTGCAAGGACGGCGAGCAGGAGGAATGGCTCGCCAATGGCTGGACCGAGATCCACGGCGGGAAGCTGCCGGTGAACACCGACGGCGGCTGCCTCGCCTGCGGGGAGCCGATCGGGGCATCGGGCCTCAGGCAGGTCTACGAGAACGTCACCCAGCTGCGCCAGCGCGCCGGCGAGCGGCAGGTGCCCGGCAAGCCCCGCTTCGGTTACAGCCATGTCTACGGCGCCCCCGGTCTTTCCGGCGTCGCCATCCTGGAGCGCGAATAGCCATGCGGATGCAGGGCAAGGTGGCGCTGGTCTCCGGCGGCGCCGAGGGGATCGGGGCGGCGGTTGCGCGCCTGATCGTGGCCGAGGGCGGCAGCGTGATGCTCGGCGATGTGCAGCTGGAAAAGGCCCAAGGCCTCGCTGCCGAACTGGGCGAGCGCGCGGCGGCGTGCCAGCTCGACGTGCGCGATCTCAGGCAATGGGAAGCGGCGGTATCGGCGACGCGCGGGCGCTTCGGGAAGCTCACCGTGCTGTGCAACATCGCCGGCATCTCCAAGCCTGGCAATGTCCCCGACGGCGCGCTCGACGTGTGGGAGCGCACCATCGACATCAACCTCAACGGCCCCTTCTACGGGATGCGCGCCGCGATCCCGGCGATGGAAGCGAGCGGCGAGCCCTGCGCCATCGTCAACATCGGCTCGATGATCGCGCTGCGCCCGGCCTCTTTCGTCGCCGCCTACAGCGCGTCGAAGACCGGCCTCAGGGGCCTCACCCAATCGGTCGCGCTCGATCTGGCAGAACGCGGCCTGCCGATCCGCGTCAACATGGTCCATCCCGGCGCGATCCGCACGCCGATGTACAACCGCTACAAGTTCTCGGGCGCCGACACGCCCGAAAACATCGAGACCAATTTCGCCGCCACCCACCCGATGAACCGCATCGGCGAGCCCGAGGAGGTTGCCCGCGCGGTGGTCTTCCTCTCCAGCGACGAGGCGAGCTTCACCACCGGCTGCGACCTCACCGTCGACGGCGGCGGGAGCATCAGGAGCTGACATGGCAGAGCAACCCGCCACCCGCATCGACGCGCACTTCATCACGGCCGGCAAGTATCACGATATCGACTACCCGCGGCTCGAGATCCTGAAGCTCCTCGCCGAACACCCGCATATCCGCACCACGGTCGCCTGCGACTATTCGGGGCTCGAGCGGCTCGACCAGTGCCGCTTCCTCATCACCTATACCTGCGATCTGATGCCGACCGAGGAACAGGCCGCGCAGCTGAAGGCATGGCTGGACAAGGGCGGCAAGTGGATGGCGCTCCACGGCACCAATTCGATCCTCGTCTTCACCGCCGAGGGGCTGGTGGACGCGCCCGAAACCCGGCCCGACGTGATGGACATGCTCGGCACCCAGTTCAAGGCGCACCCGCCGATCGGCAAGTTCCCGGTCGAGGTGGTCAACAAGGATCACGAGCTGACCCGCGGCATCGCGGACTTCGAGGTGGTGGACGAGCTCTACCTCTCGAAAACCACCGCGCCCATCGACACGCTGATGCAGACCACCTTCGAGGGCGAGGCGACCGGCTTCGTGGATGCCAACTGGGAAAAGACCACCGTCCCTATCGTTTATACGAGGGATATCGGCGCGGGGCAGATCGTATACAACGCGCTGGGCCATTGCCGCGGGCACTACGACCTGCCGGGCATGGCCGATTTCTACCCGCACAAGGAAATGTGCGCCTGGAACTACGACGTCTATTATGACCTGCTGCGGCGCACGATCCGCTGGGCCATGCGAGACGGGGACTGAAGCTGGCAGGGGCTGAAGGCCGTACCTGCGGGATCGCAAGTGGGATTGAATAGAATGGACTTGGACTTCACCCCCGAGGATCTGGCGTTCCGCGAGGAAGTGCGCGCCTTCCTCAAGGACAACCTGCCCGAACGGCTGCGCGATGGCGCGCGCCGCACGCCGGGCGTTTTCGTCGAGCCCGACATCGGGATGGAGTGGCACCGCATCCTCTATAAAAAGGGCTGGGTCGCCCCGCACTGGCCCAAGGAGGACGGCGGCACCGGCTGGACGCCGACCCAGAAGTTCATCTTCGAGAAGGAATGCGCGCTTGCCGGCGCGCCCGCCCTCGCGATCCTCGGCCTGCGCCTCGTCGGCCCGGTGATCTGCGAATTCGGCACGCCCGAACAGAAGGCCCGCTTCCTGCCCGGCATCCTCTCGGGCGACGACTACTGGTGCCAGGGCTATTCGGAGCCCGGCAGCGGGTCGGACCTCGCCAGCCTCAAGACCTCGGCCCGGCTGGAGGGCGACGAATATGTCATCAACGGCTCCAAGATCTGGACCACCCATGCCCACCACGCCGACTGGATCTTCGCGCTGGTGCGCACCGATGCCACGGTGAAGAAGCAGCAGGGGATCAGCTTCCTGCTGGTGCCGATGGATCAGCCAGGGGTGGAAGTGACCCCGATCCACTCGATGTCGGGCGATCACGAGGTCAACGCGGTGTTCTTCACCGATGCGCGCACCTCGGCCCAGAACCGTATCGGCGCGGAAGGCGCCGGATGGACGATCGCCAAGTTCCTGCTCGAAAACGAGCGCGGCGGATCGTGCTACGCCCCGCGCCTGCTCCAGTCGATCGACCGGCTCGAGACCCTTGCGCAGACCCAGCCTTCCGGGGTCAACGGCGCAATCGCCCACGATCCGCGCTTCCGCGACAAACTCGCCCGCGTGCGGCTCGAGGCCGAGGCTCTGGAGGTGACCGAACTGCGCATCCTCGCCGAACTCGCCAAGGGCCGCGCGCCGGGGCCGCAAACCTCGCTGGTGAAATTGCTCGGCTCCAATATCGGCCAGAAGGTCGATGTGCTGCGGCTGGAACTGCTCGGCCCCGACGCGCTGCAACTGCCGCTCGAGCGCCCGCTCTACGGCAACGAGGCGCCCGAGCCGGTGGGGAGCGAATATGCCCAGACCGCCATGGGCAAATACCTCAACAACCGTGCCTCGACGATCTTCGGCGGATCGGACGAGGTGCAGAAGAACATCATCGCCAAGACCGTGCTCGGTCTCTGAAAGGACAGATCATGGACGTATCCAAGCTGATGTTCCGCGATGGCCTGATGGCGGGCGAGCGCATCCTCGTGACCGGCGGGGGCACCGGCCTCGGGCGCGAGATGGCCGAGGCCTTCCTCAAGCTTGGCGCGACCGTCTACATCTGCGGCCGCCGTCAGGGGAAGCTCGACGAGACCGCCGAGGAGCTGACGAAGCTGCACGGCGGCAAGATCGTCGGGATGGCCTGCGACATCCGTGACGCGGACGCGATTCATGCGATGGTCGATGCGATCTGGGCCGATGGCGGCGCGCTGACGGGCGTCGTCAACAACGCCGCGGGCAACTTCATCAGCCGCACGGAGGACCTTTCGGTCAACGGCTTCAACGCCATCGCCGATATCGTGATGCGCGGCACCTTCTACGTCACGCTCGACATCGGCAAGCGCCTGATCGCGGAGAAGAAGAAGGCGAGCTTCCTCTCGATCCTCACCACCTGGGTGTGGTCGGGCAGCGCCTTCGTGGTGCCTTCCGCGATGAGCAAAACCGCGATCAACGCCATGACCCAGAGCTTGGCCACCGAGTGGGGACGCTATGGCCTGCGCTTCAACGCCATCGCCCCGGGCCTCTTCCCGACCAAAGGGATGAGCGCGCGGCTCAATCCCGGCGGCTCGGGCGGCAATTCGAACAACGCGATGAACCCGATGGGCCGCGCGGGCGAGATGCACGAGCTTGCGAACCTCGCGGTGTTCCTGATGGGTCCGGGCGCGGAATACGTGAACGGGCAGACCATCGCCATCGACGGCGCGGGCTTCCAGGCGACCGGCGGAACCTTCTACCCGATGCTCCATGCGCTCGGCGACGCCGAGTGGGAGCAGATGCGTGCCATGATCAAGGGCACGAACGAGAAGGACAAAGCCGAAAGAACCGTTTGATTGCGAAGGCGCCTCCGCGCCTTCGTCCTCGGCGCGGTTCCCTTCGCTTCGCTACGGGGCGCCTGCGGCTCGCGCGCGTGCGCTCGCGGCCCTGCGGGCCGGACGATATTCGTCAGGTCACCGCCGCGCGCTCGTTGAACTCAGCCCGCTGCCACTCGCCGCTTGCCAGCACCTCGGCGAGATGGCGGGCGGCGGCGGCGATGTCGGCGAAGCTCAGATAGGCGGGCGCGAAGCCCAGCCGCAGCACGTCGGGCGCGCGGAAATCGCCGATCACCCCGCGCGCGATCAGCGCCTGGCAGATCGCGTAGGCCTCCGGGTGGCGGAAGGAGAGCTGGCTGCCGCGCTCGCCGCTTTTGGGCGGGCTGACCAGTTCGAGGTCCACCCCGTGCGCCATCAGGCATTCGAGGAAGAACTCCGAGAGCGCCTGCGACTTGCCGTAGAGCCGCGCGACGCCGATCTCGGCGATCAGATCCACCCCCACCTCCAGCGCCGCGAGCCCCAGCACCGGCGGCGTGCCGCATTGCAGCCGCTCGATCCCCGGCGCGCCGGCGTAGTCGTCGGAGAAGGCGAAGGGCGCGGCGTGGCCGAACCAGCCGGTCAGAGGCTGTTGCAAGTCTGCCTGGTGCCGCTCGGCGACGAAGGCGAAGGCGGGGGCGCCGGGGCCGCCGCACAGGTACTTGTAGCCGCAGCCCACTGCGAAATCTGCGCCCGCCGCGCGCAGATCGACCGGCAGTGCACCGGTCGAGTGCGACAGGTCCCACAGCACCAGCGCCCCCGCTTCATGCGCGGCACGGGTCAGGGCGGCCATGTCGTGGAGCGCGCCGGTCTTGTAATGCGCGTGGGTGAGCAGCAGCAGTGCGACATCATCACCCAGCGCCCCGGCCAGCTTGTCCCGTTCCGCCAGCCGGCGCTCGGCGAGACCCTGCGCCTCGAGCCCGGCGATCATGTAGAGATCGGTCGGGAAGTTGCCGGGTTCGGAGAGCACAACCTTGCGCCCGGGCCGCATCGCCAGGGCAGCGGCGATCAGTTTGAACAGGTTCACGCTGGTCGAATCGCAGGCGATCACCTCATGCGGCGCGGCCCCGACCAGCGGCGCGATCTTGCCGCCGATGCGGCTCGCCATGTCGAACCAGCTCGCGCTGTTCCACGAACGGATCAGGCCCTCGCCCCACTCGCCTTCGATCACCGCCTGCAAACGCGCGGGCGTCGCCTTGGGCAGGGCACCCAGGGAATTGCCGTCGAGATAGATCACCCCGCCGGGCAGGATGAACCGCTCGCGGTAGCCCGCCAGCGGATCGGCGGCGTCGAATTCGGCGGCGCGCTGTTCGGGTGTCATATAGCGGTCCGCACGCTCAGTAGCTCGGGGAAGAAGGCCTGCTTCAGCACGCCTTCGAGATAGGGCACGCCGGGGGTGCCGCCGGTGCCGCGCTTGAAGCCGATGATGCGCTCGACCGTCTTCAGATGCCCGAAGCGCCAGCGCTGGAAGTGGTATTCGAGATCGACCAGCTTCTCGGCGAGTTCATAGAGGTCCCAATGCGGCTGGGGATCACGGTAGATCGCCGCCCAGGCCGCCTCGACACTGGCGTCGGGCGCATAGAGGGTCGCCGGGTCGCGCCCCAGCACGGTCGCGTCGATGGCGAAGCCGCGCCGCGCCAGCAGCCGGATCGCCGCATCATAGAGGCTCGCCCGCCCACGCTCCGCCTCCAGCCGGTCGGCCCAGTCGGCATTCGACTTGTGCAGCCGCACGTGCTTGCCGTCGCGCCCGCCGAGCATGAATTCCATCATTCGGTACTGCGCCGACTGGAACCCGCTCGAGGCGCCCAGATGTGGGCGGATCGCGGAGTAATCATGCGGGGTCATGGTGCTGAGCACGTCCCAGCTCTGGATCAGCTGCTGCTGCGCCCGCGCCACCCGCGCGAGCATCTTGAAGGCGGGCCTGAGGTCGTCGGCCTCGATGCATTCGCGCGCCGCAGTCAGTTCATGGAGGCACAGCTTGAGCCACAGCTCGCTCGCCTGATGCACGATGATGAACAGCAGTTCGTCATGCGCAGCCGAGGCAGGATGCTGCGCGGCAAGGATGCGGTCGAGATCGAGATAGCTCGCATAGGTGACATCGGCGCTCATGGCCGCTGTCCCTAGCGCGCGAGCGCGCCGGAGGAAACTACCGGTCGATCACCCGCGTCTCGGGATGGTGCTTGTCGATGTGCTTCAGGAGGATGCGCAGGTTCCGGGTGTTGGAGCGGAACACGAGGTCGGCGGCATCGCCGATCAGCGGGATCGCGCCGATGGCCGTGTCGAACAGCACGTTCGCGCCCATCCGCGCCAGCTTCCACTTGGGCACGCCGAGGTTCTTGGCCTCCCACACGATGTAGGCCCCCATCGCCGCGGTCACGACCTCGCCGATCACCGGCACGAGGCCGACGAGCGCGTCGAGGCCGACGGGCATGTTGATGCCGGGGATCGTGAAGCTGCGTTCGAGCAGCCGCTCCATCATCACCACGCGGGCGCGCACCGATGCGGCGTCGGTTCCGGTCGGCAGCGCGAAGTTCATGGGTTCGGGGCGGCGGTGCATGGTCTTGTCCATGCCCGTTATGTGGTGGGCTGGGACAGCGGGAACAAGGGGTGGAGACCCCATGGGTTCGGCAGATAGTTGCGGATCGAGCCGCGCACCAGCGACCAGCGCACGGGCGCGCCGAGGGGAATGTAGATCTCGCGTTCGACCAGCGCGGCATGGGCTTCGACGAGCAGCTCCTCGCGGCGCGCCGGATCGCGTTCGGCAAGGGTCTCGCGCACCAGCGCGTCTGCCCGCGGCGCGCACAGCCCTGCATCGAGGCTGCAGTGGAACTGGTTCAGAAACCAGCGCGGCGAGGAATAGCGCGCCAGCGTGTCGCGCAGCTCCAGATCGGCGGCCTCGCCAGGCGCGGCGCGGCGGGTGGTGACACCGATGGTGTCCCATGCCTCGGCCAGCTGGCGCAGGAGCAGGTCGCCCCCGGGGCCGCGCGGCATCGCCACGCGCACCACCGCCTCGTTCCCGGCGGCGGTCCAGGCGCTGATCCGGGCGGCGGCGGCAGCGCGGCGCTCGTCAATCGAGGCGCCGTCCCAGCGGTCTTCCGGATAGGGGGCCGAGGCGAAGAACGCGGGCGGGACGATCCAGCTGCTCTGGCGCCAGCCGTTAAGGCCGAAGCTCTGGATCAGCGCGGCCCGGTCGATCGCCATCGACAGTGCCTCGCGCCGCTTCGGATCGGCCAGAAGGCCGGTCTCGCGGCGCACCGTCAGCCCCAGCAGCCCGATGGCCGGATCGACCTGGATCGTCCCGCGCGACAGCGGTCCGGCCTCGGCTTGGGGGAAATTGACGATGCTGCCGCCCAGCACCAGGTCGACGTCCCCGCGGGAGAAGGCGCCGACCGCATCCGTGACCGACAGGGCCCGAACCGCGACAGGGCGGGCAACGGCCTCCCAGTCCTCCCGCGCGGGCAGGCCGCGTGATTCGGGCGGGAGGGCAGTGAGGCGCGCGGTGTCGTCCGTCTCGTCACGCGACAGCACCATCGGCCCGGCGCCGCTGCCGTTCTTGACGAGGCCGAGCTCGGGCTGGGCCAGCAGACGCAGGAAATCGGGCATGGGCGAGGTCAGGCGGACCTCGATCACGCGGCCCGTCATCGCGCGGATATCGCGCACCTTGGCTAGATCGAGCCCCAGCGAGGTGCCGCGCACCCGCGTGAGCGCCTGACGCAGCTGCTGGCGCACCTCAACGGCGGTGATCTCGTCGCCGTCCGGCCAGGTGCTGTCACGCAGGCGGAAAATGTAGCTGAGGCCGTCCTCGGTGACGATCCAGCGCTCGGCGATGGCGGGTACGACCTGCCCGGCCTGGTCGAGCGCGACCAGTCCCTCGACGGTCGCGCCGCGGATGTGCTGGGCCGGAAGGGAAAGGCGGACGCCTTCCTGATAGAGACTGTCGGGCGCCCCGATGATGGCCACTTCGACCGCCCCTCCGCCGTTCGAGGGGCCGCAGGCGGATAGCGCCAGAGCGGCAATCAGGGGCAGCCAGAATCGCATCAGGCCCGTGTCTAGCAGGTTGCTGCGGGGCGGTCAGCTTGGCGGGGCGATGCCTTCCCCGGAATGCGTTCAGATCTTGCGGAGCTGGCTCGGCTCGGGCGGGCGCGGGGCGCGATGGGCCCTGGAGGGCTGGATGATGGCCGCGGCCGGATCCTCGGCGGCCTGAAGGGGGCGGCGGGCTTTCTGGGAATCGACCTCCTCATCGAAGGCGACACCGAAACGGTTGTCCTGCACCCAGGCCACCGTGCCGCCGACAGCGCCGATGTTGCGCAGCTCGACCGACACGCGATGCCCGCGCTGCACGCGCAGGTGCCCCTCTCCCATCATCCCGCCATCCGACAGATTGCGCACCCGGACGCGATGCACTTCGGCGCCCTGCTCGATGCGGATGTCGGCCAGCAGGAAAAGGCTGTCGCGCGCGACACTGCGTGTCTCAACCCCCGTCATTATGCGGATCGCCTCCTCAGCGCCAAAATCAGTCGACCTGTTGCCGCGTCATGGATCACCCGTCGACGCGGCATTGCAATGTCGAAGGTGGGCCATTCGCGGTTAACGCGCGGTAAACCGAGCCCCTCGCGGGCCCCGCTTGTTGCAGGGCGTCCCAAGGCGGCACAGGTCTTGGCCGCCCTGTTGATATCAGTCGTCGCGCGAGACCTTCTCGCGCCGCTCGTGGGCTTCCTGGGCCTCGACCGTCATCGTGGCGACAGGCCGGGCGATCAGCCGCCTCAGGCCGATCGGATCGCCGGTGACCTCGCAATAGCCGTATTCGCCGGAATCGATCCGCCGCAGCGCAGCGTCGATCTTGGCGACGAGCTTGCGCTGGCGGTCCCGGGTGCGCAGTTCGATGCCCCAGTCCGTCTCGCTCGAGGCGCGGTCGGTCAGGTCGGCCTCGCGGATCGGCCCGTCCTGGAGCGATTGCAACGTCTGTCCGGCGGCGGAATGGATCGAGCGCTTCCATTCGATCAGCAGCATCCGGAAATAGGCCTGCTGGCGCTCGTTCATGTATTCCTCGTCCTCGCCCGGGACATAGTCCGGTGCGAGAAGGCGCTTGGCCTTTTCGAGGATATCGATGTCGTCAGACGCGGTGGTTGGCATCAAGCTCTCTCGTCCCGTGAGCCGCTGGGAAGACCATCGCGTCCTGACGCCCTGAATATTTTCATCGGCTCACTTGGTCCCAGCAAGCGGAAAGCACTGGGGGCCCTATAGGGAAGGCCCCCGAGGGGCACAAGCGGCTTTGGCAGCGAGGCGGGGGCAAAAGCGCGCGCACCGAAGGCGCAAATCGCGTTAACTAATTTTTGACCATAATTGCCGCACTTCTCCGACCACGGAAGGACGCCGAGGGGGGCGATCCGGTAAAGACGGGGACCAGACATGAACATCATCGCAATCGGGACGAACCTCTCCCGCGAGAATGCCGGCGAAAACCAGCTCGGGGCCTGGCTGGCCGCAGCGGGATGCGGCGATGCGGGAGCCTGCTATGACCTCGGCGTCGCTTTCTCGACGGGCAGCAACGGTGCGCCCTGCGATCTGATCGAGGCGCACAAGTGGTTCAACCTCGCCGCCGCGCGCGGCCATGAGGAAGCCGCCCATTGCCGCGCCGACATTTCGGAAGAGATGACCGCCCGCGAGATCGCCGAAGCCCAGCGCCGCGCGCGCCAATGGCTCGCCGAGGGCCGTCAGCGCGCCGCCTGATCTTTCCTGAACGGCGTGCGACCGCCAAGATAGAGCTGGTCGCTCGCCACCCCGGCGCGTTCGCGTTCGAGAAAATCGGCGACCGCCGCGCGAAAGCCCGGATCGGCGATCCAGTGCGCGGACCAAGTCTGCACCGGTTCATAGCCGCGCGCCAGCTTGTGCCCGCCCTGCGCCCCGGCCTCGACCCGTGCCAGACCCCGCGCGATGGCGGCGTCGATCGCCTGATAGTAGCACAGCTCGAAATGCAGGAAGCGCACCTCGCGGGTGCAGCCCCAGTACCTGCCGTAGAGCGCATCCTTGCCCACGAAATTGAGCGCCCCGGCAATCGCCTCGGCCCTGTCATAGGCGAGGATCAGCACGATCCGGTCCCCCATCCGCTCCCCCAGCAGGCTGAAGGCCTCGCGAGTCAGATAGGGGCTACCCCACTTCCTTGCGCCGGTGTCCTGATAGAAGACCCAGAAGGCGTCCCAGTGCTCCTCGCCGATGTCGCGGCCGGTGAGGTGGCGGATCGTCAGGCCCTCTACCGCGGCGGCGCGCTCCTTGCGCAGGTCCTTGCGTTTGCGGGAGGACAGCGCGCCGAGGAAATCCTCGAAGCTGGCATAGCCGCGGTTGAACCAGTGGAACTGGATATCGGCGCGCGGCATCCATCCCGCTTCCTCGAAAAGCGGGAGCTGCGCGGGATCGATGAAGGTCGCGTGGGCGCTGGACAGCTTGTTCTGAAGGCATACCGCCTCCGCGCCTTTCAGCAAGTGCGGGGCGAGACCCTCATCGCTCAGCAACAGGCGCGGACCCGTGGCTGGGGTGAAGGGCGCCGCGATCTGGAGCTTCGGATAGTAGCGCCCGCCCGCGCGGTGCCAGGCATCGGCCCAGCTATGGTCGAAGACATATTCCCCCTGCGAGTGCCCCTTGGCGTAGGAGGGCATCGCGGCCAGCAACCGCCCCGCATCGTCGGTGATGGCGATCGGCGCCGGCTCCCAGCCGGTTCCGGGGCCGACGCTACCCGAATCCTCCATCGCGGTGAGGAATTCGTGGGAGACGAAAGGGTTGTCGTTGCCGCCCAGCGCGTTCCAATCCGCCGCGTCGAACGCGCCGACCGAGGAGGCGATGCGCACCGTCAGCTCCGGGGAACTCACGCCAGCCCCGCCCCTTCCGCGATCAGCGCATCGGCATGGGCAAGGCCCCGCTCCCGCGTTTCTACGGAGCGCACCGTCCAGGTCAGCAGCGCCCGCCCGCTCTCGCGCCACAGGCTGGCGAGCACATTGGGAATGTCGCGCACGTCGCTGGCAAGGAAATCGGGACGCGCGCGCTCGAGCGCATGGGGCGCACGCCATGCATGGCGGTAGCCGTGATCGAGCGTGTCGGTGACGACCAGACCGCGCACCACCTCCGGCGCGTTCTTCGCGAACCATTCGCCCACCCTGAGATCGAAGCTCATCACCGCCAGCGGCCCCGTATAATCCGCCAGCACCTTGGCAATGGCGATACAGGATTCGGCCACTGCGAGATGCGGCTGGGCTTTGACCTCGACGAGGATCGGCACCCGGCCCGCGACCAGATCGAGCAGTTCGGACAGGCGCCAGATCGTCCCCTGCGTTTCGAGCAGGGGAATGCGACACAGATCGTCAGCGGCGCGAGCGGCGACCTTCCCGCGTTCGCTGGTGAGGCGGTCGAGCTCCCGGTCGTGGAACACCAGCGGCACGTTGTCGCGGCTCATCTGGATATCGCATTCGATCCCCATGCCGCGCGCGATCGCGCCCTCGGCGGCGGCCCGCGAGTTCTCGGGCACGCCCGCGCCGTGCAGTCCGCGGTGGGCATATTCCCACGCGGTCAGCCAGTCGGGAGCTGGCCTTGCCGTCATGCCTTCAGCGCGACAATCGCATCGACTTCGACCGCCGCTCCGCGCGGCAGGGCGGGCACGCCGACAGCGGCCCGCGCGTGCTGGCCGGCGCCGCCGAAGATCTGCTCCATCAGGTCCGAGGCGCCATTGGCGACTTCCGGCTGCTGAGTGAAATCGGCGGTGCAGTTGATGAAGGCACCGAGCTTCACCACCCGCTCGACCTGGTCGAGCAGACCTGCCGCCTGGAGCTGGGTCACGATCATCAGCCCGCAGGCGCGCGCCGCAGCCTTTCCGGCTTCGACGTCGACATCATCACCCAGCCGGCCTGTCACGACTGCTCCCTCCACGAAGGGCAGCTGGCCCGAGACATAGGCGATGCCGCCATGCACCACGACCGGCACATAGCTGGCGACCGGCGCGGCGGCCTTGGGAAGGGTGATGCCGAGTTCGGCGAGGCGTGCGGTGTAACTCATGTTTCAGTCCTCCAGTTGTTCAAGCAGCCACGGCAGGGCCTCGTCCCAGCGGTCGATCCGCGAATGGGCGTGGCCGGCCTTGTGGGCGCAATCGATGGCATGGGCGATCATCGGCTCGCCGCACAGGTGGAGCCGCGTCACGTGCGGCGTGATTTCGGCGACCGAGGCGTGGTGCTGGGCGAGGTCATCGATGAACAGCGCGCGGGTGGGGGCATACTCGTCGATGATCGCCTTCAGGGCGGGGCCTTTGGGGCCCTGATTGGTGAACACCCGGGCATTGATCCCGACCTTGGCGAGCTGCTCGGCCCGCGCATCGCGGTGATGGTCAACGAGGTTGGTTAGGATCACGACGTCGGCCTTTTCGGCCAGCGTGTTGATCCCTTCGACCGCGCCGGCGATCGGTTTCTGCGAGTCCATCTCGTTGTCGAAGAAGAGCCGCAGCATCTTCCAGATATCGGGCGGGGCGAGCAGTTCGCCGCTGTCCTGCCAGCGCAGGGCCTCGGCGAAATTGTGGCCTTCGAGGTGGAAACTGACGCCTTGGCTCGCCTCCAGCCAGTCCTTGAAGGGCGCGACCATGTGCAGCAGCACTTCGTCGCAATCGGAGATGATCAGGGGGCGGGTCATGCTGTCAGAGCGTCCTTGGCGGCGACCAGTTCCTCGGGCGTGACGGCAAGGGCCTCGGCCGCGCGGATCAGATCGGGTTCGTGGTTGGCGAGAAATTCGAGCGCCGAGGCGAGGATCACGGGATCGCCGAGACCGGTCCGCAGAGAATCGGGATCGAGACCGGTAAGTTCAAGATAGCGCGCGGCGCGATCCTCGGATTCCAGCACCCAGCCGAGCGCGGCGAGCGCCAGCATTTCGGGATATGCGGGCTCGGATGGGGGACGATGCGGGATTGTCCTGTCCTTCGGCTGCGGGTAACTGACGGAACGGGCGAAAAGCGGGGCGTTCAGTGACAAAGCGGATCATGGTTGTCGAGGACAATGACCTCAACCGGAAATTGTTCTGCGATGTGCTCAGGGCCAACGGCTTTGATGTGGAGCCGGTGGCCGAGGGCGACAAGGTGCTGGACACGGCGCGCGCGGTCTCGCCCGATCTCATCATCATGGACATCCAGCTCGGCGGGATCTCCGGCGTCGACCTGATCGAGGCCGCCAAGCGGGACCGGCGGCTGGCCGGCATCCCGGTGCTCGCGGTGACCGCCTTCGCCGCAAAGGGTGACGAGGAACGTATCCGCGCGGCAGGGGCCGAGGGCTATCTGTCGAAGCCGGTGTCGATCGGACCGTTCATGAGCGCGGTGAACGCCCTGGTGTGAGCGGTCAGGGACCGGAGTTCATGGGCCATTCAGCCTTCCGTCGCTAAAATTATCTACATAAATTAGCATATTACGGGAGGTTCGAATGCGCGCCGCAGCCCTCGGGATTCTTGCTCTTGCTGCGGCGGTGCTGACCCATCCCGCCGCGCTGTCTGCCCGCGATCAGGCTGGCCGACTCGAACAGGACAGCACCGAGATCGAAGTGCTCAGCCAGCGCGAGATGGCGCGCCAGGTGTTCAAGGACAACCTGCGGCAGATGACCGAGCGCCTTAGCGTTGTCGAATCCATGCCGCGCTTTTTCCAGCCGCTGTGCATCGAGGTAGCAGGGCTGGAACCGGAGCAGGCCCGCTTCGTGGCCGATCGCATCCTTGCCACCTCGCTCGAACTCGGCCTGGGAGAACCGCGTGCCGGATGCCGGGCCAATGCGGTGGTGATCGTGGTCGATGACCCCGAAGGGATGTACAAGCGGCTGGTGAGCAAGCGGCTCGATCTCGTGGGGGTGCTGCCCTTCCGCGATGTGCACACCCGCCGGATCGAGAGCGAGGTGCGCGGCAAACGGCCGGTGGTGTGGTGGAGCATGCTTGCCACCGCCAATGCGCAAGGAGTGACCTTCAACGACCTCGGCCTCGTCGTCTCGCAGAGCACTGCGGCGTCCCGCACCGCCTCGTCCACCTACCGCCCAAAGACCCTGTCGGTGGTGATGTATGATGCAAACCAACTCGGCGGCGCAACGCTGGGGCAGATCGCCGATCATGCCGCGCTCCACATCCTCGGCATGCCACGCCGCCAGATCGATTTCGGCGGCATCGGCCTGCCCTCGATGCTGAGCCTGTTTGCCGATGGTCCGGACGTGGCCCCGCAGGCGCTCACGGATTTCGACCGCGCCTATCTGCAAGGGCTTTACAGCCTCGGCCCGGGCGCGTTCCAGGTGCGGGTGCCGCGGGCCGTGGTCGCGGCCTATGCGGCGCAGTGCGAGGCCGACCAGAGCGACTGCCGGATCAAGTTGCAGAACTGACGCTCAGGCGATCGGCAGCGCATATTCCAGTGCGAAGGTGATCACCGTCAGCACGAGCCCGGCCATGAAGCTCTTGTAGGCATAGGCGAGGTACTTGTACTTCTTGCGCTGGAGCACCTGCCCGTTCTGGTAGATGTCGTGCAGCATGGTGCGGAACACGGTTTCGTCGGCGTGGAGTTCATCGAGGATGCTCTCGGCCCATTCGCCCTCGTCCATGTGGGTGAAGCAACCGAAGAACAGCTTGTTGGGCACGCCGTCATTGAGCTTGGCCGACGCCGGACTGCTCACCGAAGGCAGCACCGCGAACACCGCGCACATCGCCGAGATGAAGGCGAACAGGGCGAGGACGGCAAGCGAGACGGGCAGCGTCCCGCCCCGCGCCTGTCCGACCGCGATCGTGAATACGAGGAAGGTCGCCCCCATCAGGATCGAGGCCTTCTGGTCGGCCATCTGGCTCAGGGCGAGGTTGATCTGCTGCGCGGTGCGCACCAGATGGATCGCGTGGTTCGAATAGCCGGAGGGCGAAGGCAGCGAAGGCGCGGCCTTGGGCGTTTCGGACTGCACGGGTTCTTCAGCCATCATCCCCCCGGATCGGCTGCCGCATCCCGGATGGGCGCGGCGAAAACTTGACAAGCTGCATCATCCGCCGCTTTGCAGCCGTAATACCGGGCTAAGTCCCGCGCGACAACCGATCCGAAGAAAGCAGACCCGCCATGAGCCCCGCAGACGTCGATGCCGCCATCCGCAATCTCGTCGAGCCCTTCAACAAGAAAGGCATAGCCATCGAGGATGCGACCACCTTTGCCGGCGATCTCGAGTTCGACAGCCTGACGGTGATGGATTTCGTCGCCGCGATCGAGGACGAATTCGACATCATCATCAGCATGAACCAGCAGGCCGAGATCGAAAACTGGGGCCAATTGGTGGCGGCAGTCCACAAGCTGCAGGATAGCTGATAATGGCAACTGCTATGAACGACACCCTTGCCCAGACTGAGCCGGTCGATCTGCTCGCCAAGTTCGATCCCATCATCCAGACTCGCGAGGCGCTGCTTGCCGCAGGGGTGGAGGATCCGTTCAACCTCGTCATGGAAAAGGTGCTCTCGCCCACGCAAGCGATATGCAACGGGCGCGACACGATCCTGCTCGGCACCTACAACTACATGGGGATGACCTTCGACGATGACGTCATCGCCGCGGGCAAGCAGGCGATGGAGGATTTCGGCGCCGGCACCACCGGCAGCCGCGTCCTCAACGGCACCTTCCGCGACCACCGCGATGTCGAGGCGGCGCTGCGCGAATTCTACGACATGGACCACGCGATGGTCTTCTCGACCGGCTATCAGGCCAACCTCGGGATCATCTCGACGCTGGCAGGCAAGGGCGACTACATCATCCTCGACATCGACAGTCACGCCTCGATCTACGATGGCTGCGCGATGGGCAAGGCCGAGGTCGTGCCGTTCAAGCACAACGACGTCGAGGCGCTGGAAAAGCGCCTGAAGCGCATCCCCGAAGGCGCGGGCAAGCTGGTTGTGCTGGAAGGCGTCTATTCGATGATGGGCGACGTCGCCCCGCTCAAGGAGATGGTCCGCATCGCCAAGGCCCACGGGGCAATGGTGCTGGTCGACGAGGCGCACTCGATGGGCTTCATCGGCGAGCACGGCCGCGGCGTCGCCGAGGAGCAGGGCGTGCTCGACCAGGTCGATTTCATCATCGGCACCTTCTCCAAGAGCGTCGGCACGGTCGGCGGCTTCTGCGTGTCGAACCACCCGAAGTTCGAGGTGCTGCGGCTGGTGTGCCGTCCCTACGTCTTCACCGCCGCCCTGCCGCCGAGCGTGATGGCGAGCTCGGCCACCTCGATCCGCAAGCTGATGCACGGCGGCAACAAGCGCGCGCATCTGTGGGAGAACAGCCGCACCCTTCACAAGGGCCTGCGCGATCTCGGCTTCAAGCTCGGCACCGACGAGCCCCAGAGCGCGATCATCGCCGTCATCATGCCGGATCTGGAACGCGGCGCGATGATGTGGGAGGCGCTCCTGAAGGAAGGCCTCTACGTCAATCTGGCCCGTCCCCCGGCGACCCCGGCGGGCATGACCCTGCTGCGCTGCTCGCTGTGCGCAGAGCATTCTGCCGAACAGGTCCAGACCATCCTCGGCATTTTCGAACGCGCCGGCAAGGCGATCGGGATTATCTGAGGTGCGGCGCGGGGCGGCGATCGCCCCGCCCTTTCGGTTCAGTGGATCGAAATGATCCCGTCGACGGCCCGCCATTCCTGCGGGCCGATCAGGTGCTTGTGCGCCACCCGCACCGAATGCAGCACCGCGTCGATCTCGCGCCGCCAGAAGCCGAGGAACCGGTCGAGCTCGGGAAATTGCGGTGCCACGTCGTATTGCTGCATCACGAACCGCTGCAGCAGGTTGCGGTGATCGGGCATCCAGTAGTGGATCTCGACCGTCGACAGGCCGTAGCCTACCATCTGGGCCAGGAACGCGCGATCTGTCATCACCTCTCCTTTCGTTGACATGACAGGAAGGGGGCCCTCGAAAAATCGCATATTCCTGTTTGCGGTCAATGGGGAACCGCAGACCACTTCTCCGGCAGGCGCGTGCCGCGACCCCCTTCCGCATTCTGCCAGATAACCGGATTGGTGATTTTTCTTGACATCGTGACGCTATCTGGTTATCAGAAGGCATCATCGGAAAATTGCGATTCGCCCAAGGGCGGCCCTCCGGACCGGAGCGCCGCCTTTTCCGTGTCTGCGGTCCAGGAGTATCCGCCATGGCCAAACCGCCCGGCAAGCGCATCGTCATCCGCCCGGGCCTGAAGGCCGGGGAAAGCGGGCACATCAACAACAACTGGCGCCGCCTGTTCCTCGATCACCTCGCCGAAAGCTCGAACGTCACCGCATCGGCGGAAAAGGCCGGGATCAGCGTGAGCCGCGCCTACAAGGTGCGGCGCGAGGAACCCGAATTCGCCCGCTAGTGGCTCGTTGCCCTCGCGGAAGGCTATCTGCACCTCGAAATGGACGTCGTGCGTCACCTGCGCGAAGGCGACGCACGCACCGCCGATGACGGCAAGTTCGACTTCGCCAACTCCATCCGCCTGCTGGCGGCCCACCGCAACACCGCCGCGCGCGGGGCCTGCGAGGTGCAGGATGTCAGCGCCGCCGAGGTGCGCGCCTCGATCGACCGCAAGATCGAGGACATCCGCAAGCGCATCGCCCGCCAGCGGGCCGCCGCGGAAGCCAGGGGCCTATGACCGGCCCCTTCAACGACATGATCTCCGACTTCTCGGAAGACGGGGACAAGCTGCGCCGCCAGGTCACCGAGGCGCTGGACCGGAACGAGCGCAACAGCTTCGCCTATCTGTGGGAATACACCGCGCCCGAGAACCAGCTCCCGCCCGAGGGTGACTGGCGCATCTGGATGATCATGGCCGGGCGCGGCTTCGGCAAGACCCGTTCGGGCGCCGAGTGGGTGCGGATGATCGCCGATGCCAATCCCGACGCCCGGATCGCGCTGGTCTCGTCCTCGCTGGCCGAGGCGCGCGCGGTGATGGTGGAAGGCGAGAGCGGGCTGCTGGCAATCTGCTGGCCGGGGCACAAGCCCCTGTTCGAACCCTCGCTGCACCGCGTCCGCTTCCGCAACGGGGCGCAGGCGCAGCTCTTCTCGGCGGCCGAGCCGGAAAGCCTGCGCAGCCCCCAGCACAGCCATGCCTGCCGGTCAGGCGCAGAAGGAGTTCTTCGTCAACCAGGCACTCGGCCTGCTGGATGCCCTCCACGCCCGAGCGGTCATCGCGTCCCGCCCGGCACCGCCGGCCGCTGCTGCAGAGGGCGAGCCTTTCGGGTGACCGCCACGGCCACGGGCGCCTGGGCGGGCCACGAAGACAGCATTGCCATCCTGATCGGCGGTGGCTGGCACTTCGTAGCACCGGCCGAGGGCATGCTCCTGTTCGATCGCGATGCCGTCCGGACGATCATGTTCCGGTCGCAATGGGAGGTCGCGACAGCCCCTGTCATGCCCTCGGCAGGGGCGGTCGTGGACACCGAGGCGCGGGCCGCGCTGGCGGGGCTGATTCAGGCCCTGATGGCAATCGGGATACTCGGACCGGCCGCATCCTGATCTTCGAAAAACGGCGGAAACACGCCCCTTTTCTGCAAGTATTTTCTAATGCGCCGCTTTAACGCGACATTCTTGCAACACCGGAGAGGCATTGATCGCTTGCCTCGCGTCGGGGGAAAAGATAGAGACGCCGGGTGCCTCAAGTCTAACGCAAAGGGGAAATTTGGAAATGCGCAAACTCATCATTGGGGCGGCGCTGGCGTCGACTGCGCTAGCTACGCCTGCCATGGCTCGTGAAGGCCAATGGTACATCGAGGGTAACGGCGGCGTCATGCTCGTCGAAGATCAGGACATCGACGTCAATGGCGCACCCGACGACGCTCGAGCAAATTATAACACGGGGTTCGATTTTGGCGCCATCGTAGGTCACGATTTCGGTGCGTTTCGCCTTGAAGCCGAAGCAAGTTACCGCGCAGCCAACGTGGACGACGTCGCTGCTGGACGGCAGGGACTTCAGATCGACCCGATCGGTAGCCCGGGCGGTCGTAATGGTCGTTTAACAAACCAAACCGCTCCGGCTCTTTGGGAGATTAACGCGCTCAGTTTCATGCTCAACGGCCTGTTCGACTTCGGTTCGGATGACGGCCTTCAGGCTTTCGCTGGCGGCGGTATCGGCGTTGCCCGAGTGGATATGAACGCTCAGTTCGACCAACGCGGTCCGGGCGCATACGATGACTCAGACACCGGCCTCGCTTGGCAGCTTCTTGCGGGCATTCGAGCTCCGCTAAGCAAATCGTGGGATATTGGCCTCAAGTATCGCTACTTCAACATGCCGGACATCGGCATTGTGGACACGATTG
Source organism: Porphyrobacter sp. CACIAM 03H1 (assembly GCF_002215495.1). Taxonomy (NCBI): domain Bacteria; kingdom Pseudomonadati; phylum Pseudomonadota; class Alphaproteobacteria; order Sphingomonadales; family Erythrobacteraceae; genus Porphyrobacter; species Porphyrobacter sp. CACIAM 03H1. Next base: position 206,833 of record NZ_CP021378.1, read on the forward strand.
GACGTCCGCTCGAATCGAGCCTGACCAGCCACTCGGTCCTCGGCACCATCACCTACAACTTCGGTGGTGAAGAGCCGGCTCCGCCGCCGCCGCCCCCGCCGCCCCCGCCGCCGCCTCCCCCGCCGCCGCCTCCCCCGCCGCCCCCGCCGCCGCCGAAGGCGCCGTGCAACACGGGCCCGTACATCGTGTTCTTCGACTTCGACAAGTCGGACATCACTGCGGAAGCCGCCGGCATCCTCAACAGCGCCGTCACCGCCTATGCGAACTGCGGCACTGCGAGCGTCATGCTGGCCGGTCACACCGACCGTGCGGGCAGCGCGAAGTACAACGAAGGGCTGGCCGAGCGTCGCAACACCTCGGTTCGCAACTACCTGACCGGCCGTGGTATCCCGGCTGCCCGCATCACCGGGCAGGCCTTCGGCGAAACCAAGCCGCGGGTCCCGACCGCCGACGGCGTGCGCGAAGCGCAGAACCGTCGCGTGGAGGTGACCTACGGTCCGGGCTCGGGCATGTAAGCCCAGCCTTCCAGGCTACAGAAAGAGGGGCCGGAGAAATCCGGCCCCTTTTTTGTTGGCCGGAGCATGGTCGGGCACGGGAGCGCGTGTCGCAACCTTGTTTGCAGACTCCACCGACAGCGCATCCCTATCGACCGATGGGCGCACAACGGCATGACACGGAAAAACGCGCCGCAGCACGGGTGAGCCCCGCGCTGCGGCGCGCTTTCTTGTGTGTGTGTGGAACGCCCCGTTGGCTATGCCGCCGAGGCGGCCGCCGCGCGCTCGGCCATCGTCGCTTCGGCTTGCGGCAGGGCCCGATAGGCCCAGATCAGCAGCGCCAGCGAGATCGGCGCCACCCCGATCAGCGACAGCACGCCGGTCCGCATGCTCCCGCTCAGCTCCGAGATCTGGCCGACCATGTAAGGCCCTAGCCCCAGCCCGACGAGCGTCGTCGCCAGGAAGAATGACGCCGTGGCTGTGCCCCGCATATGGGGCAGGACAAGATCCTGCGTCGTGGCGGCAGCTGCGCCCAGGGCGGTCGCGGCAAACATACCGGCCAGGAAGTTCATCAGGTAGAACACCAGCGCGCTCTCGGTGGTGAAGCCGACCCAGATCGGGATCACCGGGGCGAGAATGCCGAACATGATCACGAGAATCCGGCCCGAAGGATTGCGGGCGCGCAGCCAGTCGGACATGCGCCCGCCGAGGATCACCCCCAGAAAGCCCGACACGGCGCCGTTGCCACCCAGCACGAGGGCCAGTTCCGCCTTCGGCAGCGCGAGCACGGTCTCGGCATAGGGCGCCGCCCAGAAGGCCAGCGCATAGGCGCCGAGCGAGACCAGCCCGTAGCCGAGCGCGGTGCAGATGAAGGCCGGCGTTCCCCAGATCAGGCTGAACGTCGCCGGGTCATGCCGGCGCAGGGTCGCGGCCCAAGAGAACACCGCATAATAGCCGAAGGCGATCGCCGACCATTGCGGCAGGTTGCCGGTCAGCTCGATCATCACCAGCGCAAGCGCGGTCATCGCCGCGGCCATGGCGATGTTGACGATAAGCGCCTTCGGTCCGCGCCGCATCGCGTGGTAGAAGGTGAGCGGCGGCAGCAGCATCGACAGGTCGACGAAGAAGTCGGCCAGCGGGTGCCGCCCCCCCGTCCGGCCCGGATCCGGCGCACGCACAGGCTCGCGCAGCGAGGCCACCCACACGGCCAGCAGCAGCCCCGGCACGCCCACGGCGATGAACGCCGCCTGCCATCCCACCAGCCCCGCCAGACCGCCGCCCGGATAGGCCGCGTCCCAGAGCTGCGAGATCTTCGCGCCGATCAGCAGCGACACCCCTCCCCCGAGATACAGGCCCGAGGAATAGATCGCGAGCGCGGTCGCCCGCTGGCGCGAAGGAAAATAGTCGGAGATCAGCGAATAGGCCGTCGGGCTCGCCGTCGCCTCGCCCACCCCGACGCCCATGCGGGCGAGCGACAGCGTCAGGTAATTGCGCGCCAGCCCCGACAGCGCGGTCATGGTCGACCAGAGCACCAGACCGATCGTCAGCAGCCGCACCCGGTGCCAGCGGTCCGCCAGCCGGCCGAGCGGCACCCCGAACAGCGCGTAGAACACCGCGAAGGCCGCGCCTCCGAGAAAGCCCAGCTGTCCGTCGGTCAACTCGAGGTCGCGCTTGATGTCGACGGCGAGGATCGAGAGGATCTGCCGGTCGATGAAGTTGAGGATGTAGACCACCACCAGAACGCCCAGCACATACCAGCTGTAGGCGGATGCAGGTTGTTCGCTGCGGCTGGCGGCAGCCGTCGTGTCCTCGGTCAAAGCTGATCCCCTCTCTCGGATAGTCCCATGGCCCGGACGGGCCCGCCCTTTCAGGCGTTGTAGGCGGTGCTATCGACAATCCCCGCCTCGGCAAAACCCTTTTTCCGCAAGCGGCAGGAATCGCACAGCCCGCAGGCGCGCCCCTCGGGCGTCGGGTCGTAGCACGACCAGCTCCACGCCGGATCGAGCCCCAGCCGCGCGCATTCGCGGGCGATGTCCGCCTTGGTCATGTGCTGGAGCGGCGCGTGGATCGTGAAGGGTGCGCCCTCCACCCCCGCCTTGGTGCCGAGCCGCGCGGTCTCGGCGAAGCTGGCGATGAATTCCGGCCGACAATCGGGATAGCCCGAATAGTCCAGCGCATTGACCCCGATGAACACGTCGCGCGCCCCCGCCGCCTCCGCACAGGCGGTGGTCAGCGCGAGGAACACGAGGTTGCGCGCCGGCACGTAGGTTACCGGGATATCGTCCCCCACCCCGCCTTTGGGCACATCGATCGCATCGGTGAGCGCCGAGCCGCCGAAGGCGCGCAGGTCGAGCGCGATCTGGGTGTGACGGGCAAGGCCCAGCTTCCCGGCAATGCGCGCGGCCGATTGCAGCTCGAGCTTGTGGCGCTGTCCGTAATCGACCGTCAGCGCGTGGACGGCGAAGCCCGCTTCCTGCGCCAGCGCAGCCGTCACCATCGAATCCAGCCCGCCCGACAGCAGCACCACGGCCAAGGGCTTGGTTTGTCCCGGTTCACTCATGCGCGCGGCCCTAACACGGCGGCGGGCAAAGGCAATGGAGCCGCCTCAGCACGGCCCAGTGCGGCGGGCCTCGGCGGTCATCTGGAACGGCATCCCGTCGTGAATGCCCTGGCTTTCGAGCTGCACGAGCGCGCCCGTCTCGCGGCGGATGCTGGTGCGGCCATAGCCGTTGCCGGGGCAGGTGTATTGCACCGTCACCCGCGCCGCGTCGTCTTCGACCACAAAACGGCTGCAGCCGCTCTCGCGGTGCATCAGCTGGATCAGCTCGGCCCCGGACTTGAGGCAGATCTTCCGGTCCGCCGCGCCGCCGCGCTGCTTGATCGTCCATTCGCCCTTGGTCAGCGTGCCGAGCATGGCGAGCCCGGCCCCCTGCGCGAGCACAGGCACGGCGAGGCACAGCGCCGCACCGGCAGCCGCGAGGCCCCACGGCGCCAGCCTGCGTATCCGGGTTGTGTTTGCGTCGGTCATCCCGTTCCTCTTGCCAGCTTTCGGCAGCTGCGAATTGCAAAAATTGGCCTTCGGGTACGAAAATGCCCGGCCTTTTCGACGAAGGATCAGATCGCGAGGGCGAAGGTCTTCGAGCAGAAGGCGCAGTCGACCGCGATCACCCCGTCGGGGCCCCGCATGTCTTCCTGTTCCTCGGGCGGGAAGCGGGCGATGATCGCCTCGTAATGCGCCGCGGTGCAGCGGCATCCGCGCGAAAGCGCCGCGCCGGGCAGCACCCGCACTTCCTCCTCCTCGTGAAATAGCCGCCAGGCGATCGCCTCGAGCGACAGCTCCGGATCGAGCAGCTCGTCGTGGCTGATCGAGCCCGCCATTACGGCGACGTGCTCCCAGTCGGGATGATCCATCCGCACGTGGAGCCGCTCGCGCCCCTCCTCGCCGTCGGGCAGGTGCTGGACCAGCAGGCCCGCCGCCGTCCGTCCGCCCGCGCCTGCACGACTGGCGACCCGGATCAGCGTCGGGATCTGTTCCGACTGGCCGAAATAGCTCTCGCACGCCTCGGCGAGGCTGTCGCCCTCGAGCGGCACGATCCCCTGATAGCGCTGGCGCCCTTCGGTCTCGAAGGTGATCGCGAGATAGCCTTCCCCGAACAGCGCCGAAAGGCTCGGGTTCGCGCCCAGCGCGGCCAGCCGCTCGCCATCGAACTCGGCATAGCCGCGCACCGCGCCGGCGCGATAGTCGCACACCAGCAGGCTCACGATCCCGCCCCGGGTCTGGGCCTGCATGGTCATCTGCGCCTCTTCGCCCTTGAGCAGCCCGCCCATCAGCGCGCCCAGCACCAGCGCCTCGCCCAGCAGATGCGTGATCGGCGCGGGATAGTCATGGGCCGAGAGCACCTGCTCCAGCACGCTGTCCATCCGCACGATCCGCCCGCGCGCATTGCGCCCCGGCAGGGTGAAGCCCATCAGCGTGTCGGCGAAGGTCTCGGCAATATCGGTCGTGTCAGCCATGACGCGCCATATGGGGATACTTCGTGTCAGGCGAAAGACCCCGCTTGATCGCGCTCAGTCGCCGAGCAACCCGAAACTCCACAACAGCACCGATTTCTGCGCGTGGATGCGGTTCTCCGCCTCGTCGAACACCACCGACTGCGGGCCTTCGAACACGTCCTCGCTGACTTCCTCGCCGACATGGGCCGGGAGGCAGTGGAGGAACACCGCGTCGGGCTTGGCCAGCGCCATCAGGTCGGCATTGACCTGATAGGGCGCCATCGCCGCGAGCTTCGCCTCGGCGTGGGCCTGCCCCATCGAGATCCAGGTGTCGGTGACGATCACGTCCGCCCCGCGCGCGGCGGCGGCAGCGTCCTGCGTCAGCGTGACCACCGCCCCGCGCTCGCGCGCGAGTGCGACGAAGGCGGGATCGGGTTCGTAGCCGGCCGGGGTCGCGACGCGGACGTTGAACTTCATCAGCCCCGCCGCCTCGAGGATCGAGTGGAGCACGTTGTTCCCGTCCCCAAACCACGCAACCTCCAGCCCGGGCAGGGCCTTGCCGTGCTCGATCACCGTCAGCAGGTCGGCGACGATCTGGCAGGGGTGCGACATGTCCGTGAGGCCGTTGATCACCGGCACCGTCGCGTGGGCCGCCATCTCCTCGATCTTGGCGTGATCGTCGGTGCGCAGCATGATGCCGTCAACCATCCGGCTGAGCACGCGGGCGGTGTCGGCGATGGTCTCTCCCCGTCCCAGCTGGCTCGAAGCCGAATCGAGCAGCAGCACCGTGCCGCCCAGCTGGCGCATCGCGATGTCGAAGCTGACGCGGGTGCGGGTCGAGTTCTTCTCGAACACCAGCGCCAGCACGCGGCCCGCAAGCGGCGCGTCGGCATCGGGCGCACCCTTGGGCAGCCCGGAACGCGCCGCCTTGCGGTCCAGCGCGTCATTGATCATGGCCGCGATCGCATCGCCCCCGGCATCGCCGAGGTCGAGGAAGTGCCGCATCCGCCCCCGTGCGCCGCTCATGCCGCCTCGGGCACCTTGAAGGTGGCCGCACCGGCGGACAGCTTGTCGAAGAACTCGTCGATTTCGGCATCGCCGATCACCAGCGGCGGGATGATGCGGATGGTGTTGTCGCCCGCGGCCACGGTCAGCAGCTGGTGGTTGTCGCGCAGGTGCACATAGAAGGGGCGGCTTTCCATCTTCATCTTGAGGCCGAGCATCAGGCCCTTGCCCCGCACCAGCTCGAACAGCTCGGGGTAGTTGCCGATGAACTGTTCGAGCCGCGCGCGCAGGCGCTCGCCCTTCTCGGCAACCTCGCTCAGGAAGGCCTCGTTCGCCACGGCCTCCATCACCGCCGTCCCCGCCGCCATCGCCAGCGGGTTGCCGCCATAGGTCGATCCGTGGGTGCCGAAGGTCATGCCGCGCGCGGCTTTCTCGGTGGCGATGCAGGCGCCGAGCGGGAAGCCGCCGCCGATGCCCTTGGCGGTCGCCATGATGTCGGGCTCGATCCCGTAATGCTCGTAGGCGTAGAGCTTGCCCGTGCGCGCGACGCCGCACTGCACCTCGTCGAGCACCAGCATCAGGTCATGCTCGTCGGCGAGCTGGCGCAGGCCCTGCATGAACTCGGCCGACGCGGGGCGGATGCCGCCCTCGCCCTGGATCGGCTCGACGAGGAAACCCGCCGTGTGCGGACCGATGAGGGCCTTGGCGGCTTCCAGATCGTCGAAGGGCGCGTACTTGAACCCGTCCAGCAACGGCGAGAAGCCGTGGTGCATCTTGGTCTGGTTCGAGGCGCTGATGGTCGCCATCGTCCGCCCGTGGAAGGCGTTGTGGAAGGTGATCAGCTCGTAGCGTTCGGGGTTGCCGGCATCGCCCGCGTTCTGGTGATAGGCGCGCGCGGTCTTGATCGCGCATTCGACCGCTTCCGCGCCCGAATTGGTGAAGAACACCGTGTCGCCGAAGGTGGTGTCGACCAGCATCTGCGCCAGCTTCTCCCCCTGCGGGCTGCCGTAGAGGTTGGAGACATGCATCAGCGTCGCCGCCTGCCGCTGGATCGCGCCGATCAGCCCCTCGTGCGAGTGGCCGAGCAGGTTGACCGCGATGCCGCTCGCGAAATCGAGGTAGCGGGTGCCGTCCTCGTCGATGAGATGGCAGTGCTCGCCGCGCACCGGCCGGACACCGCAACGCGGATAGACGGGCATGAGCGGAGTGATCGACATGATGCTGTTTCCTGAGAATGAGATTCGGGGGTCTGAAACGCAAATGGCGGCCCTGATCCAGAGCCGCCATCTGCATTCCGTTTAATCTTCCGGCTCCCCATGGTCAAACCGCGGGGATCGGGTTGCGGCCGGGTCAGCCTTCGATCGGTGCCAGATTGACGGCGGAGTACTTTCCGCGTCGATCGACTTCGAGATCGAATTCGTAGCGCTCGCCCTCGTTGATGCCCGAAAGGCCCGAACGCTCGACCGCGCTGATGTGGACGAAGGCGTCCGGCTGGCCGTCATCGCGCACGAGGAAGCCGAAGCCCTTCATCGCGTTGAAGAACTTGACTGTGCCCTTGGCGCGCTCGCCCGTCAGCTCGCGCTGGGGTGCGGCGGGCTTGGCCGCCACGGCGATCACGTCACCCACGACCTGGAGGTCCTGCGCCGACACCTTGCCGCCGCGGTCCACGAGGTTGTACTGGAGCTCCTGCCCCTCGGCGAGGCCTTCGAGGCCGGCACGCTCGACTGCGGAGATGTGCACGAACACATCCTCGCCGCCGCCTTCCTGCTGGATGAAGCCGAAGCCCTTCTGGCTGTTGAAGAACTTCACCGTGCCCTTGCCGGTGCCGACGATCTGGGCGGGCATGCGGCTGAATCCGCCGCCACCGCCACCACCGCCGCCACGCGGGCCGCCGCCGAAGCCGCCGCCACCGCCGCGCGGGCCGCCGCCACCGCCACCGCCGTAGCGATCGCCGCCGCCGCCGCCGCCGTAGCGGTCACCACCGCCGAAACGGTCGCCGCCGCGGTCGCCGAAGTCGCGCGGGGGCGGAAAACCGTCCATCCCGCCGCCAAACGGATCGAAGCCATCTTCGCCGAAACCGTCGCGCTTGTCGCGGCCGCGCCGGCGTCCCCTATCGTAACCCATAGATCAGTACGTACCTTGCCACACTGCCCGTCCTCCATTGTGCCGATGTCGTGGACAGTGAGCCGCACCGGACACAGACGCGCCGATCTTGTGGTCCGGAGCGCACGTTCCTGAAGGTATAGCGCACAAAAGCTTGCTTTGCGAACGAAATTACCGGCCCGCCATCGGCATCGCGCCACGCCCGGCCGGCGATGCTTGTGCAAGGGCCGGGCTTTGGGCATGAACGGGGCAAGAGGCCCGGTCAAAAGCAGGACAAACCATGAGCGATTTTCGCCGCATCAACGAGAATATGCTGGTCAGCCCGCAACTTGCGCTGGAGGATATCGCTGCCGCAGCAGCACAGGGCGTGACGACCATCGTCAACAACCGCCCCGACGGCGAGGAGCCCTCCGCCCCCCAGAGTGACGCGATCGAAGCCGCCGCCGCCGCCGCGGGGCTCAACTATGTTGCGATTCCCGTCGGCCACGCCGGCTTCAGCGAGCCGCAGGTCGACGCCATGATCGCCGCGATGGAGCAGGCCGAGGGCCCGATTCTCGCCTATTGCCGCTCGGGCACGCGATCGACCCTGCTGTGGGCGCTGGCGAGCGCGAAGCTGGGCGAGGACCCTGACGCCATCGCTCGCGCCGCTGCACAGGCGGGCTACGACGTGAGCCCGATTCGCACCATGATCGACATGCTCGCCGCGCGCTGAGGCGCCTGCCTGTGGACTTGCTGGTCCAGACCGCCGGTTCGCTCGCCGCGATCCTCGCGTTGGCCGGGCTCGCCTGGTGGATGAAGCTGGGCGGAACGCCGCGGCTGGAGAGCGAGGATGCCGTGCGCCATGCCGCGGGCGAGGTCGAGGACGGGTTCGATCCCGTCACCTGGTCGTGGGATGCCGAGGGTGCAGGCGCGCTGGCCCGCGACGCCGAGGGGCGGATCATGGTCATCCGTCGCCACGGCAACCGTTTCGCGGGGCGCATTCTCGGCCCCGCAGCACAGGCGCAGGCATCGGGCGGCACGCTCGTCGTCGACCCGGGCGAGCGGCGCTTCGGCACCCTCTCCCTCGCCCTTTCCGACGCCCAGGCTTGGGCCGCGGCGATCAATCGGATAGACGGGCGGCAGGATGCCTGACTTCAGCCCCACCCAATATGCCGTGCCGCTGTTCGTGGTGGCGGTGCTTGCCGAGATGATCTGGGCGAAATTCCGCGCGCCCGAGGCCTACGAGCCGAAGGACACGCTCGTCAGCCTTGCCTTCGGCCTCGGTTCGACAGTGGCGGGCGCGCTGCTCGGCGGTTTTGCGCTCGCCTTGTTCATCAAGGCCTACGAATACCGCATCTTCGACTTCGGACCTGAATGGTGGGCGGTGGGGTGGGCCTGGCCGGTGTGCTTCGTGCTCGACGATCTCAAGTATTATTGGGTCCACCGCGCCGGGCACCGAATCCGCTGGATGTGGGCGAGCCACGTGAATCACCACTCCAGCCAGCACTACAACCTGTCGACCGCGCTCAGGCAGACCTGGACCGGATCGCTGACCTTCGGCTTCCTCTTCGCGGTGCCGCTGGTGCTGCTGGGCTTCCATCCGGCGATGATCGCGATCTGCGGGGGCTTCAACCTCATCTACCAGTTCTGGATTCACACCGAGGCGATCAAGCGGATGCCCGCGTGGTTCGAGGCGGTGATGAACACGCCCAGCCACCACCGCGTCCACCACGCCACCAACCCGCGCTATCTCGACCGCAACTACGCGGGGGTGTTCATCGTCTGGGACCGGATGTTCGGCACCTTCACGCCCGAGGTCGACGACGAGAAGATCCGCTACGGGATCGTCAAGCAGCTCGGCAGCTTCAACCTGCTGTGGGCGGTGTTTCACGAATGGATCGGGATGCTCGCCGACATTGCCCGCGCGCCGTGGCGGCACAAGCTGTCCTACCTGCTGCGCGAACCCGGCTGGAGCCATGACGGCAGCCGTGAGACCAGCGACATGATCCGCGCCAAATGGCAGGCGCGGACCGGCGCACAGGCTGCGCCACTCGCAAGTTCGGTAGCTGATCGAAACGCGATTGCGGAGGCCCGCGAAGCTTTCTAGTCTCTGCCGCCAAAGGGAGAGATCATGGAAAGTTTCGACTACATCGTCATCGGCGGTGGCAGTGCCGGCAGCGCCGTCGCCGGAAGGCTCGCGGTGGACGGCACGCGCCGGGTGTGTCTGCTGGAAGCGGGCGGCACCAACGACAACGTCTGGATCAAGACGCCGGGCTTCATGCCCTTCATCCCCGAGAAGTCGAACTACAAGTACGAGACCGTTCCACAGAAGGGCCTGAACGGGCGGACCGGCTACCAGCCGCGCGGGCGGGGCCTTGGCGGCTCCTCGGCGATCAACGCGATGGTCTATATCCGCGGCAACCGCTGGGATTACGACAACTGGGCGGCCGAGGGTGCGACCGGCTGGGCCTATGACGACGTGCTCCCCTACTTCAAGCGCGCCGAGGCCAACGAGCGCGGGGGCGACGACTTCCACGGCGCGGGCGGGCCTTTGTTCGTCGAGGACCAGAAGCACGCCAACCCCGCCTCCCACGCCTTCGTCGATGCGGCGGCAGCCTTGCAGCTGCGCACCAATCCCGATTTCAACGGCGAGCGGCAGGAGGGCTTCGGCCTCTACCAGGTGACCCAGCGCAAGGGCGAACGCTGGTCGGCGGCGCGCGCCTACGTGGAGCCGATCCGCGACGCGGGCAACTTCGCCGTGCGCACCGATACGCTGGTCGAGAAGCTGCTGATCGAGGGCGGGCGTGTCACCGGGGTGCAGGTTCGTCGCGGGGGCGTTGTCCAGTCGTTGCTCGCCCGTCGCGGGGTCATTCTGTCCGCAGGGGCGTTCAATTCGCCCCAGATCCTGATGCTGTCAGGGATTGGACCCGCCGCGCATCTCAAGGCGCACGGGATCGAGGTGGTGCTCGACCGCGCGGGCGTCGGCGGCAATCTCCAGGACCATATCGATTACGTCTCCGGCTGGGAGACCGAGAGCAACGTGCTGATCGGCGGGACGCTGAAGGGCACGCTGCGCATGGCGGCCGCGATGGTCGAGCACCGGCTGAAGCGCACGGGCGTGATGACCACCTGCTATGCCGAAGCGGGCGGGTTCTTGACCCTGATGCCCGACAGCCCCGCCCCCGATGTGCAGTGGCACTTCGTCCCCGCGGTACTCGAGGATCACGGGCGCGAGAAGGTGAAGGCGCACGGCTTCTCGCTCCACGCCTGCGTGCTGCGCCCGGAAAGCCGGGGCACGGTGCGCCTCGGGAGCGCCGATCCGGCGGCCGCACCGGTGATCGACCCCAACTTCCTCGACGACGAGCGCGACATGGCCGTGATGCGCGCCGGCGTGCGCCTGTCGCACCGCATCGCCGAGGCGCCGCCGATGCAGGCCTTCGGGCCGAGGGACCGCCATCCGGTCGACCTCCATGACGACGCCGCGCTCGACGAACTGATCCGCAACCGCGCCGACACGGTCTATCACCCGGTCGGCACCTGCCGTATGGGGAGCGATGCGGATGCGGTGGTCGATCCGACGCTCAGGCTCAACGGGCTCGATGGCCTGTGGGTGGCCGATGCGAGCGTCATGCCCAAGATCGTCAGCGGCAACACGAACGCGCCGAGCATCATGATCGGCGAAAGATGCGCCGACTTCGTCATGCAGGCGGAGCGGGTCTAACCCACCGCAGTAGGCGCGCTGATCCGGCCCGCCGAAGGACGGGCCGCGAGCGCACGCGCGCGCGAGCCGCAGGCGATCAGGCCCGCAGGGCCTGAGACTCGCCGAGGACGACCCCGCGGAGGCGGGGTCGCAAACAAGAAACTCAAACAAAAAAAGGCCGGAGACGCTCTGGGCGGCTCCGGCCATATTCAGTCTGTTCGTTCGCAGGAGGAACAAGGTGAGGCGGGGGGAGGGGAGAGGGAGAGAGAGGCCTCCCCCCGCCAAACTGGAGATTAGTTGTAGGCGCGCTCCCCGTGTTCGGAGATGTCGAGGCCGTTGACTTCGCTTTCCTCGTCCACACGCAGGCCGGTGACGGCCTTGGCGATGAAGATCGCGATGGCGGTGCCGACCGCGGCGAGGGCGATGGTGAAGGCCGAGGCGAAGGCCTGGACGCCGAGCTGGGAGACCATGTCGTAGTCCTCGCCGCCCGGGCCGCCCAGACCGGGGGCGTAGACGATGGCGGTGCCGATCGCGCCGACGATGCCGCCCACCCCGTGGATGCCGAAAGCGTCGAGCGCATCGTCATAGCCGAGCGCCGGCTTCACCTTGGCGACGAAGAAGTAGCAGACGATCGAGGCGACCGCGCCGAGCAGGATCGCGCCGAAGGGGCCCGAGTTGCCCGCCGCCGGGGTCACCGCGACGAGGCCGGCAATCACGCCCGAGCAGAAGCCCAGCGCCGAACCCTTGTGGCCCATGGCCCGCTCGGTCAGCATCCAGAAGAGGCCGCCCGCCGCCGTGGCAACGAAGGAGTTGATCATCGCCAACGCAGCCGAGCCGTTGGCCTCCAGCGCCGAACCGGCGTTGAAGCCGAACCAGCCCACCCACAGCAGGCCCGTGCCGACCATGGTCAGCGTCAGGCTGTGCGGCGGCATCGGCTCGTTGGGATAGCCGCGGCGCTTGCCGAGGATGAAGGCCGCGACCAGCGCCGAGATGCCGGCGTTGATGTGCACCACCGTGCCGCCGGCGAAATCGAGCGCGCCCATCGCGAAGAAGAAGCCGCGCGCTTCCCACACCATGTGGGCAATCGGGAAGTAGACGATCGTCAGCCAGACCAGCGTGAACACCATCGTGGCCGAGAACTTCATCCGCTCCACCACCGATCCCAGCACCAGCGCGGCGGTGATCGCGGCGAAGGTCATCTGGAAGCTGATGAAGATGTATTCGCTGATGACCTCGTCGGTGAAGGTCGCCGCGGTCGAATCCGGAGTGACCCCGGCGAGGAAGAACTTGCCCCAGCTGATCCATTCGTTGCCTTCGGGACCGAAGGCGAGGCCGTAGCCCCACATCACCCACACCAGCATCGCCAGCGAGGCGGCCGCGCCGATCTGGGTCATGGTCGAGAGCATGTTCTTCGAGCGGGTGAGGCCGCCGTAGAACAGCGCGAGGCCAGGCAGGATCATCAGCAGCACGAGGACGGTCGCCGTCATCATGAAGCCGTTGTTGCCGGGGTTCGGCACGGCGGGCGCGGCCTGGGCCACTTCGGCGACGACTTCGGCCACCTCGGCCGCGGGAGCAGCAGCGAGCGCGGGCGCGGCCAGCAGCACAGCCCCCGTCATGAAGGCTGCGGTGTTAACGAGAAAACGCTTCATGGACTTGCCCCCTCAGAGCGCGGTTTCGCCGGACTCGCCGGTGCGGATGCGGGTTGCCGAGGCGAGATCGAGGACGAAGATCTTGCCGTCGCCGATCGCTCCCGTGTTGGCGACCTGCTGGATGGTTTCGACCACCTGCGCGGCGATCTCGTCGCTGGCGGCAATCTCGAGCTTCACCTTGGGAAGCATGTTGGTGGAGTATTCGGCCCCGCGGTAGATTTCCGTCTGGCCCTTCTGGCGGCCGAAGCCCTTGACCTCGGTCACGGTCAGCCCGGCGATGCCGATGCCGCTCAGGGCCTCGCGCACGGTGTCGAGCTTGAACGGTTTGATGATGGCGATGATGAACTTCATCTGTGGCCCCTGTTGCGCCGGATTTTTCCGGCCACCGGAGACACAGCAACAAGCGTGCCAGATTTGTGTAACGCATCTGACGCAATGGAATCAGCGCGTTTCTTCGCACCTGCGGTAGAATACGTGCCTAATTTTTCATCATGTGATTAACTTATGAGCAAGTTTGGCGACGAACTGCGCCGCTAGCCCTCGGCGTCGGCGATGAACCTGTCGGTGGCGCGGGTCGGAAGGCCGTCGATGCTGCGCGTGCGTGCGGCCATCTTCGCCGTCCATGCCGCCGGATCGGACTGGCGGTGCGCTTTCTTCAGCGTCTCGCGTTCGCCCTCGAGCGTCATGAAGGGCACGCCCCAGCCGCAGGAGGACTGCACGCTTTCGACCGCGATGTCGAAGATCTGGCGGGTGCCGGCGATCATGGTGAAATGGCCGGCGAGCTCATCCCAGCCCGCGTCCTGCGGGAGGACGGGCGCCCCCCGCCCGTAGATCCGCAGGATCAGGGCCGGCTGCCGGAAGTTGCAGAACATCACCGTGATGCGCCCGTCCGCGGCAAGGTGGGCATGGGTCTCGTTCCCCGACCCGCCGAGGTCGAGATAGGCGACCCGGTCCGGCGCGATCACGCGGAAGGCGTCATAGCCCTTGGGGCTGAGGTTGATCCGGCCCTCGGCCGCCGCTGTCGCCACGAAGAACACCGGCTGGGCGGCGATCATGGCGATGTGCTTCTCGGTGAGCGTGTCGGTGAAATCGGCCATGCGAACCCTCCTCGCGCCAGCTCTAGCACAGGTGCGCGGACGCGACAGGAGCCTTTCCTACAGCGGCCGGGGCGCGTTAGGCTGCGCGTGGCTCTTTCGCATTGTCGACGCCCCGGCAGGACACGCAATCGCCGTGCACAGTGTCAACTTCGGTTTTGCGCCCTATCACACTGAATTATAGAGAAAATTCCTGTAGGATTACGAAGTTTACAGTGTCAACTTTGTAAACTTCGCGGGGCCCTTACAGGAAATCGCGCAAGGTCGCGATGAAGCGGTCGAACTGGTCGTGGTGGAGCCAGTGGCCCGCCTTCTCGAACTCGATCACCCTCGCGGTGTTGAAGTGGGCGATCCGTCCGTCCCTCTCCGGGTTGGAAGCCCAGGAGTCCGCCCCGTAGAGCAGCAGCGTCGGGCAGGTGATGGCTCCCCACAACTGCTCGATGAACTCGTCGCCGATGTCCTCGACCGGCCAGACATTGAGATGCGGATCGAACTTCCAGCTATAGGTGCCGTCTTCGTTGCGGTTGACCCCGTGGACGGTGAGGTGGCGGGCCTGATCCTCGGTGAGGTAGGCGTTTTCCTCGATCATGCGGGCGAAGGCGGCCTCGATGCTCTCGTATTTGCGCGGGGTGCGCCCGGCGGCCTTGCGCTTCTTCTCGATCCATTCGGCGAGGCGTTCGGGATAGGGCTGGCTGCGCTGCTTCTCGCGCCATTCGGGCGAGGGGCCGAGACCCTCGATCGCGACGAGCTTCGTCACCATGTCGGGAAAGGCCCCGGCATAGCGCAGCGCGACGTTCCCGCCCATCGAATGCGCCACCATCCTGACCGGCCCGACACCGAGCTGGTGGATCAGCTGGGCAAGATCGTAGACCATGTCGGCGGCGGAATAGACCCCGTCCGATACCCAGTCGGAATCGCCATGCCCGCGGTGGTCCATGGCGATGACATGGTAGTCCTCGCGCAGCGCCTCGGCGGTCCAGTCCCAGCTGCGGGCATGGTCGCGCCCGCCATGCACGAGCACCAGCGGCGGCTTTCCGCGCCCGCCCCAGTCGAGGTAGTTGAGGCGAAGGCGCTGGGAGATGAAGGTCTGCGAGGTCGGGCCGGCGGTCTGCATGGATGATGCTTTGGCCAAAGCTTGCGCTTTGGGCAAGTCACCCGCGCTCCCGTTGGAGTCGAGCGCAGTCGAGACACCCCGATCAAGCCTCTCGACTTCGCTCGAGGCGAACGGGGGCGGGTTCTACCGTTCCTTCGTGGCCGAGAAGGTCAGCTCCGGGTTCTTCTCCACCTGGTAGCTCACGTCCCACGGGCTCTTGGCCATGAACACGAGGTCCCCGTCGCGGTCCTTGGCGAGGTTGGCGCGGTTGAAGCTGGCGAAGCCGTCCAGCGCCTTGGCGTCTCCCTTGATCCAGCGCGCGGTGGCAAAGGGCGACGGTTCGAGCGCGGCTTCGACCTTGTATTCCGCCTCGAGCCGGCTGATCAGCACCTCGAGCTGAAGCTGGCCGACCACGCCGACGATGTGGGCGGAGCCGATCTCGGGGTAGAAGACCTGGATCACGCCCTCCTCCGACAGGTCGTCGAGAGCCTTCCGCAGCTGCTTTGTCTTGGTCGGGTCCTTGAGCTGGACGCGGCGCAGGATTTCGGGCGCGAAGTTGGGCAGGCCCGTGAAGCGGACCTGGTTGCGCTCGGAAAGGGTATCGCCCACCCGCAGGGTGCCGTGGTTGGGAATGCCGATGATGTCACCCGCCTCGGCCGTGTCGGCAAGCTCGCGGTCCTGCGCGAAGAACAGGATCGGCGAGTGGACCGCGATGGGCTTGCCCAGCCCGCTCGGCGTCAGCTTCATTCCCCGTTTGAAGGTGCCCGAAACCTGCCGCATGAAGGCGATGCGGTCGCGGTGATTGGGGTCCATGTTGGCCTGGACCTTGAAGATGAAGCCGGTGACCTCGTCGCGCTCCGGGCTGATCTGCTCCTCGCCCGCCGGCTGGGGGCGCGGCGGGGGCGCGAAGCGGGCGATGGCGTCGATCAGCTCGGTGACGCCGAAGTTCTTGAGCGCCGATCCGAAGTAGACCGGGGTGAGGTCGCCGTGGCGGAAGGCCTCGAGGTCGAATTCCGGATAGCCGCCGCGCGCCAGCTCGATCTCGTCGGCGAAGCGCTGGGGGATCGCCGCGGTGTCGCGGGTGCCGAGGAACTCGCGGCTCGGCCCCTCGGGACGGCTGACGGTCTCGGTGGCGAAATCGAGCAGGCCCTCGAACTCGCCGCCCATGCCGATGGGCCACATCTGCGGCGAGACGTCGAGCGCCAGCATGTCGGCGACCTCGTCCAGCGTCTCGAAGGGGTCGCGGCCCTCGCGGTCGACCTTGTTGACGAAGGTCAGGATCGGGACGGAGCGCAACCGGCACACCTCGAACAGCTTGCGGGTCTGCGGCTCGATGCCCTTGGCGGCGTCGATCACCATCACCGCGCTGTCGACGGCGGTCAGCGTGCGGTAGGTGTCCTCGGAAAAGTCCTCGTGACCCGGCGTGTCGAGCAGGTTGAAGACGATCCCGTCCTTCTGGAAGGTCATCACCGAGGACGTGACCGAGATCCCGCGCTGCTGCTCGATCTTCATCCAGTCCGACCGCGCCCGCCGCGCCGCCCCGCGCGCCTTGACCTCGCCCGCAAGGTGGATCGCGCCGCCCTGGAGCAGCAGCTTCTCGGTCAGTGTAGTCTTCCCTGCGTCAGGGTGCGAGATGATCGCGAAGGTGCGGCGATTGGAGGTCACTGGTTGTCGCGTGCGACGCGGAAGCCCGCGAAGTCCTGGTTGACCGGCATCAGCTCGATCCGGTTGATGTTGAGATGCGGCGGGAGGCTGGCGATCCAGCCGATGGTATCGGCGATGTCCTCGCCGGTCATTGGGTTGACGCCGGCATAGAGCTTGTCGCTGGCTTCCTGGCTGCCGGTGCGCACGAGGGTGAACTCGGTCTCGACCATCCCCGGCTCGATGCTGGTCACGCGCACACCGGTGCCGTGGAGGTCCGCGCGCAGAGCAAGCGTGAAGTGGTTCACGAAGGCCTTGGACCCGGCATAGACGTTGCCGCCCGGATAGATGTAGCTCCCCGCGACCGAGCCAATGGCGATGATCGCGCCCTTGCGCTCGATCAGGCCGGGGAGCAGCTTGCGGGTCAGCACCACCATTGCGGTGATGTTGGTGTCGATCATCGTCTGCCAGTCGTCGAGACTGGCGTTCTGGGCGGGCGACAGCCCTTGCGCGAGGCCGGCGTTGTTGACCAGCAGGTCGATCTCGCGGAAGGCCTCGGGGAGCGAAGCCAGCGCGGCATCGAGCGCGGCCGTGTCCCGCACGTCGAAGCAAAGGGCATGGACCTTGTCCGCGCCCAGCTCCGCGACCAGCGCGTCGAGCCGCTCCTGCCGCCGTCCGGTGGCGACGCAGCGCCAGCCGTCCGCGACGAGGCGGCGCACGGTGGCAAGGCCGATCCCGGCGGTGGCACCGGTCACGAAAGCAGTTCTGGTCATCCGCGCAGCTCCCCGCCCAGCTTGGTGGCGGCGGCGACAACCTTATCGGCGATGGCCTTGAGGTCGGCGTCCTTGAAAGAAGTCTCGCCCGGCTGGAGGGTGACTTCGACGGCGATGGACTTCTTGCCTTCCGGCACGCCCTGCCCGGCAAAGACGTCGAACACGCGCACGGCGGTGATGAACCCCTTGTCCGCACCCTGCACCGCGCGCACGAGGTCGCCCGCCGCCAGCGTTGCCGGGACGAGGAAGGCGAAATCGCGGGTCACGGCCTGCAATGCCGGCGGCGTGAAGCCCGGACGCGCGAAGGCCGCGCCCTTCTTCGCCGGGATCGCGTCGAGGAACAGCTCGACCGCGGCGATGGGCCCGTCGGCGTCGAAGGCCTTGAGCGTCGCCGGATGCACCATCCCGAAGCGCGCCAGCACGACCTTGGGGCCGAGGCGCAGCGTCGCCGACTGGCCGGGGTGGAACTGCGGTCCCGCCTCGCCCATCACCATCAGGTTCGCCACCGGAGCCCCGGCGGCTTCGAGCAGCTGGAGCGCGAGCGCCTTGGCGTCATAGGCGTCGAAGCTCTTGGCCTTGCCGCTCTGCCAGCCGCGCGGGATCTTCTCGCCCGCGAGCACGATGCCGAGCGTCGGCTTTTCGTCGCTGAGGCCATCGGTCCCGCGGAAATAGCGCCGCCCGATCTCGAAAAGGCGCGAGGAGGCCGCGCCGCGATCGGCGTTGCGCTTGGCCGCCATGAGGAGGCCCGGAAGCAGCGAGGGGCGCATCGCCTTCATGTCCTCGCTGATCGGATTGGCGAGCACCCAGGGGGTGTCGTTGCCGTCGGAGAAGTGGTTCGCGGCCCATTCAGGCAGGAAGGACCACGTGACCGCCTCGTTGAGGCCGCTGGCGGCAGCGGCACGGCGCAGGCCGCGCTCAAGCTTCTGCTGCGAGGTGGCGGTCGGCCGGGCGACACCCTCGACACGCGGAAGCGCGACGCTCGCCACCTTGTCGAGGCCATGGATGCGCACGACTTCCTCGACCAGATCGGCCGGGCCTTCGATGTCGTGGCGGCGCAGCGGGCAGGTGACCTGCCAGTCCGCGCCGACGCTGAAACCGAGGCTTTCGAGGATGCGCTTCTGTTCGCCCTCGGGCACCTCCACACCGCCGAGGCGGGTGGTAAGGACCGGGTCGAAGGCGACGACCTTGGCCTGCGACGGGGGCGAACCGGCGCGCACCGCCTCGCTCGGCGTGCCGCCTGCAAGTTCCACGATCAGGCCGGTCAGCAGGTCGAGACCCGTGTCCAGAAACTCAGGGTCGACGCCCCGCTCGAAACGGGTGCGGGCGTCGCTCGACAGGCCCAGCTTGCGCCCGGTCGCACCGATGCGCGCGGGATCGAAATAGGCGATTTCGAGCAGCACGTCGGTGGTCTCGTCCGAGACACCCGAATGTTCCCCGCCCATGATCCCGGCGATGTCGTGCACGCCCGCATCATCGGCGATCACGACCATTTCGCTGTCGAGCGTGTAGGTCTTCTCGTTCAATGCCAGCACCTGCTCGCCGTCCTTGGCGCGGCGGGCCACCACCGCGCCCGAAAGCTTGGCAAGATCGTAGGCGTGCGCCGGACGTCCGAAGCCGAGCATCAGGTAGTTGGTGAGGTCCACCAGCAGCGAGATCGGGCGCTGGCCCGCGCTCTTGAGGCGCGCTTGGAGCCAGTCGGGCGAGGGGCCATTGCGCACCCCCTTCACCACCCGCCCATAGAACGCCGGGCAGCCCTGCGGATCGTCGGTGCGGATATCGACCGGGCACGCGCCGCTCGCCGTGAAGGCGGGCATGGCGACCGGCTTCAGCGTCCCCAGACCCTTCGCCGCCAGATCGCGGGCGATGCCGTAGACGCCCATGCAATCGGGGCGGTTGGGGGTCACGGCGACCTCGATCACAGGGTCGGAGCCGTGGTAGTCGGCAAAGCTGGTGCCGAGGGGCGCATCGTCGGGCAGTTCGATGATCCCGTCGTGATCGTCGCCCAGTTCGAGCTCCCGGGTCGAGCACATCATGCCGTTGCTCTCGACCCCGCGGATCGCGCTCTTGCGCAGCACCATGCCGTTGGCGGGCACGATCGCGCCGGGCAGGCCCAGCACGCCCTTCATCCCGGCGCGGGCATTGGGCGCGCCGCAGACGACTTGCAGCGGCTCGCCCTCGCCCGTGTCGACCGTCAGCACCTGGAGCTTGTCGGCATCCGGATGGCGCGCGGCGGTCAGCACCTTGGCGACGCGGAAACCGGCGAGCTTCTCCGCCGGGTCCTCCACCCCCTCGACCTCGAGGCCGATGGCGTTGAGCGCGTCGCAGATCTCCGCGACGGTGGCGTCGGTTTCAAGGTAGTCCTTGAGCCAGGTCAGCGAGAACTTCATGCACGCGCTCCCACGCCGGCGGACAAGGTGGGCTGGTCGAAGGGCGAGAAGCCGTAATGCGCCAGCCAGCGCGGATCGCCGTCGAAGAAGGCGCGCAGGTCGTTCATCCCGTATTTGAGCATCGCGATGCGGTCGATCCCGAGGCCGAAGGCGAAGCCCTGCCACTCCTGCGGGTCGAGCCCGCCGGCGGCGAGAACGCGCGGGTTCATCATCCCGCTGCCGCCCAACTCCATCCACGCATGGCCCGGCGCATCGCCGTGCCCGCCGACGACCCGGCGGCCACCCTCGTTCGAGTAGCCCACGTCGACTTCGACGCTCGGTTCGGTGAAGGGGAAGTAGGAGGGCCGCAGGCGCAGCACGATGTCCTCGCGCTCGAAAAAGGCCTTGAAGAAGGTCTCCAGCGTCCACTTGAGGTGGCCGAGATGGATGCCCTTGTCGATCACCATGCCTTCGACCTGGTGGAACATCGGGGTGTGGGTCGCGTCGCTGTCGGAACGATAGACGCGACCCGGGGCGATCACGCGGATCGGGGCGCCCTGCTGGATCATCGCGCGGACCTGCACCGGCGAGGTGTGGGTGCGCAGGAGGATGTCCTTCCCGTCCGCCGTCTTGTCCGGGAAATAGAACGTGTCATGCATCGCCCGCGCCGGGTGAGTCTCGTCCATGTTAAGCGCGGTGAAGTTGTGCCAGTCGTCCTCGATCTCCGGGCCGGTGGCGACCGCGAAGCCGAGGTCGGCGAAGATCTCGACGAGCTCGTCCATGACCTGCGAGACGGGGTGCACCGAACCCTTGGGAGCGACCTGTGCCGGAAGCGTCAGGTCCACCGTCTCGCGCGCCAGCTGCTCCTCGAGCGCGGCGGCTTCGAGCGCGGCCTTCTTGGCGTCGAGCGCCTCGGCAATGCTCGCGCGGGCCGACTGGATCGCAGGCGCGGCGGCGGTCCGCTCCTCGGGGCTCATGCCGCCCAGGGTCTTGAGGGCGAGGCTCACCCAGCCCTTCTTGCCGAGCGTTTCGAGCCGCTCGGCCTCGAGCGCATCGAGGCTGTCAGCCGCCGCGATCGCGGCGAGCGCGGCCTGTGTCTGGGATGTGATGTCGGTCATGGTTTTCGAATGGTCTGCCCGCGGGATTTCGCCGCCGCCCGCTAGCGGCAAATCGCCCGGATTGCAAAGCGCCAGTGCCGCGCCGGCGCGGTCAGCGCGGCGTCGGGGGCGGCGGCGGGTCGAGCGTCTGCGCCGCGCTTCCCCAGACCCGCGCGCGGGCCTCCATGAACGAGGTCAGGATCGGATGGTCGAGCGCGGCATATTCGCTCGGGTTCATGGTCATGAACTCGCGGAACTCGCGGGTGAACTGTGCCTGGTCGTGGTAGTGGGCATCCATCGCCTCGGTCCAGCGGGTGCCGCGGTGGAGCATGAAGGTCGTCAGGCTGCGCATGAATCGCTGACGGCGCATCAGCAGCTTGGGCGAGAAGCCGAAATAGCGCGCGCAGATCCGCTCAAGCGTGCGGATGCTCATCGCGCAGGCGTCTGCCAGATCGTGGACCGAGGCGTGATCGCCGCTCACCAGCCCGGCGTGGACGCGCGCAATGCGCGGCTCGTCGCGGTTGCGGCGCATCGCGGCGGTCATGGCGGCGACGATCGCGTCATATTGCTCGTCGAGCGTTGCCTCGGGGTCGCACAGCACCTCGGTGAGACCTGCGAAATGGGCGAAAGCCGGGTGCGCGGCGCCGTCGCAGACGATGTTCGCGCAGGCGCTCGCATCGGCATTGAAGAACCGGGCCCAGCCCAGCGGGAGGAAGCCCACACCCCACATCCGCACCGGGCCCAGCGCAAAGCGGCAGGGCAGCGCGCTCGGCCCGGTGCCGACGAAACGCGCGCCGCTCACCCGGCTTGCGGCGATTTCAGCCTCAGGCGCTGTGCCGCAGAAGAAGCGGATGTTGGCCCATTCGGGCTGAAGGTAATCGGCCACCCGCGCCGCGCCTTCGGGAAGGTCGAGCGTCAGGTGATAGAAGGTCGTGAAGCAGCCCGCGAACTCGGGCGGCGGTTCGCGGAACTCGGCCGAGAGCCGATAGGCCTGAAGCGACGCAAAGCGCCGCGCGGCACGCTGGTTATCTCCATCCCCCATGGGTGCAGATAGCCGCAGTTGGCGCAGTTATACAAGAGGCGTGACGGGTTTCTACAAGGCGCACGCGAAAGGGGCAGGCTCCCGGCGGGAACCTGCCCCTGATCTGCGTGCCGGGCCGGAGCCGCGGAAGGCTTACGCCGGCAGAGCCGCCTTCGCCTGCTGGATCACGGCCTTGAAGGCGCCGCCTTCGTTCATGGCGAGATCGGCCATTGCCTTGCGGTCGAGCTCGATGCCGGCCAGCTTGATGCCGTGCATGAACTGCGAATAGGTCAGGCCTTCCATACGGACGGCAGCGTTGATGCGCTGGATCCAGAGAGCACGGAAGGTCCGCTTCTTCACCTTGCGGTCGCGGTAGGCGTACTGCCCGGCCTTCTCGACCGCCTGACGAGCGATGCGGATGGTGTTCTTGCGGCGACCGCGATAGCCCTTGGCCTGGTCCAGAATCCGCTTGTGCTTGGCGCGGGTGGTAACACCCCTTTTGACGCGTGCCATATCAGTATATCCTTATCTTGAGATGTCGGGGCCGATGGCCGCTCGCATCAATCCAGCCCGTAGGGCGCCCACTTCTTGATCGTCGGCGTGTCATTGGCCGACAGGACCGAGGTGCCGCGGTTGGTGCGGATATACTTCGCGTTGTGGCTGATCAGGCGGTGACGCTTGCCAGCGACGCCGTGCTTGACCTTGCCGGTGGCGGTGATCTTGAAGCGCTTCTTCACACCGCTCTTGGTCTTCAGCTTGGGCATTTTCATCTCCTGCAAGAGACACGTCGGAACCGGCCATGGCAGCCCTTGTCGCCAGGCTGGCTGATTGATTCGTGTCGGTGAAGTGCGCGCGCTTAGGCGGGAAGGACGCGAAAGGCAAGGCATATGGCGCCGAGGCATGGATCGCAGATGGTGCGGCGCCGGGTGCGACGGGGGCAGTCATGGTGAACGCAAGGCCCGTTCCATCGGGGATCCTGTAGGGAAATTCACCAAGCCCAATTCCGATAAACCCTTAATTTACCATCTCCGGGTTAGTTGACGCCCAACGAACGATTTCGCCGAGCTACGCCGGGATCAAGGCCAAGTGCCTGATCCTTCAGCGCTCCGGGATCACAAAGGGGTGTCGCACATGTATCTCAACCGGCTGACCGGCGCTGCGCGCGCATCAGATGCGGCGCGTGCCGTCGCAGGCCGGAGGCTAACCCGCATCCTTAACTCACATGCCCGGCCGACGACGCGCGCGAGCGACCGCCGCGACGCCGCCCGCCACGCCATTACCGCCAACTGAGACGCCAGAAGAGGACCAGATCTTGCGAACCTCCGTTATCCCGGTCGCCGGCCTTGCCGCGCTTGCCGCTGCGCCGCTGGGTGCCCAGAACCTCACCTACGAGATGAATGCGCAAGTGACGCCGCGCTGCGGGGTCTACTCGTCGTCGGGCACGGTGATCGACGTCAATTTCGGCTCGTTGGCCGATGTTGCCACGACCGCGACCGTCAGTGTCGGAGCGGGGAGCGCCACCTATCGCTGCAACGGGCGGACCGGTTTCACCCGCACCATCACCTCGCAGAACAACGGCTGGCTGACCCTCGATGGCAATCCGACCACAGATGCCAGCCGCCGCATCCGCTTCAACATGCAGCACGGCGGCGGCAGCGGCATGGGCTTCCCGACCCAGCAACTGACTGCGCCGTTGAGCCGCAGCTTCCCCGGCAATCCGACCTGGCTTGCCGGACAGACCGGGGGAATCACCTTCCAGGCCTTCGGGGTACGCGGTGCCCCTGCCGCCAACGGCGTGCCCGGCACGACCGTGCTGGCGGGCAATTACCGCGACACGGTGACGATCACGGTCACCGCCAACTGACCGACCAACTTGTTCAAGACCACCCACAAAAGGACCAGACCGATGAAGAAGATTGCCCTCCTCGCTGCCGGGATCGCCGCTTTCGCCGCCGTGCCAGCTTCGGCCCAGAGCCTGACCTACAACCTCAACGCCCAGGTCGCGCCGTCGTGCGGCGTGTACAATTCGAGCGGTTCGACCATCGCCGTCGACTTCGGTGAACTGGCCGCCGTTGCCACCAGCAGCACGGTTGATGTCGCTGCCGGCGAGGCGACCTACCGCTGCAACAGCGTGAACGGCTTCACCCGCACGATCACCTCGCAGAACAACGGCTACCTGACGCTCGACGGCAATGCCACGACCGACAACGCCCGCCGCATCCGCTTCAACATGGCGCACACCGGCAACTCGGGCCTGTCGTTCTCGGCCCAGCAGCTGACCTCGCCGGTCAGCGGGACCTTCGGCGGCAGCACCGCCTTCCTTGCGGGCGAAACCGGCAACGTCAGCTTCCAGGCTTTCGGCGTGCTCGGCGCGACCGGCGGCAACGGCGCGCCGGGGACCACCGTCTACGCGGGCAACTACCGCGACACCGTGACGATCACCGTCACCGCGATCTGATCCTTGCGGGGCCACGGCCCCGTCAGGACCCACAGGAAGTGGTGGAGCCCGCCGGGTTCCACCACTTTTTTTGTGCCCCCGATGTAAGTTAAATCTTGTTTACAATAAGGGCTGGGACGAGGGTCCCTGCTGCACCGCACCCTTCGGCGGTGCGGGACCCGTTCGCAAAAACAAGATCGGGTAACGGACGGGCGCATGACGCAATCGGGCAAGGTCGTTTTCGGGCAAGGGCTGACGCGCTTGCTATGGATCGTTCTGGCGCTCGCCACGGCTTTCGCGCTGGCAGGTGCGGTGCGGGCCTACGAGGTCACGCCGATGCGGGTGTTCCTGCAGCCCGATCGCGGCCAGAACAGCGCCACCATCACCATCAACAACATCCGCGAGGAACCGCTCCCTGTCGAGATCCAAGTGTTCCGCCGGGTGGTTGCCGCCAACGGCGAGCAGACCTTCGAGCCGGCGGAGGAGGAGTTCATCACCTTCCCCCCGCAGGTGCAGATCGCCGCAGGCCAGTCGCAGGCAATCCGCATCCAGTATGTCGGCACACTGGGCGAGACGGCCGAAGCCTTCGTGGTGCAGGTCACCGAGGTGCCGGTGAACAAGCTGGAGGGCACGGGGATCCAGTTCACCTACAATTTCGGCGTTGCCGTCTATGTCCAGCCGCCCCGCGCGCGGGCGCGGCTGGCGGTGAGCGAAGCGAGTGCGGCGGAGGGGACGTTGCGCTTCAAGGTCGCCAACAGCGGCAACGACTACGGCTTCCTGACCGGGCAGGTGCTCGAATACCGGGTTGGCGCGGCGCGGGTCCAGGTGACGCCTGACGAGCTGTCGACCCTGGTGAGCAACCCGATCGTCCCGCCCGGTGCCTCCCGCGAATTCGCGATTCCGCTCGCCGCGACGCCCGAGGCAGGCACGGCTGCGGCAAACGGGCCGGTCGAAGTCCGGCTGCTGCGCGGTGAGAGCTGAGGCCGGCCTGCCCGGCACGGGTGCAAGGACGCGGGCCCGGCCGGTGACGACGGTCTGAGCCGTGGGGCGCGGGGGCCGCTCACAGATCGGCATGAGGCGCGGCCGGCTGATGCTGGCGCCGCTGCTGACCGCGACAAGCGGCGCCGCCTGGGCCGCGCCCGAGAGCCTCGCCGGGGCCGCGGACCTCCCGCCTCCCCCGCCGCTGCCGCCCCCGCCCGATGCAGCCGCAACCCCGGCGACGATCGCCGTGCAGACGCAGCCCGTCAGCCTGTTCATCATGCGCCCGATGCTCGACGGGACGCGGCTCGATCAGGTCACGGCCGAGTTCAACATCATCGAGCTGCGCGCGATCGAGGCCGGTTCGCTCGAACGCGCGCTGGGCAACAGGCTGCCGGCCGCGCAGCGCGCCGAGCTGCGGCGCGAGGCGGGACAGTTCCTGCCGGTGGCGCGGCTCCAGGAACTCGGCATCGTCGCCACCTATGATCCCTCCAACCTCACGCTCAACCTCGCGCTGGTGCCCGAGGCCGTGGGGGCACGGATCGCGTCCCTCGCCGGTGACGAGGACAGGCCCGGGTCGCGCTGGCGCAGAAGCAAGGGCCATGCCCTGTTCGGCGGCCTCGTCGACTGGGCCGACAGAGTGGTGCGCAATGCCGGCCGGTCGCGCTTGATTCCGGCGCGGGACGTTGCGGCCCCGGCGCTGCGCGAGGCAACCGCGCCCGTCGAGACAGCGCTGCCGCTCGTGGCGGACACAGCGGCCCGGGACATTCCGCCCGCGCCCCCCGAACCCCCGCCCTCGGGGACGACACTTGCCCCTGCGTCCCATCCGGTACAGCCGCTGGCGCCCTCCGGCCCACGCACGCAGCGGGTCAGCCGGATCACCATGCATCCCGTGCTCGACGGCAACCGCCTCGCGCTGGTCAACGCCGAACTCACCGTGAGCGAGCTGCGCGGGATCGAGGCGGCTTCGCTCGAACGTGCGCTCGGCGGCAAGCTCGCCGCCGCGCCGCGCGCCGAATTGCGGCGCGAGGCGGGCCAGTTCCTGCCCTTGGCGCGGCTCCAGGAGCTCGGCATCACCGCCACCTACGATCCCGCCAATCTCACCATCACGCTCGCGCTCGCGCCCGGGGCGGTGGGGCCGCAGACCTTCACCTTCACCGGCGATGTCGATCTCGGCGCGGCCGCGCGCGTCCGGCCCGCAGGCCTCGCCCTCGGCGTAACCGGCAACCTCGTGGGCTCGCACGACTTCAGCGATCCCGATGGCGACACCCGGTTGCTCTACGACTTTGCCGGCTTCGTGAACATCGGCGGGCGCGAGACGGGGGCCTATCTCCTGTTCGGGGGTCTGGTCGACCTCGCCGACAAGGCGCAGCGCCGGTTCGAGCGCGACCGGCTGGTGGCCTTCAAGGACTTCGAAGGTACGGCGCTGCGCCTCGCCGCCGGGGATCTGGTGGCGGGCCTGCCGGTGATCGCGGGCGAGGCCGACGTCGCCGGCATCGCGCTCGAACGGCGCTACGATGCCCTGCAACCCCTGCGCAACATCCGCCCCACGGGCCGCCGCCAGTTCGTGCTCGAACGCCCGGCGCGGATCGAGATCTATGCCAACGGCGCGCTGGTGCAGGCGCTCGAGGTCAATGCCGGGCCGGTCGATCTCAACCGCATCCCCGCGCTCTCGCTGTCGACCAACATCGCGATCATCGTCGAGGACGCGACCGGGCGGCGCGAGATCGACAGCTTCACACTCGCCAACGACATCGAGCTGCTGGGCGCAGGCATCAGCGAGTTCAACGTCACCGCCGGGATGATGCGCAAGCCCTCGGCGGGCGGCTTCGCCTATTCCGCGACGCCCCTGCTGACCGGCCAATTCGCGCGCGGCTTCAGCGATGTGGCAACCGCAGGCGGGCATTTCGCGGTGATGGAGGATTACCAGAACCTCGGCGTGACCTTCGCCACCCTCGCGCCGGGGGGCGCGCTGTTCCTGGGCGGCAGCGCCAGCCACGACGTCGCCAGCGGCGATCTCGGCTATGCGCTCAGCCTCGCCTATCGCGGCGATCCCCTGCGGCTGTCCGATCTCGACAGCCAGCTCAACGTCCGGTTCGACTATCGCACGGCCGATTACCGGCGGCTCTCGCAATCGCTCGCCCCCGATCCGGTCAAGATCGACATGGCGCTCGATTACCGGCTGAGTCTCACCGAACGGCTAGCGCTCTCGCTCGGCGGAAATTACCTCGAGACCCACGCCCCCGGCCCGTCCAGCCTCGCCGTCTTCGGCGGCGTGCAGGTGTCGCTGGGGCGGGTGCTGGCCTCGGCGACGGCGCGTTACACCGACATCGGCGGGCGCAGCGACCGGGGCGTGCTGGCAACGCTGACAATCCCGCTCGGGCGCAACCACTTCTCGACCGCAAGCTACGACAGTGTGACCCGCCAGGCCCGGCTCGAGGCGCGGCGGGTGCGCGACATCACCGTGCCGGAATTCGATTACGGGATGATCGCGGAACACGCCCCGCTGTTCGACCGCCTCACCGGGCAGGCGCGCTTCGCCAATTCGCGCTTCAACCTCGATCTCGAGATGGTCGGCACCCGCGCGGCGGGGGGCAGCGGAATGCGCGACCAGAACGTGGTCAATTTCCGTCTGCAATCGGGTCTTGCCTTTGCCGACGGCGAGCTCGGGATCGGACGCAACCCGGGGCGCGGCTTCGTGATGGTCGATCGCCACCCCTCGCTCAAGGACGCGCGGGTCGAGGTCGAGACCAGCGGCGTCGGGCGGCGCGCCGGGCAGAGCAATGCGCTGGGGCCTGCCATCGTCAGCCAGCTTTCGGGCTACCGGCCGGACAATGTCCGGGTGAGCGTGCTCGGCGCGCCGCCGGGCTATGACATCGGCCCCGGCGAATATCTCAGCGAGCCCGGGGCCCTGAGCGGGGTGAAGCTCACCATCGGGAGCGATGCCTATCGCTCGGCGCTGGTCACCTTCGTCTTGCCGGGCGGCGCGCCGGTGAAGCTTGCCGACGGCGTGGTCCGCAACCTCGCCACGGGCGAAACCAGCGGGGTGTTCACCAATGCGGCCGGCCGCGCGGTGCTCTCGAAACTTGCCGAGGGACGCTATCGGGTCGAACTGGTGGGCGGGGACCTGGTGTACGAATTCACGATCGACAAATCCGCGCCCGCGATCATCAGGATGGGCACGCAGACGATGGAGGTTGCACCATGATCGGTTCGCGGATCGCCCGGCGCGCGTGCAGCGCGGTTCTGGGCCTGCTGCTGTGGGCCGGCGCGCTGGGCGAGGCGGCGGTGCTGGCGCAGGGCCAGGGCGGTGGCGGGTGCCCCGACGGCTACCGCATAACCGGACGCCAGGCGAGCGGGCAGAGCTACGATCCCAATCAGGCCAACCGCACCGTGCTCCAGATCACCCTTCAGGCCGCCGACAGCGACATCCCGTCGCGGTGCAACAGTGCGCCGGTTGTCATCACCCCGCAATCGGGCGCGGCCTTCGTCTTCGCGAACGGGAGCGACCAGCTGGGCCTCGTCCAGCTCAATTCGAACCTCGTTTCGCAGGCCAATGTCACCCGCTTCGTGCTGGCGGGCAACGCCCGCGGGCGGCTGGTGCGCGGCGAGGCGGTGACGATCGACCTGTTCGAGCTCAGCGCCGGCCAGTTTCCCGCCGCAGGCGAGTATCGCGGCACCGTGCTGGTGCAGGTCGGCGACGGGCTCCCGCAGGCGGTGCTGTTCGCGATCACGGTGCGCCCCGCGATCCGGTTCCTCGCCGAACAGGGGGCGACGAGCCGCGACCTCAGTTTCGGCGAGGTGAGCGCGGGCTCGGTGATCCGCACGAACGTGTTCTACCAGAGCAACGCCGCGGTCAACATCACCATCCAGTCGCAGAACCGCGGCCGGCTGGTCCACACCGTGCAGGGCCCGCTGCGCGCCATTCCCTACCGGCTGACCTATGACGGGGTGCCGGTGAACCTGTCCGCCGGCGCGCAGATCAACCGCCCGTTCCGCGGACTGCTGGCCCTGCGCGAGGAAATGGTGCTGGAGGTCGCCCCCGGCACCGACCGCTTCGCGGGCGATTACCGCGACGTGCTGACCCTGCTCTACACCGCCTACTAAAGCGGCTGGAGCGTCACGGCGATCGGGCCGGCGCTCACGGGCGCATCGAGCTCGATGGTGGTGAGGGCTTGGCCGGGGCGTGTGCTGGTGATCGTGACCGTGCCGGCACCGATCTGCACCACTCCCGCTGAACTGCGCGCCGTGCGCAAGACGGCCTGTCCCTCGGGCGGGTGGAGCAGCAGCTGGTATCGCTCCGCGTTACAGGTCGTGGTGACGGCGAGGCTAGCCGGGCGGTCGGCGGGCGTCTCCACATCGAGGATGGCGCAGATCACCGGCACCCTGGCCTCAAGCCGCCACTGCAAGCCGTTTCCGGCGCGCGCCACCGGTCCGGGCGCGCACGCGAGAACCAGCACAAGCGCCAGCGCAAGCGCGGACACGCCGACGTGCCGCGAGGGGCGCTGCGTGGCGGGGTACGGATGCGGCATCGCTCGGCCTCCCAAAGGAACGGCATGGCCTGTCCTGCCCAGTGCCGATCAGGCGCGAGCCCATGCGGAGGACAGAACGGCGCGACCTTGCCGCCTTTAAGACCTTGTTAGCAATTGCCGCGGCCAAGCTTTCGCGGCGCTGTGCCGCCGAGGGACAGCCGGGCCCCGGAAGGTTTTCCTGTCCCGCCGCAGCGCAGTCCGATCCGATCTGCCACGCCGGTTGCGAACGCGTCGGAGAGGCAGGGCTGGCCGCTTGCCAGGGCAGCGGCGAACGGCGGCATCAGCGCACTACATCCCGTAGGCAAGCAGCATCCAGATCGCCATCGCGATCATCATCAGGTTCTCGGTAAGCGAGACGAAGCCGAGCGGCACGTTGCTGTCTCCGCCGACGCAGGCACATTTGAGCTCGCGCCTGTCGAGATAGACCGCCTTGAACACGCTCGCCGCGCCGATCGTGCCGATGAACAGCGCGACCGGGACCGACACCCAGTGGAGCGCGCCCGCCACCATCAGCACGCCCGCCAGCCCCTCGGCAAAGGGATAGATCCGCGCATAAGGCACCCAGCGCGCAGCCAGCAGGTCGTAGTTCAGGAACATCGTCGCGAACTTTTCGACATTCTGGAGCTTGAGCAACGCCAGCGCGCACATCGAGAAGGCGACGAACCATTCGCCTGCGCGGATGGAGAGCACGGTGCCGTCCGCTGCATAGCCCGCCGCCATCGCCATCAGCGCGGTCATCGCGAACAGGGCGATCACCGGGCGGTAGGTGGTGGCCGAGGGGTCGGCGACCCTGAGGCCGAAGAACCGCCGCAGATCGTCGTAGCCGCCGATGCGCACCCCATCGATGAAGGTCTGCGGGGTGGTCGCCACGCCATGCTCGGCCTTGAACCGGTCGGTCTCCTCGCGGGTGGCGAGGTGGTGATCCTCCACCTCGTAGCCGCGCGAGCGCAGCAGGTGGCGGGCCTTGAGGCCATAGGGGCAGGTGTGCCCGGGCATCACCATGCGGTGGAGGACGGCGGACCGGGGTGCGGATTTCATCTCGATTCTTCCCTTGATACCTATCGGATGACCCGTATATAAGTCCCGTACTGTAGTACGGTTTCAAGAGGCAAATGTGAAAATCGGCGATCTGGCACGTGAAGGCGGTGTCTCGGTCGAGACCATCCGGTTCTATCAACGCCGCGGCCTGCTCGCCGAGCCGCCGCGCGGGAATGGCGTGCGGCGCTATACCGAAAGCGATCTCGAACGGCTTCGCTCGATCCGCGCGGCGCAGACGGCGGGTTTCACGCTCGAGGAGATCGCAACGCTGCTGGGGCTCGATCCGGACGACCGCGCCGCCGCGCGCGCGCTCGCCGAAGCGCGGATCGCCGCAATCGACGAGAGGATCGCGACCCTGAAAACCATGCGCGCCGCGCTCAAGAGCCTAGCTGCCGACTGCGCGCGGGGCGAAGACGGACCATGCCCGATTCTCACTGCGTTCAGCATGCCGGCCGGTACCGGCTCGGGCAGCAACCAGGCGCGAACCCGCCGCGTATAGGACCCCATGACCTTTTCCCCGATCTCCCGCCGCGGCTTCGTCCGTGCCGCCGGCGCCGCCTCTGCCTTCGCGGCCATGCCCGCATGGGCACAGGGCCACTCGGTGCATCGCCGCCACGGCGGCACGCCGATCCGGGTCGGCTTCGACACGGTGTCGGGGCCGATCATCGACCTGTCGGTCGGCGAGGGACGGCGCATCGTGCAGGGCCGCAAGGGCCACGGCATCGCCGTCAACGGCTCGGTACCGGGGCCGCTGATCCGCCTGCGGGAAGGCCAGAACGTCCGCCTCAACGTCACCAACCACCTCGATGAGGACACCTCGATCCACTGGCACGGCCTGCTGCTGCCGTTCCACATGGACGGCGTGCCGGGGATCAGCTTTCCGGGCATCAAGCCGGGGCAGACCTTCACCTATGAATTCCCGATCCGTCAGACGGGCACCTACTGGTATCACAGCCATTCCGGGCTTCAGGAACAGCAGGGCCATTACGGGCCGCTGATCATCGACCCGGCGGGCGCGGAGCCGGTGGAATACGACCGCGAGTTCATCCTGCTGCTGAGCGAGTTCACCCCGCTCCACCCGCACTTCATCATGGACCGGCTGCGCAAGGGCGAGGGCTATTTCAACTACCAGCAGACCAGCTGGGCGGACGATTACCCCCTCTCCGCCGCCGACCGCCGGATGTGGGCCGAAATGCGCATGCCCGCGACCGACATCGCGGACGTCACCGGCTCCACCTACACCTATCTCGCCAACGGGCGTGGGCCGAAGGAGGGGCTGGAGTTCCTGTTCACCCCCGGCGAGCGCATCCGCCTGCGGGTCATCAACGGCGCGGCACAGACCTTCTTCAACCTGCGCATTCCAGGCCTTCCCATGACGGTGATCGCGGCCGACGGTCAGAACGTGAAGCCGGTCGAGGTCGACGAGTTCCAGATCGGCACGGCCGAGACCTACGACGTGATCGTGGAGCCGCGTGCCGAGGCCTACACCATCGTCGCCGAGAGCATGGACCGCTCGGGGCTCGCGCTCGCCACTCTGGCGAGCCGCCCCGGCGCGCGGGCGGCGATTCCCCCGCCGAGGAAGCCCCCGCTGCTCGACATGGGCGACATGGGGATGAACCACGGGGATCATGGTTCGGGTCACTCGATGGACGGCATGAAGATGCGCGACACGCTGCTGCTGCCGCCCGATGTGAAGGTAGGGCCGGGGATCGACATGGTCTCCATGGCCCCGGTCGACAAGCTCGGCGATCCGGGCCTTGGCCTGCGCGATGTGGAGCACCGGGTGCTCAATTACCGGATGCTGTCGGCGCTCGAGCCCAATGCCGACACCCGCGAACCGTCGCGCCTGCTGGAGCTGCACCTCACCGGCAACATGGAACGCTACATGTGGTCGTTCGACGGCGAGATGTATTCGGCCGTGTCCGACAAGCCGATCCGCTTCGCCTGGAACGAGCGGGTGCGGGTCAAGCTCGTCAACAACACCATGATGGCGCACCCGATCCACCTGCACGGCATGTTCTTCACGCTGGTCAACGGCGAGACACCTGCGCACCAGCCGCGCAAGAACATCGTCATCGTCCAGCCGGGCGCGAGCGCGCAGTTCGATCTCACCGCCGACGAGCCGGGCGACTGGGCGTTCCACTGCCACCTGCTCTACCACATGCATGGCGGGATGATGCAGACCGTGACGGTGATGGGGCCGGAGGCATGAAGGTCGCGCTTGCCCTGCTCGCGCTGACGGGCGCTGCGCCGCTCGCCGCGCAACATCAGCACCATGAACCCGCGCCTGCACCGCAGCAGGACCAACACGCCGGGCACGACATGCCGCAACCGGCGACTGACCCGCACGCGGGCCATGACATGAGCGCTCCTCAGGCCGACCCGCACGCCGGTCACGACATGGGCGATGCCGAAGCAGACCCCTCCCCCGGCCCGGCGATGGAGACACCGCCTCCGCTCGAGGCCGGCAACGGGCCGCCGCGCGCTGCCGATGCGATCTGGGGACCCGAGGCAATGACCGCCTCGCGCGCGGACCTGCGCCGCACCCACGGCGATTTCCCGGTGTTCTGGTTCCAGGGCGACCGGATCGAAGCGCAGGTGCGCGAAGGCGCGGACCTCTACCTCTGGGACATACAGGGCTATTACGGCGGCCCGACCGAGCGGCTGTGGTTCAAGTCCGAGGGCGAAGGCGAGTGGGGCGCGAACCCGGAGGACGCGGAGGTGCAGACGCTCTATGCCCGCGCCTTCAAGCCCTTCTGGGATCTTCAGGCCGGTATCCGCCACGACATCGCCGGGCCCGACACCACCCATGCCGTCATCGGGGTGCAAGGCCTTGCGCCCTACATGTTCGAGATCGACGCCGCGCTTTTCCTCTCCCACCGGGGCGATTTGACGGCGCGAATCGAGGCCGAGGTCGACCAGCGCATCACCCAGCGCCTGATCCTCCAGCCGAGGATCGAGGCGAACCTTTCGGCGCAGAACATTCCCCAGCTCGGCATCGGCGCGGGCCTCGACCAGATCGAGGTGGGCGCAAGGCTGCGCTACGAGTTCCGGCGCGAGTTCGCGCCTTATATCGGCATCGAGCAATCCTGGCGCACCGGACAGGGCGCCGACTATGCCCGCTTGCGCGGCGAGAACCCTTCCGCCACCAGCCTCGTCGCCGGCATCCGTTTCTGGTTCTGATCAACACGAAGGACGTTACCCCCCATGCGTATCCCTGCCCTTCTCGCCGCTCTCGCCCTCGCCGCGCTCGCCCCGTCCGCGCCGGTGATGGCGCACGTCAAGCTGACGGCATCGACCCCGGCGGCGGGGGCCAAGGCCAAGGCCCCGAAGACGGTCACCCTCACCTTCAGCGAGAAGGTCGATTCGGCCAAGGCCGCCGCCGCGATCGTCATGACCGCGATGCCAGGCATGGCCAACCATGGCGAAATGCCGATCCGCAACTTCACCGCCAGCTGGTCGCCCGACGGCAAGACGATGACCCTCTCGCTGAAGCAGGCCCTGCCGAAGGGCACCTACGAGGTGCGCTGGCAGGCCGCCGCGGGCGATGGTCACGCGATGAGCGGGAAGGTGGAGTTCGTGGTGAGCTGACCGCTCACGCCGGCTGGGCTAGCCTGCCTTCGGACGCGGGACGCCATTCTCCCGGCACCCGCGCGCCCTCGATCGACCCGCGGTTCCAGATCAGCGCGACCATCGCCAGCGCGGGGATCGGCATCAGGTTGATCTCCAGCGGCAGCGCCGCCGCGCGGGTGGCAAGCGGGGCGAGGTAGAGTCCGGCCACCAGCAGCTTCTCCCAGGGCCGCCAGCCGCGCGCGCGTCCATCGGCGATCAGCCAGAACACCGGCACGGCGAGGAACGGCAGGTCATAGGAGAACAGGTAGGGCGAGGCGACCGCAGTGGCCGCGAGCATCAGCGCCCCGCTCGCAAGGCTGTCGCGGGTACGGCGGGCGAAGATCATGGTCAGCGCGAGCATCGCCAGCGTGATGGCGGCCTGCACCACCATCGCCGCCTCGGGCGTGGCGTAGTAGCGCAGGGCGGCATAGGGCGTGGTCATGCGCAGCCAGAACACGCTCTGTCCCTGCGCCATCAATTGCCGGCTGACCTCGAACACCTCGGGATAAGCGAGCCACGCCGCCGGGCCGAACACGGCGAGGCTGGCGAGGATCATGCCGCCCGCCCCCAGCACTCCGCCCGCAATCGCCTTCCAGTCGCCCCGCGCCAGCAGCCAGAAGGGCGCGAGCAACGCGAGGTGCGGCTTGATCACCAGCATCCCGAGCAACACCCCCGCCAGCCACGGCGAGCGGCGCAGCGCCAGCACCGCACCGGCCAGCAGCGCGCCGGTGACGAAGCCGTTCTGCGCATGGGCCGCGGCGAGGAAGGCGGCGGGAAAGGCCAGCAGCGGCCAGGTGAGATCGCCCCGGTATTCGCGGTGCATGGCGCCGAACCAGATGGCGAAAGTCACCGCAGTCCACGCGATCCACGCCGCGCCGAAGGGCAGCAACGCCAGCCAGAACACGAAGAACAGGAAAGGCGGCGGGTTCACATAGGCGATCATCGCATCGAAGCCCGCCTGCTTCTGGACCGCGCGCTGGAGATCAAGATCGAAGGCCGCCGCAGGTCCCTGATCGGCAAGGATGCGCGCGGCGGACCAGAAGGCCTGGAAATCCGTCCCGTCCTTGTAGATCGCAAGGTAGTTGACCGTCAGCATCGCCAGGAAGGCGAGCGCGAGCATCATCGCATAGGCGCGCGCGCGCCGGGCGTTCAGCCAGTGTGCGTCGCGCAGGAAGGCGTGCATCGCGTCTCGGTCCCCTGAAACTGTCGGGGACCGGCTTAGCCGCGCGCCTCTTTAGGAAGTGCTAACCCTGTTTTCGCTGGGCCAGCCGCCCGACCTCAGCCCATCGCCTCGAGCACGTCCTCGAGCCGCGCCGGATCGCCGAGCGCGATCACGGTGCCGTCGGACCCGGCATCGAGCGGGTTGCCCTGCCAGTCGCTCATCATCCCGCCAGCGCCTTCGACCACCGGGACAAGCGCGGCATAATCGTGAAGCTTCAATCCCGCCTCGATCACGATGTCGACATGGCCCGAGGCAACGAGGCCGTAATTGTAGCAGTCCCCGCCGAACACGATCTTCTTTTCCGCGACCGTCTTGGCGACCGACATGAAGGCGTCGGCCTCCTCGTTGGTGAAGAGGTGCGGACTGGTGGTGGCGAGCACCGCGTCGGCAAGGTCCTTCAGCGGCTTGGTCTGCGCGGGCTTGTCGTTGAACAGGGTCGGCTGGCCGATGCGGCCCACCCAGCGCTCGCCGCTCACAGGCTGGTCGATGATGCCGAGCACCGGCCAGCCATCCTGCAAGAGCGCGATCAGCGTGCCGAAGATCGGGCGGCCGGCGATGAAGCTGGTGGTACCGTCGATCGGATCGAGCACCCATTGCCGCCCCGCGCCCTCGTTGCGGGTGCCGTATTCCTCGCCGATGATGCCGTCGGCGGGGAACGCCTCCTCGATCAGCGCGCGCATCGCGGCTTCGGCGGCGCGGTCGGCTTCGGTGACGAAGCTGCGGTCGGCCTTGCGTTCCTCGGTCCACTGGCCGCGGAACAGGGGGCGGATGGCCGCGCCCGCCGCGTCGGCAAGGCGCAGCGCGAGGGCGAGATCCTTATCGGTCATGGGAAGCTTTCCAAATAACGCGGCGGGATCGCCGGGTCCGTTGCCATAACGCCGACGAAAGCGGCTGCAAGAGCGATACCGATCGCCGCGACGCAGACCGGCACCGCCCGGCCCCGCACCCGCCAAGCGAGCGCGCAGGCGGCATGAACGAACAGCGCGGCGACGCCGAGGAAGTAGTAGGGCACGAAGAACGCCGCATAACCGGCATGCATGCCCGCGGCAGCGAAGTGGTAGTTGGTGTCGAGCCCCAGCAGCAGCCGCCCCGCCCACACCGCGCCGACATGGTTGAGCACGAACAGCGCCAGCACCGCGCCCGATATCGCCTGCCACCGCGCCAGCCCGCGCCGCCGCTCGCCGCGGGTGCGCCAGATCATCGCGAGGCCGCTCGCCAGCTGGAACGCGAGCGCCAGCATCAGCAGCGTCTCGGCGACGGGATGGCGGTAGAACGGGCGCAGCGCCGTCATCGCCGCAATATGCGCCTGTTGGCCCGAGAGCATCGCGAGGTGGTTGCCGAGGTGCAGCGCGAGGAAGGCACCGATCAGCGCGCCGCTTGCGAGATGCAGGCGGCGCGTGGTGCGGTTGCGGTCGTCATGCGTCTCCACGGGCAACCCAATAATCGAAGGCTTCGGCCTGTCGAGCCTCGGTGTAACGCCGCGCCTCGGGGCCCTCCCACTCCAGCGGCAGGTCGTCGTGGATGCCCGTGCGGGTGACGAACCAGCCCTGCCCGGGAAGCCCGTCCGATTGGCGCACCACCAGCACGGCGAGGCCCGGCTCTCCGCACGCGCGCCCGTCCTCGTCGATCCGGTCGAGCACCTTGCACATCTGGCGCATCAAGGGCCGCGTGAAGGTGTGGCCGAGCAGGTTCAGCAGCGCGCCATAGGTAAAGGTCTCGCGTGCGCGGGCCGCTTCGATCAGCAGCCCGCGCACCTCGAGCGGATCGAACATCAGTCGAAGAGGGAGCTGACCGAGCTCTCGTCCGCGATCCGCCGGATCGCCTCGCCCACCAAGGGGGCGATGGGGAGGATGCGGATGCGGTCGGAAGCTTCGGCGGCCTCTGTGGGCCGAATCGAATCGGTGATCACCAGCTCCTTGAGGCTCGACCCGTTGATCCGCGCCACTGCGCCGCCCGACAGCACGCCGTGGGTGATGTAGGCCGCGACGGACTTGGCCCCGCCTTCGAGCAGCGCCTCGGCAGCGTTGACGAGGGTGCCGCCCGAATCGACGATGTCGTCGATCAGGATGCAGTGCCGGCCTTCCACATCGCCAATGATGTTCATCACCTCGCTCTCGCCCGGTCGGTCGCGGCGCTTGTCGACGATGGCGAGCGGGGCGTTGTCGAGCCGCTTGGCCAGCGCACGGGCGCGCACCACGCCGCCGACGTCGGGCGAGACCACCATCAGCTGCTGGTCACCATAGCGGGCCTGGATATCGGCGGCCATGACCGGCGCGGCATAGAGATTGTCGGTGGGGATGTCGAAGAAGCCCTGGATCTGCCCGGCGTGGAGGTCCACCGCCAGCACGCGGTCGGCCCCCGCTTCGGTGATCAGGTTCGCCACCAGCTTGGCCGAGATCGGGGTGCGCGGGCCGGGCTTGCGGTCCTGACGGGCGTAGCCGAAATAGGGCACCACCGCGGTGATCCGCTTGGCCGAGGCGCGGCGCAGCGCGTCGATGCAGATCAGCAGTTCCATGAGGTTGTCGTTCGCCGGGAAGTTGGTCGGCTGGACGACGAACACGTCCTCCCCGCGCACGTTCTCGTGGATCTCGACGAACACTTCCTCGTCCGAGAAGCGCCGCACGCTGGCGTCTGTCAGGGGGATCTCGAGATAGGCCGCGATGGCGCGGGCAAGCGGCAGGTTCGAATTGCCGGACATGATCTTCATCGCTGCGAATCCCCGTTGGCGCGTGATGCACCTCGCCTAGCGCCGCGTCATGGAATTGCAACGCAATGAACGCCGGTTCTCGTCCGCTGGGCAATCGGGGCGCGGCGGCGGCAAAGGAGAACCCGCCGCCGCGCCCGCCCCCTTTCCGGAGGCTGCCGGGCGCCTGTGCCTCAGCCCGGCACCTTCCAGACCGCGAAGGATCGCACCCGCATCTCGGCCGTGCCGCCGGTGTATTCGGCTGTGCCGTGCTTGACCGCGACGTTCATCAGCGGGAACCAGGTGACGCCCTTGAACGGATTGACCGTCTGGTAGGTCTCCTTCCCATCGACGAACCAGGTGATGAAATCGGGGGCGATGTCGACGGCGAAGCGGTGGTAGCTCGTGTCGAAGCCGCTGATCCCGTAGGCATTTGCGGCATTGACCTGCATCAGCGCGGTGAAGCTCCGCGTGCCGTTCGCCCCGCCGTGGATGTTGCCGGAGATGTTGCGGGCGAAGTTCCAGCCGCTCGAATAGCCGAAGCCCTCATAGACATCGATCTCCGGCGGCCAGGCGCCGCTCGCGGGGAGCAGCCAGAGCGCGGGCCAGCCGCCGCGGCGGTTGGGCATCATCGCGGTCCATTCGTACTGGCCGTACTGGACCTGCGTCGTCGGCATGCGCTGGCCGGTGAGGATCGCCGCACCGTGGTTCCAGTACTTGCTGTCGTGAAAGATCGGGCTGACGAGGTGCTGGCTGCGGATCACCACCTCGTTGTTCTCGATGGCGAAGGGCGCCAGCGCGGTGGGGTGCAGCACCGGATCGAGATAGAGCCCGCTTTCGTTGTTGGCGGGCTGGGTCCGGCCGTGGGGCAGGCGGGTGCGCCACACGTCCGCCCCGCCCGCGTCGCTCCAGGTCACCTTGGCCGGATCGAGCTGGTAGGAAAGCGCGCCGGTGGGTGCGAAGGTGCGCGCCGCGCGGAACCCCGCGGTCTTCGCCACCCCCGGCTTCGCCCCGACGACGGCCGTCACCTTCGCAGAGGAGTTGATCACCCCCCCACCGACCACGCCTTCGGGCAGAATGATGTCGAAGTTCCGTCCGGCATCCATGTTCACGAGCGGGATGCGCAAGGTCTGCTCCAGCGCGTCGCCGGGGCGGAAGAACAGGGTTGTGGCGGTGCGCTGGAAGTGCCGCCCCTCAAGACCCGCAAGCGTTCCCGATCCGTTGCGGGTCATCACCCGCACGATCACGGTGTTGGGGGTATGGCGATTGATGCGGACGGGAACGAAAGCCTCGGTCGCGCCCACGGGCACGCTGACCGTCCCGATGCTCACCGCAGCCTTGGCGGGGTAGGCCGTGCCGTTCTTGAAATCGAAGGCGGCGAAGGGATTGGTCGTGGTGGTCGCGCCCTCGGGGAGAGTGCCGCTCAGCGAGGCCAACTTGTCGCCGGAGGGAGCCAGTGCCGCCACCGGCTCCGGCGCGGACATGGCGGCAGGCGGCGCGGTCTCGTCCCCCCCACACCCACCGAGGATCGAAACCATGATTGCCAGAGAGAACAAACGCTTCATGGGGGCATACTCCTGTTGCCCCTTGGTGATGACGCCCTTTCCTTAACCGTCAATGCAATCCATGTTAAAAACAGGATGAGCTGAGTCCTATCCTAAGTTAGGAACGAGAAATTCAGTCTGAAATGATCATTTGATAAACGGCTCGTCTCAGCTTCTACTTAGAAGCTCGGTGTTCATATCTTTTGATAATGAACGCAGCGAATCGTTGTTGAGCGGGTTCGGCTTCAGGGATGCCGGAATAAACCGGTTCCGCGGAGCCAAACCCGGGATGCGCTTTTGGCCTGGACCTGGACAAAGGGAAGCGAGACCGGGCCCCGACCCGGTCGATATGGCCGAGGCACGGCTAGCGCGTCAGGCTTCCAGTTCGACGTCCCAGTAGAGCCAGTCGCGCCAAGTTTCGTGGAGATAGCCCGGCGGGAACATCTTGCCCGCCTGCTGCAACTGCCAGCTGGTCGGACGGATCGGAGCCTGGTGGAGCGCCATCCCCGCCTGCTTCGGCGTCCGCCCGCCCTTCTTCATGTTGCACGGCGCGCAGGCGGTGATGATGTTCTCCCAAGTGGTGCGCCCGCCCAGCCGGCGCGGGGTGACGTGGTCGAAGGTCAAGTGCTCGTGGCTGCCGCAATACTGGCACTGGAAGCGATCGCGCAGGAACACGTTGAAGCGGGTGAAGGCGGGAAACTCGCTCGCCCGCACATATTGCCGCAGCGCGATCACGCTCGGGATCTTCATCTCGAAGCTGGGGGAGTGCACCTCGCGGTCGTAGCTTGCGACGATGTCCACCCGGTCGAGGAACACCGCCTTGATCGCGGTCTGCCACGGCCAGAGGCTGAGCGGGTAGTAGGACAGCGGAGTGTAGTCGGAGTTCAGGACCAGCGCCGGACAGGCCGAAAGGTTGCGGGTCGGATCCTCCTCGACCCCGCGGAACCGGGCAGCTTTCTCGATCAGTTCGGCATTGAACACGGCGCGCGTTCCTCCCTGATTGCCCTCCATCCTGACCTGACAGGGCAAAGAGTCAAACCCGTGACAGGGCGGCTATCCACAGGGACAGGCAGTGGATAGGCTGTGGATAGCGCAAGGATATGTCGTGTGGCATGGGGCTGCGATGGATCGCCGCACCCCGACCGTGACCCGTTTCGCACCCAGCCCCAACGGGCGGCTGCACCTCGGCCATGCCCTCTCGGCGATCGTCGCGCATGATCTGGCGAAGGCGGCGGGCGGGCGCTTCCTGCTCAGGATCGAGGACATCGACGGGCCCCGCTCGCGCCCCGAACTGGCGGATGAATTCAGGCGCGATCTGGAGTGGCTCGGGCTGGAGTGGGAGGAGGTCCCCGCCCAGTCCACCCGCCTCGCCAGCTACGCCGCCGCCGACGAGACGCTGAAGGCGCGGGGCCTGCTCTATCCCTGCACCTGCACCCGCAAGGAGATCGAGGATGCGGGAGCGGTCGAGGGCAGCGATGGCCCGATCTACCCCGGCACCTGCAAGCGCCGCCCGCCTGATCCCGCCCGGCCTACCGCGTGGCGGCTCGATGCGGACAAGGCCCTCGCCGAAACCGGCCCGCTGGTCTGGGAGGATGCGCTGGCGGGGGCGCAGGCGGCGGACCTCTCCGGGCTCGGCGATGTCGTGCTGGTGCGCAAGGACCTGCCCGCGAGCTATCACCTCGCCGTCACCCTCGACGATGCGGCGGACGGCGTCACGCTGGTCACGCGGGGCGCGGACCTCTTCGCCGCCAGCCACGTCCACCGCACGCTCCAGGCGCTGCTCGGCCTTCCCGTTCCGCGATGGCACCACCACCCGCTGCTGCTCGGCGAGGACGGCGAGAAGCTCGCCAAGCGCCGCGGCTCCCCCGCCCTGGCCGAGCGGCGCGAGGGCGGCGAGGACGGGCGAATGCTTGCGGCACAACTGAGGTTGCAACATTTCCGGCTTGGAACCTGAGGCCGGAGCGTCCATTTAGGGGCCCATGACCTATTTTCTCGTCGCCGTGCTCGTCGTCCTCATGGGGCTGACCGCCTTCTCGCTGATCCGCGGGGTGGTGGCCTTCCTCCAGACCACCAAGATCGACCTGGAAACCGGCGAGGGCACCACCGCCACCGACATGCAGCTCGCCCAGAACAAGGCGATGTTCGCGCGGATCAAGTATCAGGGTCTCGCCATCGTGGTGGTGGCGATCATTCTCGCGGTCTCGCGCTGACCCTTCGCCAGCGATGGTCAAACTCAACCGCATCTACACCCGCACCGGGGATGACGGGACGACGGGCCTCGTCGACGGCTCGCGCTGCCCCAAGCATTCCGCGCGGATCGCCGCGATGGGCAAGGTCGACGAGGCGAACTCCGCCATCGGCCTCGCGATCTGCGCGCTCGAAGGCGAGGCGGAGCGGGCGCTGCTGACCCGCGTCCAGAACGACCTGTTCGATCTCGGCGCGGACCTCGCGACGCCTTCGACCGACGGCGATTTCACCCCTTCTGAGATGGTTTTGCGGATCGTGCCCTCCCAGCCCGAATGGATCGAGGGCCGGATCGACGAGCTCAACGAGCGGCTCGAACCCCTCACCAGCTTTGTCCTGCCCGGCGGGAGCGAGGCGGCAGCGCGCGTCCATGTCGCCCGCGCCACCACCCGCGCCGCAGAGCGCGCGATGGTCGCGCTGGCGGCCGAAGATGCAGTCAACCCGGCCGCGCTCGCCTATATCAACCGCCTCTCCGACCTGCTCTTCGTCCTCGCCCGCGTGGCGAATGACGATGGCCGGGCGGACGTGAAGTGGGTTCCCGGGGCCAATCGCTAGCCAAATAGGCTGCTAGCCAGCCGACATCTTCCCCGCTAGGGCGGCTGC
This sequence comes from Porphyrobacter sp. CACIAM 03H1, assembly GCF_002215495.1. Classification (NCBI taxonomy): domain Bacteria; kingdom Pseudomonadati; phylum Pseudomonadota; class Alphaproteobacteria; order Sphingomonadales; family Erythrobacteraceae; genus Porphyrobacter; species Porphyrobacter sp. CACIAM 03H1. The sequence goes on from NZ_CP021378.1 coordinate 249,734, forward strand.
TTTGCTGCACTTGCGAAGGACAGGCCTCATGCGCAACATCGCCGTCATCGGCGCCGGTCAGATGGGAACCGGCATCGCCCAGACCGTCGCCGCCCAGGGCATGAACGTCATGCTCACCGACGTCGATCTGCCCCGCGCCGAGGCGGGCAAGCAGGCGGTCGAGAAGGCGCTCGTGAAGCTCATGGGCCGCGGCAAGATCGAGGCAGACGAAGCGGAAAAGCTGCTCGCCCGCATCACCCCCGTCGGCGACTATGCCCCCTTTGCCGAGGCCGACCTCATCATCGAGGCCGCGACCGAGCGCGAGGAGATCAAGAACGCGATCTTCGAGAAAGCGGGCAAGGTGCTGGCCGCCGACGCGATCATGGCGTCGAACACCTCGTCGATCCCGATCACCCGCATGGCCAACCACTCGCCGGACCCGGCGCGCTTCATCGGCCTCCACTTCTTCAATCCGGTGCCGGTGATGGGCCTGATCGAGGTCATCCCGGGCCTTGCCACCTCGAAAGCCACCGCCGACGCCGTCACCGCCTTTGCGCGCGGGCTCGGCAAGGAAGTGGTGCTCTCGCAGGACGAACCCGGCTTCGTCGTGAACCGCATCCTGCTCCCCATGATCAACGAGGCGGTCTTCGTCCTCGGCCAATCGACCGCGGGTATCGAGGATATCGACAAGGGCTGCCGCCTCGGCCTCAATCACCCGATGGGCCCGCTGCAACTGGCGGACTTCGTCGGGCTCGACACCTGTCTCGACATCATCAAGGTGCTCTACAAGACCACTCGCGACAGCAAGTATCGCCCGGCCCCTCTGCTGGTGAAGTATGTCGAGGCCGGATGGCTGGGCCGCAAGACGGGGCGCGGCTTCTACGACTATTCGGGCGAGGCACCGGTCCCGACGCGCTGATCCGGCGCAAGCCCGGTGCGTCCGGGCGCAAGGGCGGGCAACAATCGGTGCCGTTCGCGGGTTAGGCAGCGGGAAGGAGAACTCCCATGCCCAAGCCCGACGCCGCGATCCCCGGTCATCCCGAGGGCCTTCCGCCGGAAACTCACAACGACGAGCAGGACCCGAAGGGCGCACAGGCGCAGGACGTGGCCGATGCCGCGCGGCGCGAGGACAGCCGCACGTCGAGCCCGCTGGAAAGCACCAAGCCCGACTCCCCGGATTATGACCCGGCCCCGTCCAGCAAGGGCGATCTCGTGGACGAAATGCGCCGCATGGAAGGCGAAGGCCGGATCGACATGTCGGCCTATGCCGGCGAGCCCAACCACGACGACGAGGAAGGCACCTACGGCGGCGAGACCACCGACGACGAGGACGACGAGTGGCTGATAGCCGACGGCGAGGACAGCGCCGAGGAAACGGATCTGCTCGACGGCGAGGGCCTGATGGAGGAGGTGAGGCTGCTCGAGGAAGCCGAACAGCGCGACGATGATGACGTGCTGCGCGAGGACCTGCCCGACGACGAGGAGGATTGAACGCCTGCCGGAAGCGAGCGCGTCACTCCGCCTCGGACGCGATTTCCTCGCCGCTGCCGGTAAAGCTCGGCTGGCTGTTGTCGATCCGCGCAGTCGAGGAAAGCGGCGCGGTCATCGGGTTGCCGCCGGGTGCGGAGGCGGCGGCAGGGGCAGCTGCGGCCGGCTGGCTTGCGGGCGTATAGTCGCCGAAGACCGAAGGCTCGGCAGCGGCGCTCTCGCCCTCCCCGCCGCCGTTTTGCGCCTCGCTTCCCGAGCTGGCGAGGCGATCGCTATTGGCCTCGACGAAGCCGGTGACGCGGCCCACGACGCCGCTGTCTTCCGAGGTGCCGACCATCGAGACGGCGCTCAGGATGGTCATCCCCGCAAAAAGGAGCGCGACCTTGCTGTTCTGGAACACGGCCTTGTACATGGCCGCGTGCCCTAGCAGGAACGCGGTTAAGCCTTGGTTGAGGCGCGCCCCGCGGCCGTGGGCAGGGCGCGCTTCCATTCGTAGAGCAGGTCGAGCGCCTCGCGCGGGCTGAGCGCGTCGAGATCGGCTGCCCGCAGCGCCTCGGCGAGCTGCTGTTCGGGCGTCGCCTGCGCCGGTTCGGGGGCGCGCATCGCGGCGAAGAGCGGCAGGTCGCCCAGCCCCGCGGCGATGCCGCCGGTCGCCTCGCGGGTCGCCTCGAGCTTCTCGAGCACCGCCTTGGCCCGCGCCACCACCGGGGCGGGCACTCCGGCGAGCCGCGCGACGGCAAGGCCGTAGGAGCGGTCGGCCGGCCCGTCGGCGACTTCGTGGAGGAGCACCAGATCGCCCTGCCACTCGCGCGCGCGGACGTGGTGGAGCGAGAGCGCCTCGCAGGTCTCGGCGAGGCGCGCAAGTTCGTGATAATGCGTGGCAAACAGGCAGCGGCAGGCGATCTGCGAATGCACTGCCTCGGCCACCGCCCAAGCGAGCGCGAGGCCGTCATAGGTCGATGTCCCGCGCCCGACCTCGTCGAGGATCACGAAGCTGCGATCCGTCGCCTGCGCCAGAATGGCGGCGGTCTCGACCATCTCGACCATGAAGGTCGAGCGCCCCCGCGCCAGGTTGTCGGCCGCGCCCACCCGGCTGAACAACCTGTCGACGAGGCCGACACGGGCTGCCGATGCAGGCACAAAGACCCCCGCTTGCGCCAGCAGCACGATGAGCGCGTTCTGGCGCAGGAAGGTCGACTTGCCGCCCATGTTGGGGCCGCCGATCAGCCACAGCCGGTTGTCGCCGGAAAGGTGGCAGTCATTGGCCACGAACCGCTCGCCGGACTTCGCCAGCGCCGCCTCGACAACCGGATGCCGCCCGCCGGTGATGGCGAGGCCCGCATCCTCGGCGATCTCCGGGCGGCACCAGTCGCCCTCCGCCGCCCGCTCGGCATTGCCCGCGCCGACATCCAATCGGGCGAGGGCGGCGGCGGTCGCGGCGATGCTCTCGCGCGCGGCGACCACCTCGGCCACCAGCGTACCGAAATGCGCTTCCTCGCAGGCGAGCGCATGGCCGCCTGCCTCGGCGATACGGGCGGCTTCCTCGTGCAGCTTCACGGAGTTGAACCGCACCGCGCCCGCCATGGTCTGGCGGTGGGTGAAGCCGCTGTTCGGCGCCATCAGCGCATCGGCATGGCGCGCGCCGACCTCGATGAAATAGCCCAGCACCCCGTTGTGGCGGATCTTGAGCGAGGCGATCCCGGTTTCCTCGCGGTAGCGCGCCTCCATCGCCGCAATCGCGCGGCGCGCGTCGCCCGAGGTGGCGCGCAATTCGTCGAGAGCGGCGTCGTAGCCGTCGGCGATGAAGCCGCCATTGCCGCGCTCGGTCGGCGGCGAGGGGACGAGCGCGCGGCTCAGAAGATCGGTGAGCGCGCCGTGGCCGGTCAGGCGCGCGGTGACCTTCTCCAGCAGCGCAGGCGCATCGGGCGCACCCGCCAGCCAGTGGTGGAGCCGCGCCGCCTCGGAAAGGCCATCGCGCAGCTGGCCGAGATCGCGCGGGGAACCCCGCCCCGCCACCACCCGCCCGAGCGCGCGGCCCAGATCGGGGATGGCGCGCAGGATATCGCGCAGCTGCGCCCGCTCGATGGGCCGGTCGCGCCAGAACTGCACCAGTGCGAGCCGCGCCTCGATGGCGGCGGAATCGAGCAGGGGCGCGGACAGGTCCTCCGCCAGCAGCCGCGAGCCCGCTCCCGTCACGCAGCGGTCCACCGCGCCGATCAGGCTCCCTGCCCGGCCCCCTTGCGCGGATTCGAGGATCTCGAGGCTCCCCCGCGTGGCGGCGTCCATCGCCATCGTGCTCCGGCTCTCGCGCAGCACGGGCGGGAGCAGCAGCGGCAGATTGCCGCGCCCGACATGGTCGAGATAGCTCACCAGCCCGCCCGCTGCCGCCAGCATCGCGCGGCTGAACGCCCCGAAGGCATCGAGCGTCGCCACCCCGTGGACGGCCTTCAACCGCTCCGCCCCGGCATCGCTGGCGAAAGTCGAGCGGGGCCGGAAAATCGCCTCGTCCGGGCCGTGCGGCCAGTCTTCCGGCACCACAACCTCGCTCGGAGAAATCCGCGCCAGCACTGCACCGAGGTGATCGGGCGCGCATTCCTCCAGCACCATCGCGCCGGTCGAGACGTCGACCGCCGCCACCCCCACCGCCTCGCGCAGTTCCGCCAGCGCCACCAGCACGTTGGCGCGGCGCGGCTCGAGCAGGGCTTCCTCGGTCAGCGTGCCGGCCGTCACCAGCCGCACGATGCTGCGTCCGACCAGCACCTTGGACGAGGGCAGGCCTTCGCGCTTCGCCCGCGCCTTGGCTTCCTCCGGCGTCTCGACCTGCTCGGCGATGGCGACGCGGCAGCCCGCCTTGATGAGCCGCGCAAGATAGCTCTCCGCCGAGTGCACCGGCACCCCGCACATCGGGATCGCCTGCCCGCCATGCTCGCCCCGCGTCGTCAGCGCGATGTCGAGGATCGCGGCGGCGCGCTTGGCATCCTCGAAGAACAGCTCGAAGAAATCGCCCATACGGTAGAACAGCAGCGCGTCCCCGGCCTCCTCCCTCAGGCGCAGATATTGCGCCATCATCGGGGTGGGTTTCGGATCGTCGAGCGCGGCCATCCCCCTCGCCTACCCCCATGCGGTCCGATTCGGGAATGTCGGCACTTGCAGCTTTCCCCGAACCTGGTGCGATAAACGACCTATCGCATCGGCCTCGCCGGCGCTAAGCGAGGCGCGATTGACCTTGGGGAAAGCAGAAGGGATCGGGCACCATGGCCGAGGAAAACGCGGGACAGAACCGGGGCGGCTTCACCGCGCGCGAGGCGCTGTTCTATCACGAGACGATCCGCCCGGGTAAGCTCGAGATCGTCGCCACCAAGCCGATGACCTCGCAGCGCGACCTGTCGCTGGCCTACTCGCCGGGCGTGGCCGTGCCGGTCGAGGCGATCGCCGCCGATCCCTCGCTCGCCGCGCGCTACACCGCCAAGGCGAACCTCGTCGCCGTGATCTCCAACGGCACCGCGATCCTCGGCCTTGGCAACCTCGGCGCGCTGGCGTCCAAGCCGGTGATGGAGGGCAAGGCGGTGCTGTTCAAGCGCTTCGCCGACGTCGACTCCATCGACATCGAACTCGCCACCGAGGACCCGGAAGCCTTCATCAACGCGGTCGCCCTGATGGAGCCGACCTTCGGCGGCATCAACCTCGAGGACATCAAGGCCCCCGAGTGCTTCATCATCGAGGCCGCTCTGCGCGAGCGGATGAAGATCCCGGTGATGCACGATGACCAACACGGCACCGCGATCATCACCGCGGCGGGCCTGCTCAACGCCTGCCACCTGACCGGGCGCGACATCAAGGACGTGAAGGTGGTGGTGAACGGCGCGGGCGCGGCGGCCATCGCCTGCACCGCGCTGGTCAAGGCGATGGGGGTCAAGCACGACAACGTCATCATGTGCGACCGCTCCGGCCCGATCACCCCGGGACGCGAGGGCATGGACCAGTGGAAGAGCGCCCACGCGGTCGCCACCAGCGCGACCAGCCTCGAGGAGGCACTGGTGGGCGCGGACATCTTCCTCGGCCTGTCGGCGGCGGGGGCGCTCAAGCCCGAGTGGGTCAAGAAGATGGCCGACCGGCCGATCATCTTTGCGATGGCCAACCCCGTGCCCGAGATCATGCCCGACGAGGCCAAGGCCGTGCGCCCCGACGCGATCATCGCCACGGGCCGTTCGGACTTCCCCAACCAGGTCAACAACGTCCTCGGCTTCCCCTTCATCTTCCGCGGCGCGCTCGACGTGCAGGCGACCACCATCAACGAGGAGATGAAGGTCGCCGCCGCCCAGGCCATCGCCGAGCTCGCCCGCCAGCAGGTGCCCGAGGAAGTGGCGCTCGCCTATGGCAAGAACCACAAGTTCGGCACCGACTACATCATCCCCGCCCCCTTCGATCCGCGCCTGATCGAGGTCGTCTCCTCCGCCGTCGCCAAGGCGGCGATGGATTCGGGCGTGGCGCGCGCGCGGATCGAGGATTTCGAGGCCTACCGCGTCGCCCTGCGCTCGCGGCTCAACCCCACCACCTCGGTGCTCTCGGGCGTCTACGAGATCGCCAAGGCCAATCCCAAGCGGATGGTCTTCGCCGAGGCCGAGGAGGAGGTCGTGCTGCGCGCCGCGATCCAGTTCCGCGATTTCGGCTACGGCATCCCGATCCTCGTCGGCCGCACCAAGGCGGTGGTCGACAAGCTCCACCAGCTTTCGGTGAGCGATCCGGGCAGTTTCGAGATCCAGAACTCCGCCGACAGCGAGCACGTGCCGGCGATGGTCGACTATCTCTACAAGCGCCTCCAGCGGCGCGGCTACACCGAGCGCGACGTGCGGCGCATGGTCAACCAGGACCGCAACGTCTTCGCCTCGCTGCTTGTCGCGCTGGGCCACGGCGACGGGATCATCACCGGCATGACCCGCACCTTCGCCCAGACCGTGCGCGAGGTGAACCTGGTGCTCGATCCAAAGGAAGGCGCGCTGCCTTTCGGCATCCACATGATGATCGGCAAGAACCACACGACCTTCCTCGCCGACACCACGATCAACGAGCGGCCCAACGCGCAGGAACTGGCGCACATCGCGCGCGAGACCGCCGCGGTCGCCCGCCGAATGGGGCACGAGCCGCGGGTGGCGTTCCTCAGCTACTCGACCTTCGGCAACCCTTCAGGCCAGTGGCTCGCCAGCATCCGCGAGGCGGTGGCGATCCTCGACAAGGAGGATCCGGGCTTCGAATACGAAGGCGAGATGGCCCCCGACGCGGCGCTCAACCCCAAGGTGATGGCGCTCTATCCCTTCAGCCGCCTGTCGGGCCCGGCCAACGTGCTGGTCATGCCGGGGCTGCAATCGGCGAACCTGTCGGCCAAGCTGCTGCGCGAGCTGGGGAGCAACTCCACCATCGGCCCGATGCTGATCGGGATGGAAAAGCCGGTGCAGATCGTGCCGATGACGGCAAGCGCGCCCGACGTGCTGACGCTCGCGGTGCTGGCCGGCGCGGGCGTGGTGGGCTGAGAACGGCGCGCCCGGCCGCGGGACCGGGCGCGCCCTCCTGCCGGATCAGGCCTCGGCAGCGGCGGGGTTGACCTCGCCCGAGGCGATCGCGGTCATCTTCTTGTCGCCGCCGCGCGTGTCTTCGAGGCATTGCGCCAGCACCCCGGCGTCCTCCTCGAGGCCGAGCCTGCGGGCGAAGGCGGCCGCCGTGCCGTAGCCCGAGATGCCGTAATGGGTCATCCGCTGGTACTGGGCGATGATCGAGGCATCGCGCACGTCCTCGTCGGAGAAATCGGCCTCCACCCCGTGCGCGCGGGCCTCGGCGGCGAGGCCTTCCATGCCCTTGCAGTGCTCGCCGCGGGGGTTGGCGTCGTGATTCTCGATCAGGGACTTGAGCTGCTGCATCCCTTCCTCGATCCCCTCGGCCCCGGCGGAAAGCGCCTTGCGCAGCTCGTTCGACTGGGCCGTGTCGTGCAGCTCGCGGGTGACCTGCAGGGCCTGGCGGTTGGCGCTGTAGAGGTCCTGCAGCTGGTCGATGTAGAGGTCCTTGAGCGTCGAGATGGTCATGTCGGTCGTCTCCGGTGAAAGGGTTGCGCCCCCGGGAGCGACACTGCCGGGCGACAGGCGGCGATGATCTGACCTGTGTGTGCTATCCTTGCGCGGACCGGACGAGGTGCGGGCCGGCTGCGGCAGGCCGAAAGGAGCGGCGGGATGACGAAGGCGGGACGGGCGGCGCTGACGTATTGGGGGATCGTCTTCGCGCTCGGCTTCGTGCTGGGCACGGTGCGGGTGCTGTGGCTCGCGCCGCTGGTCGGGCTGCTCCCGGCCACCGCGCTGGAACTGCCGGTGATGCTGGCGGCGAGCTGGATCGCGGCAGGCTGGGTCACGCGCCGCTTCGGCATCGCCGGCGCGGGCGAGGCGCTGGCGACGGGCGGCCTCGCCTTCGCGCTGCTGCTGGCGGCGGAATGCGCGCTGGGGGCGGCGACCGGCCAGACGCCGGCGCAATGGCTCGCCGGGCTGCGCCAGCCGCACGCGCTGCTCGGCCTCGCGGGGCAGGCGGTGTTCGCGGTGCTGCCGTGGTGGCGGACCAGGCAGGCGCGCGCCGACCGAATGTGAACGCCGCCGGCAAGGCATTGGCTTTCCTGCGATATCGTGACATGGTCCCGCGCAACAAGGGCGAGGGGAGAACGACATGCTGACAGCTTTCCGGCGCGGGGCGCTCGCGGTGCTCTGGAGCGCGGTGATGGCCACGGCCGCCCCGCTGGCGGCGCAGGACGCGCCGGCACCCGAGGTCATCTTCGCCAATGTCCGCGTGTTCGACGGAACCGCCGACCAACTCTCCGGCCCCACCACCGTGGTGGTGCGCGGCAACACCATCGCCGCGATCGGACCGGATGCCGCGCCCGCCTCGCCCGATGCCACGGTGATCGACGGGACGGGCCAGACCCTCATGCCCGGGCTGATCGACAACCACGTGCACATGATGTTCAACAGCCTCTCGCCCGCGCAGATGGCCGCGCCCGACATGAGCCTTGAGAAAATCGTGCAGCTCTCCGCCGAACAGTCGCGCGCAATGCTGCTGCGGGGCTTCACCGCGGTGCGCGACGTGGGCGGGCCGTCGTTCATGCTCAAGCGCCTGATCGACAGCGGCAAGGTGATGGGCCCGCGCATCTGGCCGTCGGGACCAATGATCTCCCAGACCTCGGGCCATGCCGACCTGCGTCATCCCAGCGAACCCTCCCGCCGCTTTTCGGGCAAGATGTCCAAGGCCGAGGAAGTCTGGGCGAGCGTCATCGCCGACGGGCGCGACGAGGTGCTGACCGCGGTGCGCGAGAACCTCAGGATGGGGGCGAGCCACATCAAGATCGCGGCGGGCGGCGGCACCAGTTCGGAGTATGACCCGCTCGACGTGACGCAATACACGCTCGACGAGATGAAGGCCGCGGTCGATGCCGCCTCGGACTGGAACACCTATGTCACCGTCCACGCCTACCACCCCAAGTCGGTGCGCCGCGCGATCGAGGCCGGGGTCAAGGTGATCGAGCACGGCAACCTGCTCGACGAGGATACGCTCAGGCTGATGGCCGAAAAGGGCATCTGGCTGTCGGGGCAGATGCTGGTCGAATCGACCGAGGCGATGGATCCGAAGCGGCGCGAGAAGCGCAAGCCGGTGATCGAGGGGCAGCAGATCGTCTGGCCGATGGCCAAGCGGCTTGGGGTGAAGCTCGCCTGGGGCACGGACTTCCTGTTCGAGCCCGATCTCAACGCCCGGCAGAACGCCTATATCCTGCGGCTGAAGCCCTTCTTCACCCCGGCCGAACTGCTGAAGCTGGTCACCTCGCAGAACGCCGAGCTGCTCGCCCTGTCCGGCCCGCGCACGCCCTATGAAGGGCGGCTCGGCGTGGTCGCGGAAGGCGCGCTCGCCGATCTCCTGCTGGTGCGCGGCGATCCGCTCGCGGACATCGACCTGATCGGCGATCCGGCGGCGAACTTCACCGTGATCATGAAGGACGGCGTGATCGTGAAGGGCGCGCGCTGAATGCGGCGCGGGTTCTGGCCGCTGGCCCTCGCGCTCGGGGCGGGGGGCTGCGTCTCCTATCCCGCCGTGCCGCCGCCATCCGGGGCCGTGCCCGCAGCGGACGGCCCGGGCCCGGCGACGATCAGCGTGATGACCTACAACATCGAAGGCCTGACCTGGCCCGCGCGTACCGGGCGCAGACCCTCGCTGGAAGCCATCACCGCCGAATTCGCGCGGATGGAGCAGGCGGGCGAGCTGCCCGACGTGATCGTGTTCCAGGAAGCCTTCAGCACCTCGGCCCTGCGCACCGCATCGGCCACCCCGCACCCGCACTTTGCCCTCGGCCCGCGTGCCCGGACCCGTTCCGGCCTGCCGCGCACCCGCGATCCGGTGCTGCGCAAACGCAACGTCCTCAACGGCGAATGGGGCATCCGCTTCATGGGCAGCGGCCTTGCCGTCGCCTCGCGCTATCCGATCACCGCCGCATTCAGCCAGGCCTACGGCCCGACGAGCTGCGCGGGGCTCGACTGCCTCGCCAACAAGGGCATCCTGCTGGTGCGGATCGCGGTCCCCGGCTACGCCGATCCCTTCGAGATCGCCACCACGCACATGAACTCGCAAGGCGCCTCGAAAGCGCCGCCCGAAAAGCACCTCGCGGCGCACAACGCCCAGTCGGCAGAGCTGGCTGCCTTCCTCGACCGGGTGAGCACCATCGCCAGCCCGCTGATCATCGCGGGCGATTTCAACATGCGGCGCAGCCCTGCGCGGCTCGATGCCTTCGAGACCCAGAACGGCTACCAGCTCGCCCGCCGCTACTGCCTCGAGGCGCGCGAAGACCCGGCGCTGCCGTCCTGCGATATTCGCATGAGCTTCGACGGGGACGAACCCTGGCTCGATACGCAGGACCTGCAGATCTACGACAATGGCGCAACCATCGCGCTGCGCCCGATGCGGATCGAGGCGTGGTTCGACGGGCCGGATTCAGGCGGCAGGCTGTCCGACCACGACGCCTATGTCGTCACCTACGCGATCGAACCGGCCCCCGCGGGCTAGGCCTCAGCGCCGACGGAAGCGGAAATACCAGACCTCGTGGCCGTAGACGGTGCGGGCCTTGTGCTCGTAGCGGGTCTCGGGCCAGCCGGAGGGGCGGACCTGCCAGTTCGCGGGCTTCTCCACCACCCATTCGAACAGGTCGGTGTGGCGCTGCATCACCATCAGCGCATGGCGCAGATAGACGGCGTGATCGGTGCCGAAGCGGAACTCTCCGCCGGGCTTCATCTTCTGCGCGAACAGGCGCACCGGACCGTCGTTCATCATCCGGCGCTTGGCATGGCGCGCCTTGGGCCAGGGATCGGGGTGAAGCAGGTAGAGCATCGTCAGCGCGCCGTCGGGGATCCGCTGGAGCACTTCCAGCGCGTCGCCGTGGTGGAGGCGGACATTGGCGAGCCGCTGGTCGGCGACGTGGGTCAGCGCCTGCGCCACGCCGTTGACGAAGGGCTCGGCGCCGATGAAGCCGTGATCGGGCAGCAGGTCGGCGCGATAGGCGAGGTGTTCGCCCCCGCCGAAGCCGATCTCGAAATGGAGCGGGCGGTCGTCGCCGAACAGGGCTTCGGATGTCACCGCCCCCTCGGCCGGCACGGCGATCTGGGGCAGGAGATTGTCGACCAGCGACTGCTGGTACTTGCGCAGCTTCTTGCCCACGCTGCGGCCATAGAGCCGCGCGATGGTGGTGGGATCGCCTTCCTTGAACGCCGTCATGCCGGGCGCTTGGCATCGGCCCGCGCGGGGGTCAATCCTCGAGGCTTTTCGCCTTGCGCTCCGCCCAGTCCTTCCCGGCGTTCCCGCCCCAGAGCAGCCACGCGATGTAACCGGCGCTCGGATCCTTGTCAGAGCTCCATTCGTGCGTCTTCGTGTCCTTGTCGACCGCGTGGCGCGCAAAGTAGCTCTTCATCGACTTGACGTCCTCGGCGCTGACGGGATCGCGATTGGCGAGCTGCCTCGCGCGGCCCACGCCGACCTCGGTCCCGCCGCGCCCGAACTTCTCGCGCAGCCGCAATCCGTGCCGCGCTGCCGAGGCCATGCGGTGGGTCGGGGTGAAGGTCTTGTCCGCCACGGCTCAGGCCTTCCTGAGCGCCGAGGGCTTGTGGGCGGCCTGCTTGCCCTCGTCGGTCTCGACCAGATATTGCGGATCGTCCTTGGAGGCGGCGACCTTGTGGCCCTTGATGTGGCATTCGGAGGTGAGCTTTTTCACCACCTTGCCGTGCGCCGTGCCGCCGTGGCTGGACCAGGTTACCTTGTCGCCTGCCTTGAGATCGTCGGCCATTGCTGCTGCTCCTTCTGCTGTCGAAGAAGCAACAGAACCCCGGATGCGCCGTTCCGGAGCGTTCCCCGAGCCGGGCCGCAATCAAGACGAAACGCCCGGAAGCAAGGCCCCGGGCGTTTCACGGTGATTACGGGAAGCGGGTCGGTCCGAAGGGCCGCGAGCGCACGGCGCGAGCCGCAGGCGATCCGGCGCATGGCGCCGGAAATTCGCCGGGGACGAGGGCGCGGAGGCGCCCTCGCAACAAATCACGCCGCTTCGACCTCGGTTTCGCTGTCGCGCAGCACGTAGCCGCGGCCCCACACGGTCTCGATGTAGTTCTCGCCGCCGCAGGCCAGCGACAGCTTCTTGCGCAGCTTGCAGATGAACACGTCGATGATCTTGAGCTCGGGCTCGTCCATCCCGCCGTAGAGGTGGTTGAGGAACATTTCCTTGGTGAGCGTCGTGCCCTTGCGGAGCGAGAGCAGCTCCAGCATCGCATATTCCTTGCCGGTGAGGTGCACGCGGGCGCCATCGACTTCGACCGTCTTGGCGTCGAGGTTCACGGCGAGCTTGCCGGTGCGGATGACCGACTGCGAATGGCCCTTCGAACGGCGCACCACGGCATAGATGCGGGCAACCAGCTCTTCGCGGTGGAACGGCTTGGTGACGTAGTCATCGGCGCCGAAGCCGAAGCTGCGGATCTTCGAATCCATCTCGGAAATGCCCGAAAGGATCAGCACTGGGGTCTGCACCTTGGCGACGCGCAGCTTCTTCAGCACGTCGTAGCCGTGCATGTCGGGCAGGTTCAGGTCGAGCAGGATGATGTCGTAGTCATAGAGCTTGCCGAGGTCCAAACCCTCTTCGCCGAGGTCGGTCGAATAGACGTTGAAGCCTTCGGTGGTGAGCATCAGCTCGATCGCCTTGGCGGTGGTCGGTTCGTCTTCGATGAGCAGAACGCGCATTGCTGTACCCCTGTCTTACCCCTGGTAACCCCCGCTTAGGAGAGGTTGCCGCCTGTTAACCACGCTGCTTCTCACCAAAAAAGGTTAATAAGAGGTTTAGGTCGTTAACTTTTTGGAGTGAGTCTTTCGAGTCACACTGCCGGGTGGTGATAGGCGCGGCGATGATAGCCTTTTGCCTCGCCCGGCCGGCCTCCGCATGAACGCCTAGCTGGCCCCCGCGAGCTTCTTCGCCCGCCGCCGCTCGGCGCTCGATCCGAGACCGATCGCCTCGCGGTATTTCGCCACGGTGCGCCGCGCGAGATCGAAGCCTTCCTTCTGCAGCATCTCGGCAAGCTGCTGGTCGGACAGGATGTTCTCGGCGGTCTCGGCATCGATCAGCGCCTTGATCCGCGCCTTGATCGCCGCCGAGGACGCCCCCTCGCCGTCGGCCGAGGCCACCCCGCTGGTGAAGAAATACTTGAGTTCGAAGGTCCCGCGCGCGCAGGCGAGATACTTGTTGCTGGTGACGCGGGAGACGGTGCTTTCGTGCATCCCGATCTGCTCGGCCACCTCGCGCAAGGTGAGCGGGCGCAGTTCGGCGACCCCGCGGCGGAAGAAGCCGTCCTGCTGCTTCACGATCTCGGCAGCGGTCTTGAGGATGGTCTTCTGGCGCTGGTCCAGCGCGCGAATCAGCCAGTGCGCATCGGCGAGCTTCTCCTTGAGCCAGCTCTGCGATTCGCGGCTGGTCGCCCCGGCATCGAGTTCGAGATAGTAGCCGCGGTTGACGATCAGGCGGGGCAACGTCTCCTCGTTGAGCGCGATGTCCCACCCGCCGGCGGCATTGGCGCTGACGAGGATGTCGGGCACGACGGTGCCGGTCTCGGAAGGCGCGAAGGCGAGGCCCGGGCGCGGGTTGTAGCCGCGCAGTTCGCGCAGCATGTCGGCGAAGTCCTCGTCATCCACCCGGCACAGGCGCTTCAGCCGCTCCACCTCGCCGCGCGCGACGAGATCGAGATTGGCGATCAGCGCCGCCATGCAGGGATCGTAGCGGTCGGCCTCGCGCGCCTGGATGGCGATGCATTCGGCAAGGCTGCGCGCGCCCACGCCCGATGGGTCGAGCGACTGGACGAGTTCGAGCGCCGCCTCGGCCTCGTAGAGCTCGACCCCCAAGTCCTCGGCGATGTCCTCGAGCGTGGCGGGAAGGTAGCCCGCCTCGTCGAGCAGGCCGATGATGTGGCGGGCGATGAAGGCGGTGCGGGCATCGCGGGTGAGCGCGCCGATCTGGCCCTCGAGGTGCTCGACGAGCGTCACCTCGGCCGCGCGCAGCTGCTCCCAGTCGGGCGTTTCGGCAAAGTCGCCGCCCGTGCCCCCCGCCGCGCCCCATTCGGCATCGCGCATCGAGGGACCTGCCCCGTCGCCGGTGTCGAAATCGCGGTCGACGGCGGCGAGATCGAGCGGCGCGTCGCCCTCGCCCCCGCCCGCCAGCATCAGCTGGTCGGCGGTCGCCTCCTCACCCGCAGGCGCGGCGATCTCGATCCGCTCGGGCTCTGCCCCGGGGTCCGCCGGCCCGCCGGTGTCGAGCAGCGGATTGGCCTCGAGCGCCTCGGAAATGAAGGTCTCGATCTCGAGGTTGGAGGCCGCCAGCAGCTTGATCGCCTGCTGCAATTGCGGCGTCATCACCAGCGATTGCGTCTGCCGGATATCGAGGCGGGGGCCTAATGCCACGGACTACACCCTAAATCCGTTCGTGCTGAGCCTGTCGAAGCACTGTCCTTCTTCTTCCGACTGACGATCGAGGAAGAAAAAGCAGCCCTTCGACAAGCTCCGGGCGGACGGAAGTAGAAAGCATCACAGCGTGAAGCTCTCACCCAGATAGAGCCGCCGCACGTTCTCGTCGGCAACCAGTTCCTGCGGGGATCCGGCGAACAGCACCTGCCCGCCGTAGATGATGCAGGCGCGATCGACGATGTCGAGCGTCTCGCGCACGTTGTGGTCGGTGATCAGCACCCCGATGCCGCGCTGCTTCAGATCCTTCACGAGGTCGCGGATGTCGCTGATCGAGAGCGGATCAATGCCGGCGAAAGGCTCGTCGAGCAGCATGATCGAAGGCTTGGCCGCCAGCGCGCGGGCGATCTCGCAGCGGCGGCGTTCGCCCCCGGACAGCGCCATGGCGGGCGATTCGCGCAGGCGGGTGAGGCCGAATTCGGAGAGCAGCCGCTCCAGCTCGCTCGCGCGGGTCGCCTTGTCCGGCTCAACCAGTTCGAGCACGCAGGCGATGTTCTGTTCCACCGTCATGCCGCGGAAGATGCTCGTTTCCTGCGGAAGGTAACCGAGGCCAAGGATCGCGCGGCGATACATCGGCAGCTTGGTCACGTCCTCGCCGTCCATCAGGATGCGGCCCGAATCCGGCTTAACCAGGCCCATGATCGAATAGAAGCAGGTGGTCTTGCCCGCGCCGTTGGGGCCGAGCAGCCCGAGCACCTCGCCCTTGGCGACGCTCAGCGAGATGTCGGTCAACACCGCGCGCTTGTCGTAGCTCTTGGCGATCGAGATCACCTCGAGCCCGCTGCCGGTCGGCTGGACAGGATCGGCCTCGCGGGGGGCGTCAGGGAGGGTGGTCGTGCTCATGTACCTGCCATCTTTAGCAGCCTTGTCCGGGCGCGAAAGACTCGACACGCACTTGGCAGGATTTTTGCTTAGCCCTGCGGCAATCGGGCGCAAACATCGAACCGCGCGGGCAACAAGCGGGCGATTAGAAAGGCTTGCATCGCCCCTCTTGCGCCGGGCGCAACATTGTGTCGCGCGGGAGGCAGATGTTGCAACTTGAAGACGGCTTTGCGATACTGCCTGCATGAACACAGACCGTCGGGGAGCGGCACACATGGCGAATTCGGAACGGCGCATCGGGGGACGCGCCATCCTTGCGGACGGGGCGCGCGACTGGCGCAAGGCGATGAGCGACCATGTCGCCTACGGCCTGCTGGTCTACACCGCGCTGCAGATCTTCGTGACCGTGAAGGCGCTGTCCGAGGGTTCCTCGACTGCGCTGCCCTATCTCGCGCTGATCGTGCTGGTGGCGGGGATCATCCCGGTGTGCCGCTGGTTCGAGAAACGCTGGGCCGACCTCGACGACGAGCAGGGGACCGACCCGGCGATGGCACCCGCCTTTCGCCGCGACGTGATGACGCTGTGGGCGCTGGCGATCGGCCTGCCCTTCGGCCTGACGCTGATCTTCAGGATGATCCTGAGCGTCTTTTGAGTTTCGCGGCCCCATCCGGGCCCGCGTCCTCGGCGAGCTTCAGGCCCTTCCGGGCCTCATCGCCTGCGGGCGGCCATTCGGCCTTGCGGTCGCCAGAGCGACCGAGAACTACACTTCATTGATGCGACAGCACTGAGTTAGGTCGCGCAAGCGGCCGCGAGCGCACGCGCCCGAGCCGCAGGCGCCCCGTGGCGCAAGCCACGGGAGCAGCACCCGGGACTCAACCGCGCAAAGCGGCGGGACTACTTGGCAGCGTACCGCTCGATCGCCTCGATGGTGATCTGGCGCGCCTCGGCGGCGTTGCCCCACTTGCCCACGCGCACCCATTTCTCGGCTTCGAGGTCCTTGTAGTGGGTGAAGAAGTGCTCGATCTGCTGGAAGATGATGCTCGGCAGGTCGCTCGTCTCGATCACGTCGGCGTAATAGGGGAAGGTCTCGTTCACCGGCACGCAGACCAGCTTCTCGTCGCCGCCCTGTTCGTCCTCGAGGTTGAGCACGCCGATCGGCCGAGCGCGCACCACGCAGCCGGGGATGAAGGGCGAGCGCGAGATCACCAGCGCATCCAGCGGGTCGCCGTCGGGCGAGAGCGTGTGGGGCACGAAGCCGTAATTGGCCGGATAGCGCATCGGCGTGTGCAAGATGCGGTCGACGAACAGCGCGCCGCTTTCCTTGTCGAATTCGTACTTCACCGGCTCCCCGCCGGTCGGCACTTCGATGATGACGTTGAGATCGTCGGGCGGATTGACGCCGGTGGGGATCTTGTCGATGCGCATGGGTTCTCCCTTGTGGTTGGCCGCGCGTTTTCGCTTGCGGCGGAGAGGTTGGAACGCGACTTTGCGCCGCCCTTAATGCGTGTCACAGGATTGCGAAAGGGGCTGTGTGGGCCTAATCGCGCGGGCGTCATGAGCAAGAAAACCCCGCAGGCCATCCGCGGCACCCAGGACATCTTCGGCGCCGAGGCCGAGGCCTTCGCCTTCGTGGTCGAAACCTTCGAGCGTGTGCGCCGCCTCTACCGCTTCCGCCGGGTGGAAATGCCGGTGTTCGAGAAGACCGAGGTGTTCGCGCGCTCGCTGGGCGAGACGACCGACGTGGTGTCGAAGGAGATGTATTCCTTCGAGGACCGCGGCGGGGAGAGCCTGACCCTGCGCCCGGAGTTCACGGCGGGGATCGCGCGCGCCTTCCTCACCAACGGCTGGCAGCAATATGCGCCGCTGAAGGTCGCGACCCACGGGCCCTTGTTCCGCTACGAGCGCCCGCAGAAGGGCCGCTACCGCCAGTTCCACCAGATCGACGCCGAGGTGATCGGCGCGGGCGAACCGCAGGCGGATGTCGAATTGCTGGCGATGGCGGATCAGCTGCTGAAGGAGCTGGGCATCCACGACGTGACCCTGCACCTCAACACGCTCGGCGACGCGGCCAGCCGCGAGGCGTGGCGGGCGGCGCTGATCGACTACTTCCGCGCGGTGAAGGGCGAGCTGTCGGAAGAGTCGCAGGAGCGGCTCGAAAAGAACCCGCTGCGGATTCTCGATTCCAAGGACCCGCGCGACCGGCCCTTCCTCGCCGACGCGCCGAGGATCGACGCCTTCCTGTCGGAAGAGGCGAGCGCCTTCTTCGCGGCGGTCACCAGCGGGCTGGATGCGGCGCGCGTGAAGTGGGTGCGCGCCGAAAGCCTCGTGCGCGGCCTCGACTACTACCGCCACACCGCCTTCGAGTTCATCCCCGACGAAAGCAGCGCCTCGGCGGCTGCGCTCGGCTCGCAGAGCACGGTGCTCGGCGGCGGGCGCTATGACGGGCTGATGGAATCGCTTGGCGGCGCGCCGACACCTGCCGTTGGCTGGGCGGCAGGGATCGAGCGGCTGGCGATGCTGGTGGGGGCGCGGGAGGAGGAGCCTGCCGACCTCATCATTGTGGTTGAGGATGATGCGCGGCTTGCCGAGGCGATTGGACACGTGCGTGCGGTCCGTTCTGCGGGATACTCGGCAGAACTCGTCGCCTCAGGCTCGCCGAGGAAACGCTACGACAAAGCCATGAAGCGCCCCCACCGGGTAATTCTATCGCTTCAGCCCAATTTGGAGCACCGCTACTCAGGAGATGATCTCGCCGTCGACGTGCTGGGGGTGATTGGCATCCATCGGTAGCGCCCCTCGTCACCCTGAACTTGTTTCAGGGTCCATCGCGCCGCATCCACTGCGGCCCGAAACGGACAAACGGATGCTGAAACAAGTTCAGCATGACGATTAAGAGAGCTTGGAAATGCAAATCCCCCCCGAACGCCTTGACCAGATCGCGCACCGCTTTGCGGAGCTGGAAGCGCGCATGGCCTCGGGCACGCTCGAGGGCGAGGCCTTCGTGCGCGCCAGCCGCGACTATGCGGAGCTGGAGCCGGTCGCCAAGATCGCCGCCGAGGTGAAGGCCGCGCGCGAGGAGATGGCGGGGCTTTCCGAGATGCTCGCCGATCCGGAGATGAAGGCGATGGCCGAGGAGGAGCTTGCCCACCTCAAGGCCAGCCTCCCCGATCTCGAACGTCGCCTCGCCATCGCGCTGCTGCCGCGCGATTCCGCCGACGCCAAGCCCGCGATGCTCGAAATCCGCGCCGGCACGGGGGGCGACGAGGCCGCGCTGTTCGCCGCCGATCTCTACCGGATGTACGAACGCTACGCCGCCGAGCAGGGCTGGCGGGTCGAACCCGTCAGCATCAACGCCAGCGACATCGGCGGCTACAAGGAAGTCATCGCCAACGTCACCGGCACCGGCGTCTTCGCCAAATTGAAGTTCGAAAGCGGCGTCCACCGCGTCCAGCGCGTCCCCGTCACCGAGAGCGGGGGGCGCATCCACACCTCGGCGGCGACCGTCGCGGTGCTGGCGGAACCGGATGAGGTCGACGTGCAGATCGAGGACAAGGACCTCAAGATCGACGTCTACCGCGCCTCAGGGGCCGGGGGCCAACACGTCAACACCACCGATTCGGCGGTGCGCATCACCCACCTGCCGACCGGCACGGTCGTCACCTGCCAGGACGGGCGCAGCCAGCACAAGAACCGCGAGAAGGCGATGCAGGTGCTGCGCACGCGCCTCTACGACGCCCAGCGCGAGGCCACCCAGGGCGCCGAGGCCGAGGCGCGGAAGGCGATGGTCGGCAGCGGCGACCGTTCGGAGCGCATCCGCACCTACAACTTCCCGCAAGGCCGCGTGACCGATCACCGCATCGGCCTGACGCTGCACAAGCTGGAGGAAGTGCTCGCCGGGCCGGGCCTCGCCGAACTGGTCGACGCCCTGATCGCCGAGGACGAGGGCAAGCGGCTGGCGGCGCTGGCCGAGTGAAACGCTTTGCCACCCCGTTCGTGTCGAGCGTAGTCGAGACACATGGCGTAGCGGCCTCTCGACTTCGCTCGAGGCGAACGGGAGCCGGAAATCGCCGACCGCGGATTCGGCTATGACCGTCGGCGAAGCCATCCGCGCTGCTGCCGAGGCGCTCGCCACCGTCAGCGACACGGCGCGGCTAGATGCCGAATTGCTGATGGCGCACGCGCTGGGCCTGACCCGCTCTGACATGCTGCTGAAGGCGATGCGCGACCCCGCGCCGGAGGGTTTCCCCGCGCTGGTGGAGCGGCGCGCGGGGCATGAGCCGGTCGCCTACATCACCGGAACGGCGGAGTTCTTCGGCCTCAACCTCGCCGTCAGCCCCGCCACCCTGATCCCGCGCGGCGACAGCGAGACGCTGGTCGACACGGCGCTGGAGCGGACGGGGCCGGAGGGCCGCGCGATCGACCTCGGCACGGGCACAGGGGCGCTGCTGCTGGCCGTGCTGGCGAACCGGCCCGCCTGGCAGGGGGTGGGCATCGACGCCTCGCCGGGGGCGCTGGCCGTTGCCGAAGGGAATGCGGAATCGCTCGGGCTGGCCGAGCGCGCGGCGTTCCGCCTACACGACTGGCGCGTGGCGGGGTGGGCCGACGACCTCGGCACATTCGACCTGATCCTTTGCAATCCGCCCTATGTCGAGGACACCGCCGCGCTCGACCCACAGGTGCGCGACTTCGAGCCCGCCGGCGCACTTTTCGCCGGGCCGGAAGGGCTCGACGATTACCGCATCCTCATCCCCCAGCTGCGCGCGCTGATGAACCCGCAGGCGGCTGCGATCCTGGAAATCGGCGCGAATCAGGCCGAGCCGGTGGGGGCCCTCGCGCAGGCCTCGGGATTTGCGGTGGAGCTGCGCCGCGACCTTGCCGGGCGGCCCCGCGCGCTGATCCTGACGTGAGAGAAAAGCGCGGCAAAGGCTTGGCAAACCCCTTTTGCATCGCTACGTCGGTGTCAGGCCAGATGGATTGCGAAGGGCGCAAACCGCTGGGCCAAGCTCCTAAACTCAGCTGAGACGGCCGTCAGGGTAAGCCCCCGGCAGCGGCAGCGCGGAGCACGCGGCACGTCTCGGCACGGCCAGGCGTGGCGCATGGGCAAGGGGTCTTCAGACCGCGGGTGCAGTGGATTTTTTCGCGCCAGGTCGCTGATAAGGAACGTTTTCCTTGAATAACAATCGCAACAACCGGCGTCGCGGTCGCGGCAACCGCAACCAGGGCGGCAATGGCGCCCAGCTCAACCGGATCGACAGCCGGGCGCGCGGCAATGCCCCGCAGATGCTCGACAAGTACAAGAAGCTCGCCCAGGACGCCCAGCACAACGGCGACCGGGTGCAGATGGAATACTACCTCCAGTTCGCCGACCACTACTTCCGCGTGATCGCCGACAACAAGGCCCGCCAGGACGAACAGCGCGGCGGCGGCGGGCAGCGGCGCAATGACGAGCGCGAAAGCACTGAGGACTTCGAGGACGATTTCGACTTCGGCCGCCGCGGCGACACGCCGACGCGCTCGCCCTACGAGCAGCCCGACACGGCCGGCAATGCCGACGTGACCGAGGGCGAGCCGGGGCAGGAAGGCGAGAGCTTCCTTGCCGAGGATGGCGGCGAGACCCGTGGCGACGAGCGTGACGACAATCGCGGCGAGGGGCGCCAGCGCGGCCAGCGGCGCCAGCCGCGCAAGGAGCGTGACGGCAATCGTACCGACCGGCCCGAGCGCAGCGAGAAGCGCGCCGAGCGTCCGGAGCGCAGCGAACGCGGCGATGCGAAGCCCGCCCGCGGCCGCAAGCCCCGCAAGGGCGCGCCTGACGCAGATGGCGCCGGCGAACAGCGCGGCATCGACAGCTCGATCCTCCCGCCCTCGATCCGCGGTGACGACGCGGGCGGTGACAGCGGCGCGCTCGAAACCGTCGAGTAAGGTTCATGATGGAGCGGCTGGCGGCAGTGCCCGCGCTGGCGCAGCGCCGGCCTGCGCTGGCGGCGATCCTGCTCGGGCTGGTCGCAGCCTGCGCCTATCCCCCCCTGCACCTCTGGCCGCTGGGCCTCGCCGCGCTGGCGGGGTTCGTGTGGCTGATCCATTCCGCCGAAGGCTGGCGGCAGGCGCTGTGGCGCGGCTGGTGGTTCGGCTGGGCGCACCTGACGCTCGCCAACAACTGGATCGCGACCGCCTTCACCCATCAGGCCAAGATGCCCGAATTCCTCGGGTGGCTCGCGGTGCCGCTCCTGTGCATCTACCTCGCGTGGTATCCCGCCCTCGCCGCGCTCGCCGCGCACGGGCTGGCGCGGAAACGTCCGCTGTGGGCCTTCGGACTGGTGCTGGCGGGTGCGTGGATCGTCACCGAATGGCTGCGCGGCTGGGTGTTCACCGGCTACCCCTGGCCGCCCGTGGGGCTGATGCTGCTGGGGACGTGGGACACGCCGGGGATGGCGCGGCTGCTCCCCTTCACCGGCACCTATGCCCTGTCCGGACTGGCGCTGCTGATCGCCGCGATGCTGCTGGCCGCGCTCGCCTCGCGGCGCTGGCTGATTTCTGCCGGCGGTGCTCTGGCCCTCACCGCGCTGATGGTCGCGCCGAGCCTGCATGTCGAGGTGACGCAGCCCGCCGACCCGGTCGAATACACCCTCGTCCAGCCCCATATCCCGCAGTCCGAGATCAACGACGGCTCCAAGTTCGAGGAGCAGTTCGCGCGCCTCACCCGCCTCACCGCGCCCGGCCAGAACCAGTCGCGCATCGTGTTGTGGCCGGAAAGCGCGGTGCCGGACTATCTCGAGGAGGGCTACCCGGACCGCTACTATTTCCAGATGACGGCGGGCGGCGATCCGGTGCTCGCCCGCAAGCGCATCGGCAAGGTGATCGGCCCGCAATCGACCCTGCTGACGGGCGTGGTCAATCTCAACATCGGCGTCCGTCCCGATGGCATCCCTGCGGCCGTCAGCGCGCGCAATTCGGTCATGGCGATCGATGGCGCGGGCGCCATTGTCGGCGGCTACGACAAGGCGCACCTCGTGCCCTATGGCGAATACCTGCCGATGCGCCCGATCCTCGAACCGCTCGGCCTGTCGCGGCTGGTGGCGGGGAGCATCGACTATCTCCCCGGCCCCGGCCCGCGCACGCTCGATCTTGGCGAGCACGGCAAGGCGGGGGTGATGATCTGCTACGAGATCGTCTTCTCGGGCGCGGTCGCCGAGGACGCGAATCGCCCCGATTACATCTTCAACCCCTCGAACGACGGCTGGTTCGGCGCGTGGGGACCGCCACAGCACCTCGCGCAGGCGCGGATGCGGGCGATCGAGGAGGGGCTGCCGGTGCTGCGCTCGACCACCACCGGGATCAGCGCGGTGATCGACGCCAACGGCGTGGTGCGCGGGACGATCGGCATGGGCAAGGCCGACAAGCTCGAAGGCTTCGTCCCTGCCGCCGCTCCGCCGACGCTGTTCGCGCGGTGGGGCCATGGCCTGACGCTGGCCTGGGCGGCGCTGCTGATCGCGCTGGGCCTCGCCCTGCCGAGAGTGCTTGCGCTTGCCCGCGCGCGCGGCTAGGGCGGACAGCGACACAGCGGGACATAAAGGTTTCCTTATATCTCTATAAGGTCATCTTCCCCCGCGTCGCACCGCACTTTCAGCCCCCGGGGGAATTCATGCGCACCAACTACCTGTTCACCTCCGAAAGCGTGTCGGAAGGCCATCCCGACAAGGTCTCCGACCAGATTTCCGACGCCATCGTCGACCTGTTCCTGTCGAAGGACCCCGAGGCGCGCATCGCCTGCGAAACCCTGACCACCACCCAGCTGGTGGTGCTGGCGGGCGAGATTCGCTGCAAGGGCGTCTACGAGCACGGCCGCGAGGAGTGGAAGGACAACGACTACTGGGCTCCGGGCGCCAAGGAGGAGATCGAGCAGGTCGTTCGCGCGACGGTGAAGCGCATTGGCTACGAACAGGAGGGCTTCCACTGGGAGTCCTTCCGCTTCGAGAACAACCTTCACGGCCAGTCCGCCCACATTGCGCAGGGCGTGGACGCGGGCGCGAACAAGGATGAAGGCGCGGGCGACCAGGGCATCATGTTCGGCTACGCCACCGACGAGACCCCGGGCCTGATGCCGGCCACGCTCTACTACAGTCACAAGATCCTCGAGCGCATGGCCGCCGACCGCCACTCGGGCGCCGCGCCCTTCCTCGAACCCGACGCCAAGAGCCAGGTGACCCTGCGCTACGAAGGCTCGCTGCCGGTGGCTGCGACCGCGGTGGTCGTCTCGACCCAGCACAAGCAGGGCTACTGCCTGACCGGCGACCATGCCGACCCGGCCAAGTATGCCGAGCTCGAAGCCTATGTGAAGAAGGTCGTCGCGGACGTGATCCCGCCCGTGCTGCTGCGCGGGACCAAGTATTACATCAACCCGACGGGTGCTTTCGAGATCGGCGGCCCGGATGGCGACGCGGGCCTGACCGGTCGCAAGATCATCGTCGACACCTACGGCGGCGCGGCCCCGCATGGCGGCGGCGCGTTCAGCGGCAAGGACCCGACCAAGGTCGACCGTTCGGCGGCCTACATCACCCGCTACCTCGCCAAGAACGTGGTCGCCGCGGGCCTTGCCACGCGCTGCACCATCCAGATCGCCTATGCGATCGGCGTGTCGGAGCCGCTGTCGCTCTATGTCGACACCCATGACACCGGCACCGTCGGCGACGA
This sequence comes from Porphyrobacter sp. CACIAM 03H1, assembly GCF_002215495.1. Lineage (NCBI taxonomy): Bacteria > Pseudomonadati > Pseudomonadota > Alphaproteobacteria > Sphingomonadales > Erythrobacteraceae > Porphyrobacter > Porphyrobacter sp. CACIAM 03H1. The sequence continues at coordinate 273,764 of NZ_CP021378.1, forward strand.
CAAGATCGAACAGGCGATCCTCGGCATCGCCAAGCTCGGCGGGCTGACCCCGCGCGCGATCCGCACGCATCTCGGCCTCAACAAGCCGATCTACCAGCCGACCGCCGCCTATGGCCATTTCGGCCGCACCGCCGAGGGCGACTTCTTCCCGTGGGAGCGGCTCGACCTGGTCGACGATCTCAAGGCTGCGCTCGCCTGATTTTCGGTTAAGGGTGCTGTCCATGACGGCACCCTCACCGCCCCCTGACCGCATCCTCGCGCTCGATGCGCTGCGCGGGATCGCGGTGGCCGGGATCGTGGGGATGAACGTCCTCGCCTTCGCCCTGCCGGCACCCGCCTATTACAACCCGATGAGCTATGGCGCCACCGGCCCCGCCGATTACTGGGTGTGGCTGGGAAGCTTCGTCTTCATCGAGGACAAGTTCCGCACCCTGTTCGCGATGCTGTTCGGGGCGGGCTGCCTGATCCTGATCGAGCGCGGGGGAGCGAGGCCGTGGCGGGCGCATTATGCCCGCATGATCGTTCTGTTCGCGATCGGCCTTGCCCACGCGATCCTCTTCGCCAGCAACGACGTGCTGCGCGCCTACGCACTCGCGGGGCTGGCCCTGCCGCTGCTGGCGGGGCTTTCCGCGCAGGCGCTCGTCAAGGTCGCCCTCGGCCTTGTCTGCATCCACCTGGCCCTCGGCATGACAGCGCTGGGGACCCCCTTGGTCATGTTCTACATGGAGCAATGGGGTTCCGACCCGCTGCTCTGGGCCGAGCGCCAGTTCGGCCGCGACACGGCGACCATCGCCATGCTGCTCGAACAGGGGCGCGAGGGATTGGGCGAGCGGGTGGTGCGCCGCAGCCTCGGGATCCCGGGTCAGATGACGGCGCTGGTGGCCTCGCTGCCGCTCAACCTGGCGGCGATCGCGCTCGGCATGGGGCTGTGGCGGGGCGGGATGCTGAAGGGCGAGTGGCGCACCTTCCGCCTCCAGCGCCTGGCGGGCCTCGCCGCGCTGGTGGCGCTGCCGGGGCTGCTGGCACTCGCCGGCTGGCTGGTCGCGAGCGGCTTTCCCGCCGCGCTGGTGGGGCCAGTGGCGCTGGTGCTCTCCGCCCCCTTCGATGTCGCCCTGGCGACGAGCTACGCCGCGCTGGCAATGGCTTTCCTCACGAGGGACAAGGGCCTGACCGCAAGGCTCGCCGCGGCGGGCAGGCTGTCGCTGACCAATTATCTGATGACCAGCGTGATCCTGTCGGCGATCTTCGCCAGCTGGGGCCTCGGCCTGTTCGGCAATGTCACCCGCTGGCAGGCTGTCGCGCTCGCCCTGGTGCCGGTGGCGGCAATGCTGCTGTGGTCGCCGCCGTGGCTGGCGCGCTTGGGGCAGGGGCCCTTCGAGCGGCTGTGGCGCGCAGGCGCAAGGGCGCTCGCCTAACCGTGCTCCCCGTGGATCGGCGAGGGCCGGTCGAGCGCCAGTTCGGCATCGGAGAAGACGAAGGGGCTGCGTACCCCCGGCATCCCGCCGAGTTCCACCCTGAGGCCCCGCGCCACCACCTGCGGGTCGGCGAATACCTCGTCCAGCCGGTTGATCGGGCCGGCCGGAACCCCTGCCGCGTGGCAGGCGTCGAGCAGGCCCTGCTTGGTCCATGAGGCAGTCGCCGCAGCGATCTCCGCGTCCAGCGCCTTGGCATTCGCCGTCCGGTCGCCGTTGGCGAGGAAGCGCGGATCGGCCTTGAGATGCGCGAGGCCGAGCAGGTCCATCAGCTTGTGGAACAGCCCGTCATTGGCGGGCGCGAGGATCACGTGCCCGTCGCTCACCGCGAAGACCCCGTAGGGCGCGACCTGGGCGTGGGCATTGCCCATGCGCGGCGGGTTCTCGCCCGTGGTGAGGAAATAGGTCGCCTGGTTGGACAGCAGCGCCACCGATGAATCCATCAGGCTGATGTCGACCTGCTGGCCCTTCCCCGTGCGCGCCCGCATCAACAGCGCGGCCTGGATACCGTTCGCCGCCCAGACGCCGGTGGATAGGTCGCTGATCGAGATGCCCATCTTGACCGGATGCCCCTCGGGCTCGCCAGTCAGCGACATGAAGCCGCTCATCCCCTGCACCACGAAGTCGTAACCCGCCTCGTGCGCGCGGGGGCCGGTGAGGCCGAAGCCGGTGATCGAGCAATAGACGAGGCCCGGATTGGCGGCGGCGCAAGCAGCGTAGTCGAGGCCGAACTTGGCGAGGCTGCCAGTCTTGAAGTTCTCGATCACCACGTCCGCCCCGGCGATCAGGGCCTTCACGCGGTCGAGATCGTCGGCCTTGGCAAAGTCGGCGATGATCGAACGCTTGCCGCGGTTGCAGGCGTGGTAATAGGCGGCCTCGCGGTGGACCTTGCCCTGCGCATCGGTGCGCTCGACCCAAGGCGGGCCCCAGAGGCGGGTGCCGTCGCCCTCCGGGCTTTCGACCTTGATGACGTCCGCGCCGAGATCGGCGAGTATCTGCCCGCAGAACGGCCCCGCCAGAACGCGGGCGAGCTCGACCACCTTGAGCCCCGCCAGCGGCGCGTCGGGGTTGCGTGGTTCAGGGAACCACATCACCTATTCCCCCAGATGCCGCTTCAGAAAGGCAACGCTGTCCGCCAGCACCGGCCCCTTGCCCCGGAACGGCACCGAGAGCGCCATCACCACCTCCTCGTGATCGAGCGGGCCGTAGTTCCTCACCTCCACCGGCGCGCCGAGTTCGCGCAGCCGCGCGCCGAGGTTGTTGGCGTTCTTCGGCCGCACCGTCTCGTCGCCGTCCGAAGTGACGAGCAGCAGCGGGGGCGCATCCTTGCGGGCGAAGGCGATCGGCTGGGTCTCCTCCGGGCGCGGCCACTGGCTGAAGGCGGCGATGGCGCGCTCGGAGGTGAAGGGGTGGAAGTCGTAGGGGCCGGAGAGGCCCACGCCCGCCTTGATGGTCGCAGGGTCAGCCCCTGCCGCCGCCAGCCGCTCGGCATCCAGCGCCAGCATCACCGCCTGCCAGGCTCCCGCCGAATGGCCCATCACCGCCACCCGTGCCGGATCGCCCCGATAGCGGGCGATGTTGTCCTCCACCCACGCCACCGCCTCGGCCCCGTCCTCGAGGAAGGCGGGAAAGAGCACCTGCGGCACCTTGCGGTAATCGGGGATGACCACGAGAAATCCGGCCTTCGCCAGCGCGCGCCCGGCGAAAGCATAGGAGGTGCGATCCCCCTTGGCCCAGCCGCCGCCGTACCAGAAGATCACCACCGGCAAGGGCGCCTTCGCCATGTCGTTGGGCGCCCAGATGTCGAGCCTCTGCCCGTGGCTGCCGAAGGGCACGCCCTCCGCCGCCGGGTACGAGCCCTCGCGCCCGCCCGCCAGCCGGTCGTAATGCGACAGCAGCCGCGGCGGGGACACGAAGGCCAGCATCCCGCCGATCACCCCTGCAAGCGCGAGAACGCCAAGCGCCGCCGCACGCAGCATCAGACCACGTAATGGGCGGTGGTGGTGGCGGCGATGTCCTCTGCGGTGACACCCGGCGCCATCTCGATGAGGCGGAAGGGCTCGCCCTTGGCGGGGCGCTGGAACACGGCGAGGTTGGTGATGATCATGTCGACCACCCCCGCGCCGGTCAGCGGCAGGGTGCAGGCGGGGATGAACTTCGGCGTCCCGTCCTTGGCGGTGTGGTCCATCACCACGATGATCTTCTTGACGCCCGCGACGAGGTCCATCGCCCCACCCATGCCCTTGATCATCTTGCCCGGGATCATCCAGTTGGCGATGTCGCCGTTCTCCGCCACCTCCATCGCACCCAGCACGGTCAGGTCGATATGCCCGCCGCGAATCATCGCGAAGCTCGTCGCGCTGTCGAAATAGGCGCTGTGCGGCAGCTCGCTGATGGTCTGCTTGCCCGCATTGATGAGGTCGGGATCGACCTCGTCGTCATAGGGGAACGGCCCGATGCCGAGCATCCCGTTTTCGCTCTGGAGCGTCACCATCATCCCTTCGGGGATGTGGTTGGCGACCAGCGTCGGGATGCCGATGCCGAGGTTGACGTAATAGCCGTCCTTCAATTCGCGGGCGGCGCGCGCCGCCATGTCGTCGCGGGTCCAGCCGGGGGCAAGCGTCGTCGTCATGGTGCCGTGTCTCCCTCGGCGGTCAGCAGCGGATCGGTGAAGAACCAGCCGTCGCCGATGATCGGCTCGAGCAGCGCGCCGGCTTCGGGGGTCTTCAGGTAGCGGAAACGGTCGTCGAAATCGGGGCGTTCGTCGCCGCCGATGGCGATGATGCAGGAGGTCGCCGCGAGGCTCTCGCGCCGGGTCTGCTTGTCCTCGTCACGGCGCAGCGAGATGATGTCCTCGCCGCGCGGATCAAGGCCCGACTGCGCGAGCGCGTCGCGCAGGGCGCCGGACTGCTCGACCGGGAGATCGGAGATCCATGCGATCACCACGCGCGCCTCGCGCAGCACGGCGAAACCGAGGATCGTGCTCTGCCGCCGGGCGGGCGTCGCGGGCACCGCAAAGACCCCGCCGGCAGGATCGAGGTCGATCAGGACCACCGGCTGCACGCCGGGCGCACAGCGGCGGCGCTGGCCGTCGAGCGCGTAGGGATCGCTGAGCATGGCCGACAGCATCCCCGTCTCGGGCCCGCGGGAGAGCGACACGGCGCGGCCATAGCGGACCAGCCGGGCAAAGCCGGTGGTGCGGGTCGTGTCGGTCGCGGGGGTGTTTTCCGCGGCCGCGGGCTGGGGCGCGGGAGCCGCAGCCACCACGGCGGGCGCGGGAGCAGAGGCAGGCGAGGCGGCCGCCGGTGCCGAAGCAACCGGCGCAGGCGCGCGCGGCGGGGCGGGAGCCGCCACGGGAGCCGGAGCGGGTGCAGGGCTCGGGGCCTGCCGCGCCGCGTCGTCTTCATCGCCCGGGCCGACGATCTCGCGGCCCGCGAGTGCCGACCCGGCCAGCGCCGGGATCGCCACCGCCACGCAGCCGCTCAAGGCTGTCCCGGCGAGGGCCAGCAGCGGCAGAAGCACGAGATTGCGCTTCGTCATCACGCGGCCTCCCGTTCCCGCACGGTGCGGAACTCGATCTTCTTGTCGTAGGGCGCGCCGCAGACGATGCGGTTCACGAAGACGCCGGCAAGGTGGATCTGGTCGGGATCGAGGCTGCCCGCCGGCACCACCTCCTCGACCTCGGCCACGCAGATCTTCCCGCAGGTCGCGGCGGGCAGGTTGAAATTGCGCGCGGTCTTGCGGAACACGAGGTTGCCGGTCTCGTCGGCCTTCCACGCCTTGACGATCGACAGGTCGGCGAAAATGCCGTGTTCGAGGATATAGGTCTGCATCACCCCGTCGCGATCGGGGAAGTCCTTGTGCTCCTTGCCCTTGGCGACCTCGGTGCCGACGCCGGTGCGGGTGTAGAAGCCGGGAATGCCCGCGCCCCCGGCCCGCATCCGCTCGGCCAGCGTGCCCTGCGGGCAGAACTCGACTTCCAGCTCGCCGGCCAGATACTGCCGCTCGAACTCCTTGTTCTCGCCGACATAGGAGCTGATCATCTTCCTGACCTGCCGCGTGCGCAGCAGCTTGCCGATGCCCTCGTTGTCGATCCCGGCATTGTTGCTGGCGAAGGTCAGGCCGGTCACGCCGCTGTCGCGAATCGCGTCGAGCAGTCTTTCGGGGAGGCCGCAAAGGCCGAAGCCTCCGGCGGCGATCAGCATGTCGTTGCGCAGCACGCCCTCGAGCGCGCTGGCGGCATCGGGATAGAGCTTGGTCATCGGGCCTGCCTGCTATCTGTTGTATCGTGCAAGGACGATCCCTCTCTCGGGGACAGGCAGTGATTAGTGCGTTCCGGCGAGGCTGTCACGCCCGCGCGCACGACAAAGTCGAATCGCGATTCATGTTGCGATGCAATAGGGTCTGGAGGCGCCATTCGTGCCCACTCTTTGAGCGATTGCCACCAAAATAGGCAGCAATTTGCAAGTTTGCGCACAAACTTGCATCGTTAAGGCACTTGATTGCGTTCTTTGCATCTTTCCGGGTATCTTTCGCACTTGCACAATGTCCCGGTTTGCGCCATTAAGAAGCTGCCTTTCAGGCATCCTCTCCCAAACTTTTCAAGCCCGGCCTCGTGCCGGGCTTTTTTCTTGCCTGCGGTCCGGCCACCAGCCCCGCCCGCCGCGCCGCCGATTGCATTCGATTGGCGCGCTTCCTAGCTATCGGTCCTGCAACCCCAGCACAGGAACGCCCGATGGCCGACGCCGAAACCGCCGCCCCCGCCCGCACCGTCCGGCTCCAGGTCGCCCCTGCGCGGCAGGAGGAATCCGGCGCCGGGATCGCGCGGATGCCGCGCAGCGCCTTCCAGAAGCTCGGGATCACCGAGGGCGACGTGGTCGAGATCCGGGGCAAGCGCGTCACCGCCGCGATCGCCATGGCCGCCTACCCCGAGGACGATGCGCTCGACGTGGTGCGCCTCGACGGCCTGCAGCGCGGCAATGCGCAAGGGGGGTCGGGCGAGCATGTCGAGATCGCCCGCGGCGAATCGCGCCCCGCCACCCGCGTGGTCTTCGCCCCCGCCCAGCGCGAGATGCGGCTCCAGGGGCCGACCCAGGCCTTGAAGCGCAACTTCTTCCGCCGCCCGCTGGTCGCCGGCGACCTCGTCGCCACCACCGGCCAGCAGCCGGTGCAGAACATGCCCGCCGACGTGCGCCAGCTGCTGCGCGCGCCGGCCTATGCCCTGACCCAGATCCGCCTCACCGTGGCTTCGACCAGCCCCAAGGGCATCGTCCACATCGACGAGAACACCGAGGTCGAGCTGCGCGCCGAGTTCGAGGAACCGCGCGATGGCCGCGCCGTCGTCAACTATGACGATGTCGGCGGGATGGAGGAGACCATCCGCGCCCTGCGCGAGATGGTCGAGCTGCCGCTGCGCTATCCCGAACTCTTCATCCGCCTCGGGGTCGAGCCGCCCAAGGGTGTGCTGCTCCACGGCCCGCCGGGCACCGGCAAGACCCGCCTTGCGCAGGCCGTCGCGAACGAGAGCGACGCCGAGTTCTTCACCATCAACGGGCCCGAGATCATGGGCTCGGGCTATGGCGAATCCGAGAAGCGCCTGCGCGAGGTGTTCGAGGAGGCGACCCGCGCCGCACCCGCAATCATCTTCATCGACGAGATCGATTCGATCGCTCCCAAGCGCACCCAGGTGCCGGGCGAGGCGGAGAAGCGCCTCGTCGCCCAGCTGCTGACGCTGATGGACGGGCTGGAGCAGCGTGCCAACCTCGTTGTCATCGCAGCGACCAATCGTCCCGATGCCATCGACGAGGCGTTGCGCCGTCCGGGCCGCTTCGACCGCGAGATCGTGATCGGCGTCCCCGACCAGCGCGGGCGGCGCGAGATCCTCGCGATCCACACCCGCGGGATGCCGCTTGAGCAGGCCGTCGACCTCGACGAACTCGCCCGCGTCACCCACGGCTTCGTCGGCGCGGATATCGCCGCGCTGGCCCGCGAGGCCGCAATCGAGGCGGTGCGCCGTATCATGCCGCGCCTCGACCTCGACGAACGCACCATCCCGCCCGAGGTGCTGGAAGACCTGTGCGTCACCCGCGACGATTTCCTCTCCGCCCTCAAGCGCGTCCAGCCCTCGGCGATGCGCGAGGTGATGGTGCAGGTGCCGAACATCGGCTGGGACGACATCGGCGGTGCGGGCGATTCGGTCGACAGGCTGAAGGAGGGGATCGAGCTTCCCCTCAAGAACCCCGACGCCTTCCGCCGCCTCGGCATCCGCCCGGCCAAGGGCTTCCTGCTCTACGGCCCACCGGGCACCGGCAAGACCCTGCTGGCCAAGGCCGTCGCCAAGGAGGCGGAGGCGAACTTCATCTCGATGAAATCCAGCGACCTGCTGTCGAAATGGTACGGCGAGAGCGAGCAGCAGATCGCCCGCCTCTTCGCCCGCGCCCGCGCGGTCGCGCCTTGCGTGGTCTTCATCGACGAGATCGATTCGCTGGTCCCCGCGCGCGGCTCCGGGCAGGGCGAGCCGCAGGTCACGGGGCGGGTGGTCAACACCATCCTCGCCGAGATGGACGGGCTGGAGGAGCTGCAATCGGTGGTGGTGATCGGCGCCACCAACCGGCCGACGCTCGTCGATCCCGCCCTGCTGCGCCCCGGCCGCTTCGACGAGCTGGTCTATGTGGGCACCCCCGACAAGGCTGGGCGCGAGCACATCCTGAAGATCCACACGGCGAAGATGCCGCTGGGCGAGGATGTCGATCTGGCGGGCCTTGCCGCCGAGACCGACCGCTTCACCGGGGCGGACCTCGAAGACCTCGTGCGCCGTGCGGGCCTAGCCGCCCTGCGCCGCGTGGGGGGCGAGGTGAGCGCGGTCGAGGGCCGCGACTTCGCCGCCGCGCTCAAGGATTCGCGCGCCACGGTGACGCCCGAGATGGAGAGCGAATACCTCAAGATGCGCGGCGAGCTGAAGAAGCGCGCGGCGGCGGTGCAGCCGATCGGCTTCCTCTCGCCCGAGATGCTGACCCCGACGCGGGAGAAAAAGCACGATTGATGCGGGCTTCCGCGCGCGCGGTGCCTAATGCGCCGCGTCCCACGACAGCCCGGTGCCGATCTCGACCCCGAGCGGCACCGTCAGTTCCACCGCAGGCAGCGCGGCTTCGGCCATCACCTGCCGGATGATCGGCGTGGCGGCCTCGACGCGGGCTTCGGGCAGCTCGAACACCAGTTCGTCGTGCACCTGCAGCAGCATCCGCACATCGTGCAGCCCCGCCTCGGCCAAGGCAGGCAGCATCCGCGCCATCGCGCGCTTGATGATGTCGGCGCTGGTGCCCTGGATCGGCGCGTTGATCGCGGCGCGCTCGCTGCCCTGCCGTTCGGCCTGGTTCTTGGAATTGATCCGCGGGAACCACGTCTTGCGGCCGAACAGCGTCTCGGAATAGCCGCGCGTCCGCACGCTCTCGAGCGTCTCGTGGATATACCTCTGGATGCCCGGGAAGCGCTGGAAATAGGTGTCGATCATCGCCTGCGCCTCGTCCGGCTCGACTTCGAGCCGCGCGGCGAGGCCCCAGCGGCTGATGCCGTAGAGGATCGCGAAGTTGATCGTCTTGGCCCGGGCGCGGGTGTCGCGCGTCACCTCGCCGAACATCTCCTGCGCGGTGCGGGCGTGGATGTCCTCGCCGTGGGCGAAGGCCTCCTTGAGGCTCGCGACATCGGCCATGTGCGCGGCGAGGCGCAGTTCGATCTGCGAATAGTCCGCCGCCAGCAGGACGTTGCCGGCTTCGGGCACGAAGGCCTCGCGGATCTGGCGGCCGATGGCGGTGCGGATCGGGATGTTCTGGAGGTTCGGATCGGTCGATGACAGCCGCCCGGTCTGCGCGCCGACGAGCGAGTAGCTGGTGTGGACGCGGCCCGTATCGGGGTTGATCGCCTCCTGAAGCGCATCGGTATAGGTCGACTTCAGCTTCGCCAGCTGCCGCCATTCGAGCACCAGCCGGGCGATGGGCGCGCCTTCCGCCGCGAGCTTCTCCAGCACGGTCACGTCGGTCGAATACTGCCCGCTCTTGCCCTTCTTGCCGCCCTGGTAGCCGAGCTTGTCGAACAGGATGTCGCCCAGTTGCTTGGGGCTGCCGACGGTGAACTCCTGCCCGGCGGCGGCGTGGATCTCGCCCTCCAGCCGGGCGATCTCGCGCGAGAATTCCTCCGACAGCTTCGCCAGCCGCGCGCGGTCGACCTTGATGCCCTCGCGCTCCATGCGGGCGACGACGGGGATCAGCGGGCGGTCGACGCGCTCGTAAACCCGGCTGCCGCCCTCGATGGCGAGGCGCGGCTTGAGGTGGCAATGGAGCCGCCAGGTGATGTCGGCATCCTCGGCGGCATAGGCAGTGGCGCGCTCGAGCGGCACCTCGTTGAAGCCGATCGCCTTCTTGCCGGTGCCGCACAGGTCCTTGAACGGGATCGGGGTGTGGCCGAGGTGGCGCTGCGACAGCTCGTCCATCCCGTGCCCGCCGCCGATGCCTTCCTCCGAGCGGCCTGCGTCGAGCGCGAAGCTGATCACCATCGTGTCGTCGATGGGGGCGACCGCGATCCCGCGCCGGGCGAGGATGTTGAGATCGTACTTGCCGTTCTGGAACACCTTGAGCACCGCCTGGTCCTCGAGCAGAGGCTTCAGCGCGGCGAGCGCGGCGGCCTCCTCGATCTGCTCGGGGCGCTCGGCGAACATGTCGCTGCCACCGTGGCCGAGGGGAATGTAGCAGGCATCGTTGGGGCCGAGGGCAAGGCTGATGCCGCACAGCCCGGCGCGCATCGGATCGAGCGAGGTGGTTTCGGTGTCGACCGCCACCATCTGCGCGGCGCGGGCGCGCGCGATCCACGCCTCGAGCCGCTCCATCGTCTGCACCGTCTCGTAGGCCGCGTGGTCGATCGCGGCGAAATCGGGGAGAGGCTGGCGGTTCGCCTCCCCTGCCCCGGCACCGTTCGCCCCGGCGGTGGTGGGCTTGGGCGGATTGAGCTGCACCGAAGGCGACGGACTCCCCGCCCCCGCATCCAGCCGACGCAGCAGCGAGGTGAAGCCGTGCTCGGTCAGGAAGGCCGCGAGCGGCGCGGGCGGGACCGGGCCGAGCTTCATCTCCTCGAGCGGCTGGGGGAGGTCGCAATCTTCCTTGAGCGTGACGAGGATCTTGGAAAGCTCGGCATCGCCGCGCCCTTCGATCAGGCGCTCCTTGAGCTTGCCGGCCTTCATCGCGGGGGCAGCATCGAGCGCGGCGGTGAGCGAGCCGTGCTCGGCAATCAGCTTGCTCGCGGTCTTGGGGCCGATGCCGAAGATGCCGGGCACGTTGTCGACCGAATCGCCCATCAGCGCCAGCACATCGCCCACCAGTTCCGGGCCGACGCCGAACTTCTCCTCGACCTCGGGGAGCCAGATGCGCTGGTTCTTCATCGTGTCGAGCATGTCGATGCGGGCCGGACCGTCCGGGCCGTCCACCTCGGAGATCAGCTGCATCAGGTCCTTGTCGGAGGAGACGATGGTCACGTCCCACCCCCGGCGCTGCGCCTCGCGGGCGTAGGAGGCGATGAGGTCGTCGGCTTCCAGCCCCTCGACCTCGATGCAGGGCAGGCTGAAGGCGCGGGTGGCGTCGCGGATCAGCGGGAACTGCGGCTTCAGGTCCTCGGGCGGTTCGGGGCGGTTGGCCTTGTAGTGTTCGTAAAGCTCGTTGCGGAAGCTCACGCCGCTCGCATCGAGGATCACCGCGAGGTGCGTGGGGCCGTCGGCCGCGTCGAGATCGGCGGCGAGCTTCCACAGCATCGTCGTGTAGCCGTAGACCGCACCAACCGGTGTGCCTGCGGGGTTCGTCAGCGGCGGCAGGCGGTGATAGGCCCGGAAGATGTAGGACGAACCGTCGACGAGATAGAGATGCTGCTTATCGGCCATGCCGCCTGCTAGCAGGCGCGGGCGGGTGCGGGTAGAGGTTTGGGCGGGCGCCTCTTGTGTGAATTGTGGCCGAATTGCGGCAAGATTGAGGCGCCTTGCCTCATTTGATCTTGTCACGCCCCTGCCCCGTCCCTAGCTTGGCACACGAACCGGACGAGAGAGAACCCGGTCGCCGCGCCCGTCTGCAAGGGTCGCGTGTCATCCGCAGGAACATAAGGAAACACATCATGCGCAAGATCATCCTCGCTGCCGCCATCGCCACCTCGGCGCTCGGCCTCGCCGCGTGCAGCAACAACACCGAAACCGAAACCGAAGAAGCCGTCGACGCGATGGCCGCCGACGCCGAAGCCAATGCCGACAGCGCGGGCGAAGCCATCGAAGGCGCGACCACCGAAACCGCGACCGACGTCGAAGCGGCTGCCGACGGCGCCGCTGCCTCGGCCGAGCGCACCGCCGACGAAATCGCCGCCGACGCCGCCAACGTGGCTGCGGAAGCCGAGGAAGCCGCCGAGTAATCCGGCGCTCCCCGCCACCGCGGACGGAAAAGGAAAAGGGCGGCTGCCGCGAGGCGCCGCCCTTTTTCATGGCCGCTATCCGCGAGGAAGGGCGTCAGCCGCCGGTGGCGTAGGGGGCGCTCGCCCAGTTGCGGGTCGGGTTGGCCTGGGCCTTGACCGCGAAGCCATCGTAGAGCGCACGCGCAATCGCGGCGATCCGCTCCTCGCGGGCGAGCTTGCTGCCCTGCCCGGTGACGTAGATCGCGACCGCGATCACCCGCCCGTCGGGACATTCGATCAGGCCGATGTCGCTCGAGGTGTTGTTGAGCGAGCCGGTCTTGTGGCTGACCCGCGCCTCGAGCGGGATATGCGCCGGGATACGGCGCTTGCCGGTGACGGTGCGGCTCATGGCGGAAAGGATCACCCGGCGGCTCTCGTCGGAGAGATACTCGCCCCGGTAGAGCCCCGCGAGCAGGCGCACCATCGCGCGCGGGGTGGCGGCATCCCGGGTGTCGATGTGGGTCGCGGGGTTGTATTCGCCGTCGTCGCGCACCAGCGTGGCGATGTCGCGATTGATCGAGAAGGGCGCGATGCCCTTGCGCTGCATCCATGCGTTGACCGCCTGCGGCCCGCCGACCGCCGCCAGCAGCGCGTCGGTGGCGGGGTTGGACGAGCGGGTGATCATGATCTCGATCAGGTCGATCGCCGGCATGTACTGCCCGGGACGCACCGGCGCGCGGGCCGAGGAGAACTTGGCCGAGGCGACGGGCATCATCAGCGGGAATTCGCTGGTGAGCGAATAGCGGCCCTGCTCGACCAGCTCCATGAAGGTCGCGGCGACCGCGATCTTGCTGGTCGAGGCCATCGGGAACAGCTGGTCGCCGAGCACCATCACTTCCTCGCCCGTGGCAAGGTCAATGGCGGCAACGCCGATGCGGCCCATCGCCGGATTGGCGAGATCGGCGATGCGCTGCTCGAAGCTCGAAGCGTAGATCGCATCGAAGCTCTGCGGCTGGCGGACCTGGGTGCCGAAGGTGCTGTCGAAGGTGGCCTGGAGCTCGTCTTGGCTCGCCGCTGCCGGACTGGCGAGCGCCGCGAGCGAGGCGGCAAGGCCGGTCAGGACGGCGAGGAAGCGGGGGCGTGCCATGCGCAAAGAATACTCCAACAGGGTTGCGGCGGGCTTAACGGCCGGACTTATCCACGCCCGACTCGGCGCGGCAAGGGGGCAATTTGCCGCTTGCGATGAACGGTGCGCCGCCCACGACCGGCTCGCCGCACCGCCGGTCGGCGCGGGGCGACACGGCAAGCCCTTGCTCGACCATGATAGCAGGTTCGTCGATTGGGCTCTTGCGGCACCTCGGAGGCACTTGACTGCACGCGGGGCTGCGGCAGTCTGGCGGTCAAGACCGATCCAAGGGGACCATCCATGACCGATACCGCCACCCGCGCCGCCGCGCGCGCCGTCGTTGCCGCCCTGCTGCTCTCCGCCTCGGGCCTCGCCCATGCGCAGAGCGTTCCGATCGTGCAGCCGGGCGCGCCGGGCAAGGCGAGCAGGACGCTCTCCGCCGACGAGGCGACCAAGCTCGCGCAGGCGAGCTACACGCCGTCGGACGTCGCCTTCATGCAGCAAATGATCGTCCACCACCAGCAGGCGGTCGACATGGCGAAGCTGGTCAAGGACCGCACCAACACCGAGGAACTCAAGACCATCGCCGGCCGGATCGAATCCTCGCAGGCCGACGAGATCGCCTTCATGCGGGCCTGGCTCAAGGAGCGCGGCGAGCCGGTCGAGGACCCGGCGATGAAGGGCCACGGCCACCACATGCACCACATGATGAAGGGCATGGCCTCGCCCGAGGACATGAGGGCGCTGGCTGCGGCCAAGGGCACCGATTTCGACCGGAAGTTCCTGACCCTGATGATCGCCCACCACGACGGCGCGCTCGACATGGTGGAGACACTGCTCGACGAGGACGGCACCGCCGCCGATCCGGTGCTGTTCCAGTTCGTCGGCGACGTCGAGAGCGAGCAGAAGGCCGAGATCGGCAAGATGGACAAGCTGCTCGCCAGCCTTTCGAGCGATCCGCGCTCGGGCCTTGCGGCGGGCTTCGACAATGCCGGCGAGGCGATCATGGGCCTCACCAAGGTTGCGAGCCTGAGAAAGCCCGCGGGCTTCTTCAACCCCGCCAACCCCGCCGACCTGCGCCCGCCGGTGCCGCCCAAGAAGGGCAAGGAGGAGAAGGCCGAAGCCGCGCCCGCGCCCGCCGCCGGGACCGCTCCGGCCGCCACCCCGCCCGCGCGGGAGGAGGAAGACCTCACCGAATTCGCCGAGCGTTCGCCGCTGCTCGACTTCGCCAACACCGACATGGCCTTCTTCGGCGATGTCATGGTCGCGGGCTCCTATCACGGCTTCAACATCTACAAGCTCGGCGCCGACGGCGTGCCCAACCTGATGAGCTCTGTCGTGTGCCCCGGCGGGCAGGGCGACGTGTCGGTGGCGGGCAACATCCTCGTCATGAGCGTCGAGCAGACCCGCGGGCGGATCGACTGCGGGCTCGAGGGCGCCCCGGGCAAGGTCAACGAGGAACGCTTCCGCGGCCTTCGCATCTTCGACATCTCCGATCTCGCCCGCCCGGTGCAGGTCGGCGGGGTGCAGACCTGCCGCGGCAGCCACACCCACTCGATCGTCAGCGCCGACGACACGCGCCTCATCGTCTACAACTCGGGCACCGCCGGCATCCGCGACGAGAAGGAACTGGCGGGCTGCATCGGCGGCACCCCGGGCGACACGCGCACCGCGCTGTTCTCGATCGACGTGATCGAGATTCCGGTGGCGGACCCCTCCAAGGCCCGGATCGTCAAGAGCCCCCGCGTCTTCGCCGACGAGACCACCGGCGAGATCGCCGGCCTGTGGAAGGGCGGCGACCACGGCGACGGCACCCAGAACACCTCGCGCACCGACCAGTGCCACGACATCACCGTGTTCCCCGCATTGAAGCTGGCGGCGGGCGCGTGCTCGGGCAACGGCATCCTATTCGACATCGCCGATCCGCTGAACCCCAAGCGCATCGACGTCGTCACCGACACCGGCTTTGCCTACTGGCACTCGGCGACCTTCAACAATGACGGCACGAAGGTGATCTTCACCGACGAATGGGGCGGCGGCGGGCGTCCGCGCTGCAAGGCGAGCGACCCCAAGACCTGGGGTGCCAACGCGATCTACGACATCGTCGACGGCAAGCTGGTGTTCCGCGCCCACTACAAGATGCCCGCACCCCAGACCGACAAGGAAAACTGCGTCGCGCACAACGGCTCGATCATCCCGGTCCCGGGCCGCGATCTGTTCGCGCAGGCGTGGTACCAGGGCGGCCTTTCGGTGATGGACTTCACCGACAGCGCCAATCCCAAGGAGATCGCCTATTTCGACCGCGGGCCGATCGACATGAAGCAGATGGTGCTGGGCGGCTACTGGTCGGTCTACTGGTACGGCGGCCACATCTACGGCACCGAGATCAGCCGCGGGATCGACGTTTTCGCCCTCGCCCCGTCCGAGCACCTGACCGAGGCCGAAATCGCCGCCGCGAAGGCCGCCAAGTTCGAGGACAACCGCTTCAACCCCCAGACCCAGACCCGCGTGACGTGGGACGCTGCCACCATCGAAGCGGCGGAAGCGAGCCGCAAGGGGGGCTAGGGCGCTCCCGACGCCCCGCCGCCCGGGCAAAACCCGGGGTGGCGGGGGTGCCGGGGCCGCCGTGACGAGGGTTGCGACGGGAGAGAAATGGTGATGCTCGCAATAGTCCTGCTCTCCCTCGCCGCCAGCGATCCGCAGCCGCCCCCGCGCGCGGTCTTCGAACAGCCGCCGGTGGCCGTCGAGCCGGAGGGGCCGGTCGAGGCCGTGCTGCTCCACCCCCTGTTCCGCGAACCCTTCGTCTGCGGCGATCACGCGGCGGGGGAAGAGGCGATCGCCGGCGATGCGCTCGGCACGGATTGCCAGATCATCGGCGACACGCGCGGCGCGGGCCGCGGCTTCGGCCGGCTCTACCGGACCGACGGCAAACGCAACGAGGACTGGTATTCCTGGGGCGCCGAGGTGCTCGCCCCGGCCGACGGCGTGATCGTCGGTCTACTGCCCAATCCCCGGGTCAACGAACCCGGCACGAGAGGCAAGCCGCCCGCAGGCCTGCTCCAGATCCGGACCCCCGGCGGGGCGGTGATCCTGATGGCGCACCTCACCGATTTTGCGGTCGCGCCGGGAGACAGCGTCACCGCGGGACAGGTGGTCGCGCGGGTTGGCAACAATGGCCCTTCCTATGCACCCCACGTCCACGTGGGCGCCTCGCGCGGTGCCACGCCGCTCCAGATCCGCTGGGACCAGAAGGCGATGGGAGCCACCCCCTGAGGCCGGCCGCAAGCCGGGCATGATCCGCCCTTTGCGCCAGCGGCCGGCACTCCCGAAACCCGACCTTTCTCGCGCTTTCCTACCGGCGGGCTTCCCGCTAGCCTCGGGCGGTTCTTTCGCATTGTCGATGCCGCGCGCCATCGCCGCGCAAGGCTGTCCAGCTCCCCGTCAGGGCGAGAAAACGCAGAACACGGTGTCAACTTCGGTTTTGCCGAGCAACACGCTGAAATGTCACCCGAAATCCCGTAGGAAATCGAAGTTTACAGTGTCAACTTTGTAAACTTCGCCCTAGCCTTCCGCCGCCTGCTTCTTCTCGAGCCACGGGCGCAAGGGGAAGAGCCACTGCTCCTTGATCGACAGCCGCTTGCGATCGTCCTGCCCGACAATCGCGCTCTCGCCTTCCTTGTAGGTGCCGAACACCCTATCCCAGAAGATCACCGAATTGCCGTAGTTGCAGCGCGTGTCCTCGTAGCTGAGGGCGGTGTGGTGCAGCGAGTGGTTGCGGATGGTGGTGAAGAAGAAGCCGTACCAGATCGGCGGATCGGCCTTGACGTTGGCGTGGGCATAGGTCGCGATGGCGCCCCCGACGGTGAAGCTGGCGAACAGGGCGTTGAGATCGACATCGAGCAGCGCGGTCACCCCGAGGCTGATCAGGAACAGCTCGATCGGATTGCCGATATAACCCTTCATCGCGTTGAGCTGGGTCACGTGGTGGTGCGGTGCGTGGGTCAGCCACAGGGGCGTCCAGTTGTGCATCGCGCGGTGCATCCAGTACTGGCCGAACTCGAAGGTGAACAGCACCACCATGACCTGCACGAGGAAGGGCAGCTCGGCGAGCCAGGGGGTGCCGATGCCCCAATCCGCCTTCAGTTCGCGCAGGGGCGAGTTGACCAGCGTGTCGGAGAGATAGCCGATCACGAGGAAGCCGAAGGCGGTGTAGAAGATGTCGGTCGCGAGCTCCGTGCGGTTGATGCGCCAGCCCTCGTGCCGCTCGAACACCAGCTCGAGCAGCTGGACGAAGACGATGGTGGTGACCGCGACCAGCGGGAGCGTCCAGGGTTGCTCGACAAGGCCGGCAGGCGCGAGGCCCCAGAAGGCGAGGATCGCCGCAAGCGTCGCGGGCGGCAGAAGGTTGACGAGAGACTGTTTCACCGGATCGCACCCCAATTTGGCCCCACGCTGTAGGGCCGCGTCCCGGAGCCGGAGAATACGCCATTCTGCGCAGGGCGTCGAGAGGGGGCGCCGGTCACGCCCGGGCGGCGACCTCGGCGGCGTCGAAATAGTGGATGCTCAGGGTCTTCAGGAGCCCGTCCTCGAAGGTGCCGGCCTCGCAGATCGTCTGGGTGAAGGGCTCGGAGCCGTCCTTGGGGTGCATGGTGAGGCGGATCACCATCACCGCATGGGTCTCGCCCCCGGTGCAGTCGAGGATCTCGAGGTGGGTGTTCGCCCAGGTGCCGTACATGGCGGCGGCGCAGCGCTGGAGCGCGTCCCTGCCCCGCCACTCGCCCGCGAAGGGCAGCGAGTTCGCCTCGTAGAGCACGAAGTCGGGGTGGATCAGCGCCTCGACCGCGTCCCAGTCGCGGGTGCCGGCGGTGGCGTAGACCTTCGCCAGCATTTCCCGGGGACTAGCCACGATGATCAGCCCTCCTCGATCGTGCCGATCAGATCGCCAACCTTGTAGACCGCGCCTTCCTCGCCGGTGGGGTGGATGATCCCGCTGGCTTGGGCCTCGATCTCTGTGGTGCTCTTGTCGGTCTCGACGGTGTAGATGATGTCGCCCTTCGCGACCCGCTCGCCATCGCCGAACATCCATTCGACGAGGGTCATTTCGACGGCGCTCATGCCGAGCTTGGGGATGCGGATTTCCGTGGCCATTAGAGCTTTCCGAGAGAGGCTTTGATCTGTTCGACGATCTGCGGCTTGGTCGGGATCCACGCCTGTTCGAGGTGGCTGGCGAAGGGCACTGCCGAGAAGGTCCCGCCGATGCGCCGCACCGGGCCCTTGAGCTGGTCCCAGCACTTCTCCTGGATGTTGGCGGCGAGTTCCGCCCCGGTGCCGAAGGGCCGCACCGCCTCGTGCAGGGTGAGCGCGCGGCCCGTCTTGCGAACCGATGCCAGCACCGTCGCCTCGTCGTAGGGGGCGATGGTCCGGAGGTCGACGACCTCCACGCTGATGCCCTCCTTGGCGAGGTCCTCGGCCACCGCGAGCGCGTCGAGCACGGTGCGGCCATAGGTGATGATCGAGATGTCGGTCCCCTCCCGCGCAACCGCCGCCTTGCCGAGCGGCACGCGGTAGCCCGGGCCCGGGTCTTCCGCCTTGAGGCCGTAGCACAGGATGTTCTCGATGAAGATCACCGGGTCATTGGCGTCGATCGAGGCGCGCATCAGCCCGCGCGCGTCGGCGGGGTTGGACGGCGTCACCACATGGATGCCCGCGACGTGCGCGAACCACGCCTCGAGCATGTCCGAGTGCTGCCCGCCGAAGCCGACGCCCACGCCGGTGGTGGTGCGGATCACGATCGGGCACGGGGTCTGCCCGCCGCTCATGAAGCGAAGCTTGGCGGCGTGGTTGACGATCTGGTCCATGCACACGCCGACGAAGTTCATCAGCATGATCTCGGCGATAGGCCGCTGCCCGGCGAGCGCCGCGCCCACCGCCGCACCGACGATGGCGGTCTCGGAGATCGGCGTCGCGCGGATGCGGTGTTCGCCATATTTCTCGGTCAGGCCGGCGGTGACCTTGAACACCCCGCCGCCCTGCTTGGCGGAAACGTCCTCGCCGAGGCAGAAGACGCCCGGATCCTCCGCCATCGCCTCGTCGATCGCAAGGTTCAGCGCCTGGGTCATGGTGATCTGGGCCATCAGGCGGTCTCCTCCAGCACGTCCTTGTAGATTTCGTCGGTATCCGGCAGCGGGGCGGCGAGCGCGTGTTCGACCGCTGCGTTGATCTGGGCATCGATGTCGGCGACGATCGCGTCCAGCTCTTCCTCGGTGAACTGGTAGTCGAGCATCACCTTGCGCAGCTTGGGCAGCGGGTCCTCGGCCTTCATCTCGGCGATGTGCTCGGGCGGCATGTAGCTGAAGTCGCTGCCGAAGAAGTGGCCCATCATGCGGTAGCACATGGCCTCGACCAGCGTCGGCCCCTCGCCGCGGCGGGCGCGGTCGACCGCTTCCTTCACCGCCGGGTAGATCTGATGGACATCATTGCCGTCGACCGTCACCCCCGGCATCCCGTAGCCCGCCGCGCGGCTCGCGATGTTGGGGCTGTCGGTGTGGTCGGCATAGGCGGTGTGCTCGCCGTAGCGGTTGTTCTGGCACAGGAAGACGACCGGCAGCTTGTAGAGCTGGGCCATGTTCATCGCTTCGTGGAAGCCGCCGATATTGGCCGCACCGTCGCCGAAGCTGACGAGGGTCACGCGCCCGTCGCCGTTGTTCTGACTCGCCATGGCGAGGCCGTTGGCGATCGGAAGGCCCGAGCCGACCACGCCGGTCGTCACCATGATGCCGGTCTCGGGATCGGTGATGTGCATGGTGCCGCCCTTGCCCTTGCAGGTGCCTGTCGCCTTGCCGAGGCATTCGCCCCACCACTTCTCCATCGGGATGCCCTTGGCGGTCTGCTCGCCCTGCCCGCGATAGGTGCAGACGACGTAATCGTCCTTCTCCAGCGCCGCCATCGCCGCGGCCGAGACCAGCTCCTGCCCGCGCACGCAGTAATACATCACCGCGACCTTGCCGCCCATCAGCAGCTCGCGGAACTTCTCGTCGGTGCGGTTCACCTTCATCGTGCGGGTGTAGATGTCGAGCAGCTTGTCGCGGTCGATCTGCGCCATGTCTTCCTTACCTTCCAAGGTTCCGTTCGTGTCGAGCGAAGTCGAGACACCCCGCTTGCATGCCTCTCGACGACGCTCGAGGCGAAGGGGGTTGCTCTGTTAGAACTGCACTCTCTGGGTGAAGCCGCCGTCTACCACGATGTTCGCGCCGGTCATGTAGGGCACCGCCGGGCTCGCCACGAAGACGATCGCCTTGGCGACCTCGACCGGCTCGCCGAAGCGGCCCGTGGGCATCTTGGCGAGCGTCGCATCGAACAGCGGCTTCATGTGCTCCTCGATGATCTCCCAGTTGCCGCCCTTGTAGTAGATCGCGCCCGGGCTGACGGTGTTCACGCGGATGCCCTTGGCCGCCATCGCCTGGCTGAGCTGCGAGGCATAGGTGATCAGCGCCGCCTTGATCGCGTTGAAGGGGTTGGGGGCGATGAAGGTCTCGAGCGCGGCGGTCGAGGACAGCATGACGATCGAGCCGGTGCCCGACTTCTCGAGGTGGGGCGTGAGGGTCTCGACCGCATAGGCCGCGCCCTTCAGGTCCATGTCGAGACACGCCTGCCAGTCGCCCGCGCCGCCGGTGCCCGAGGCGCTGGCGGTGTGGACGAAGATGTCACAGCCGCCGAGTTCGGCCACGGCCTTTTCCAGCCACGCCTGGTAGGCCTCGGTGCCGCTCGCCATGTCGAAGACTTCGGCGAAGACCTTGCCGGGGCCTGCAGCGTCGATCGCGGCCTTGGCGGCCTCGATCTTGTCTTCCTTGCGCGAGAAGAAGGCGACATCCGCACCCTCGGCGGCGAACAGCTTGAGGGATTCGAGGCCGAGCCCGTGGGCCCCGCCGTTCATGATGACCTTCTTGCCCTTCAGTCCCAGATCCATCGCGCCTCTCCCCGGCTTGTGCTTGTGATCCGAGGGGATAGCCCAGCGGGCGGGTGGGGCGTATCGTCAATTTTGACGGGGTGGCCGCCGCTTTAGCGCACGTCGCTCCACGGCTTGGAGAGCAGGCCCGCGCAGTTGATCACGCCGACCAGCGAATAGGTCTGGGGGAAATTGCCCCACAATTCGCCGGTGACGAAGTCGATGTCCTCGCTCAGCAGGCCCGAGGCGGTGGTGTGGCTGAGCATGGTCGAAAAGAGCCCGCGCGCCTCGTCGCTGCGACCGGCAAGGTGCAGCGCCTCGATCAGCCAGAAGGTGCAGACGTTGAAGGCGGTCTCGGGCAGGCCGAAATCGTCCTCGGCAGCATAGCGCAGCATGAAATCGCCGCGCCTGAGCTGCTCCTCCACGGCGGCGAAGGTGGACAGGAAGCGCGGGTTGTCGGGCGCGAGGAACCTGAGTTCGACCATCTGGAGCAGGCTCGCATCGAGATAGTCGCTCTCGAAGCTGGCGCCGTAGTGGCCGCCGTCCTCGCCTCCATCAACCCACGCCTCGGCCTCGATCGTCGCGCGGATGGCGTCGGCCCGCGCGCGCCAGAGTTGGGCGCGGTCGGTCTTGCCGAGCCAGTCGGCGGCCATCGCCAGCCGGTCGCAGGCGGCCCAGCTCATCACCGCCGAATAGGTGTGCACCTCCTTGCGGGTGCGGAACTCCCACAGGCCCGCATCGGGCTGGTCGTGCATCGCATAGGCCATCTCGCCCACCGCCTCGAGGCTCTCGAAATCGCGCTCGTCGGCGATGCGCAGCAAGCGCTGGTCGATGAAGCCCTGCACCGTCGGCAGCACGATCTGGCCGTAGCAGTCGTGCTGGACCTGCTGGTAGGCGGCATTGCCCACGCGCACCGGCCCCATCCCGCGATAGCCCGCCAGCGCGGGCGCGGCGGTCTCGTGCAGTTCGGATACGCCCATCACCGAATAGAGCGGCTGGATCTGCCCGCCCTTGGCCGCATCGACGATGTTCCTGAGATAGGCGAGATATTTCTCCAGCACATCCAGCGCGCCCAGCCGGTTGAGCGCCTGCACGGTGTAGTAGGAATCGCGGATCCAGCAGTAGCGGTAGTCCCAGTTCCGCTCCGAATGGGGCGCCTCGGGGATCGAGGTGGTGAGCGCGGCGACGATCGCGCCGGTCTCCTCGTGCTGGCACAGCTTCAGCGTGATGGCGCAGCGGATAACCTCGGGCTGCCATTCGACGGGTGTCGCGAGGCCCCGCACCCAGCGTTGCCAGTAATCGCGCGTCGCCTGCTCCATGCGACGGATTTCCTCGCGCAGGGGGCCGCCGAAGGGCTCGTCGGGGCCGAGGAAGAAATGCGTGTCCGCCTCCAGCCGGAAGGGGCGCCCCTCTAGCACGTAGCCGACCGGTGCGTCGGTGGTGAGCCGCAGCGCCTGGGGGCCGGTGAGATAGCGGATGTGGTTGGTGCCGTGGGTGGTCTCGGCCCGCGCGGCCCCGTAGTCGCGCATCGGCGTGAGAACCACGCGGATGCGCGGGGATCCCGCCACCGGCCGCACGATCCGCCCGATCGCCACGGGGCGGTACATCCGCCCCTTGCCCTCGTGCCGCGGGCAGAAATCGAGCACCTCGACGGCGCTGCCGTCCTCCGCCTCGAGGCGGGTGACGAGGATCGGGGTGTTGCGGATATAGGACTGCGAGGCGGACACCTGCCCGACCAGTTCGATCCGCCAGACGCCGTCCTCGCGGTTCGCGCCGTTCATCAGCGAACAGAACACCGGATCGCCATCGACGCGCGGCACGCAGGCCCACACGATCGCGCCCTCGCGGTCGACGAGCGCGCTGATCTGGCAATTGCCGATCGGCCAGAGTTCGAGGTCGGGGGTCGCCGGGGAAGCCACGCCCGGTGGCATAAGGGCCTGGGGCCGGTGGTCAAAAGCCGCACCCGCCATCCGCCGCGAGTGGTGGCGGGGACACGGCGAGCCGCAGGTCCGGGGCGCGCGGCCCCGGTGCCCCGATCCTCAGCGCCGTTCCTTGGGCAGGTGTCGGCGCACCACAGTGTTCGGCGGCGCCGGTCAGTCCGGGATTCTGGCGAGGTAGGAGTTCAGATCCTTCATCTTCCGATTGAGGAAGCCACGGATCTCGAAGGTGTAATCGGCGTCGCCGATCTGCGCCGGAAAAAGGAAGCCGCGGCCCGATCGCCTCAGATAGCCGCGCGCGACGAGGCCGTTGACCCGCCGCCGTGTGGTCTCGCGGCTCATGCCTAGGCTGGTGTAGATGAACTTGAGACTGACCGCGGGCCGGGCCTCGTCGGGGATCGCGGCATCCTCGTTCGCGAAGGTGCGCGTTAGGAACGGGTCCTTCCTGAGCTCCCGGGTGCTCTCGGAGGCGACGAGGCAGATGATCGCGACCTCCTCGACGGTGAGATCGTTCTGGTGAACGCCGAAGCGCAGGAATTCGCTGAACAGCTCGACGAAGAACGACGCGACATAGCGCGATGCGACACCCGACATATCGACCTCTTGCCCCAACCGGCCCCGGTCGCGCCTTGACGCGCCGCGACTCTCCCCGCGAAGGCTGGCATGGTTAACGAACGATATGAAGGGACACGCCCCAGATTGGGCTAAAGTCATGAAATATGGTGCTGCTGGGGAGGATTGAACTCCCGACCTCACCCTTACCAAGGGTGCGCTCTACCACTGAGCTACAGCAGCGCCGGAAACAGGCGCGCCCTATTGTCGCGCCTCCCCGCAATGTCAAGCGGGGGTTGAAGCTGTGCTCCCATATCGGCAATGCGTTTCGCATGAGTGAAGACCCTCGCAAGAATATGTCACGCGAAGAGCGGCTCGCGGCCAAGCTGCGCGAGAACCTGCGACGCAGGAAGGCGCAGGCGCGGGCGATGGGCGATTCGGATGTGACGGAATCGCTTCCCATTCGCTCGGACGAAAGCTAACCCCCCGCCCTCAACCGCACTGACGGAAAGCGACAATGCCCAAGCTCATCCTCGTCCGCCACGGCCAGAGCCAGTGGAACCTCGAAAACCGCTTCACCGGCTGGTGGGATGTCGACCTAACCGAAAAGGGCGTCGCCGAGGCCACCGCCGCCGGTCACCTGCTGCGCGAGAAGGGCGTGCTGCCGACTTATGCCTTCACCTCGCTCCAGACCCGCGCGATCAAGACGCTGCACCTAGCGCTGGAGGCGGCAGGGCGGCTGTGGATCCCTGAGGTCAAGGACTGGCGGCTCAACGAGCGCCACTATGGGGGCCTCACCGGCCTCGACAAGGCCGAGACCGCGGCCAAGCACGGCGATGATCAGGTGAAGATCTGGCGCCGCAGCTTCGACATTCCCCCGCCGGTGCTGGAAGCGGGGAGCGAATTCGATCTCGCCAGCGACCCGCGCTATGCCGGGATCGCGATCCCCTCGACCGAGAGCCTAAAGCTCACGATCGAGCGCGTGCTGCCCTATTGGGAAAGCACCATCCTGCCCGTGCTGGCGCGCGGCGAGACGGTGATCATCGCCGCCCACGGCAATTCCCTGCGCGCGCTGGTGAAGCACCTTTCGGGCATCTCCGACGCGGACATCACCGACCTCGAGATTCCCACCGGCCAGCCGATCGTCTACGACTTCGATGGCGACCGGGTCGCAGGTGAACGCCACTATCTGAAGGACGCGTGATGGACGCCATCGGGGGGAAGGTCGCGATCGTGATGGGCAGCCAGTCCGACTGGCCGACCATGAAGGCCGCCGCCGAGGTGCTCGACGAGCTGGAAGTGCCCCACGAGGCGCGGATCGTCTCGGCCCACCGCACGCCCGACCGGATGGTCGCTTTCGCGAAGGGCGCCGAGGGCGAGGGCTTCTCCGTCATCATCGCCGGCGCGGGCGGCGCGGCTCACCTGCCCGGGATGATCGCCAGCATGACGCACCTCCCGGTGCTGGGCGTTCCGGTGCAGTCGAAGGCATTGAGCGGCATGGATAGCCTGCTCTCGATCGTGCAGATGCCGGGCGGCATTCCCGTCGGCACGCTGGCGATCGGCGAGGCGGGGGCGAAGAACGCGGGGCTGCTGGCGGCCTCGATCCTGGCGCTCTCGGACGAGGATCTCTCCGAACGCCTGCAGGACTGGCGCGCCGCGAAGAGCGCGGGCGTGGGCGAGGTGCCGGAGGACTGATGCTTCCCCCCGGTTCCACCATCGGCATCCTCGGCGGCGGGCAGCTGGGCCGGATGATGGCGGTCGCCGCCTTGCAGCTCGGCTACCGGGTCGTCGGCTTCGCGCCCGAGGGCGACAATGTCGCGGCCGATGCCTGCTCGGGCTTCATCACCGCCGAGTGGGACGATGCTGCGGCGCTCGGGCAATTCGCCGCGGCCTGCGATGTGGTGACGTGGGAATTCGAGAACGTGCCCGTCTCCACCGTCGCGGCCCTGCCCGAACCGCTGCTGGCCTGCCCCGTCCGCGCGCTCGAGGTGGCGCAGGACCGGCTGCGCGAGAAGGCCTTCGCTGCCGAACTCGGCGGGGTGCCTGCGCCCTATCGGGCGGTGGAGAGTGCCGAAGATCTCGCCGCCGCCATCGCCGCGGTCGGCACCCCCGGCATCCTCAAGACCGCGCGCGACGGCTATGACGGCAAGGGCCAGTGGCGGGTACGCTCGGTGGTCGAGGCCGGAACGGCCGTCTTCCCGGGTGTGACCTGCATCTACGAGGGCTTCGTGACGTACGAGACCGAGTTCTCGGTCATTCTCGTGCGCGGGGCCGATGGCGAGGTGCGGTTCTGGGATTCGACCGCCAATCTTCACGAGGGCGGGATGCTCGCCCAGTCGATCCTCCCGGCGGGCGCGCTGGTCGAGGCGCAGGTCCCCGCCGCGCGCGAACTGGCGGCAAGGGTCGCCGAGGCGCTCGGCTATGTCGGGGTGCTGACGCTGGAATTCTTCGCCACCCGCGAAGGCCCGGTGTTCAACGAGATGGCCCCGCGGGTCCACAATTCCGGCCACTGGACGATCGAAGGCGCGGCCACGAGCCAGTTCGAGAACCACATCCGCGCGATCTGCGAGTTGCCGCTGGGGGGCACCAAGACCCGCTTCGCCAGCATCGAAATGCGCAACATCGTCGGCGAGGATGCGCTGAAGGCCCACATGATCCTCGCCGAACCCGGCGAGCCGCACCTCCACCTCTACGGCAAGGCCGAAGCGCGCGAGGGGCGCAAGATGGGCCATGTCACCCGCGTCGGGCACGCGCTGAAATGACGCCCGAAATCGTGCTGATCTACGCCCGCGCCGCCAATGGCGCGATCGGCAACGAGGGCGACCTGCCCTGGCGCCTGCCCGCCGACCTCAAGCGGTTCAAGGCGCTGACGATGGGCCAAAAAGGACTTGGTCTCCCGATGATCATGGGCCGCAAGACCTTCGAGAGCCTGCCCGGCCTCCTCCCCGGGCGCCGCCACATCGTCCTCTCCCGCCGCGAGGGCTTCGCGCCCGAAGGCGTGGCGATGGCCGGGTCGGTCCAGGAGGCGCTGGCGCTGGCGGCCGAGGGGAACGCAACAGGCGAGGTGGCGGTGATCGGCGGGGCGGCGATCTACGACGTGTTCATGCCGCTCGCACACCGCATCGAACTCACCCAGATCCATGCCGACTACGCGGGCGACACCTTCATGGCCGAGCCGGGCCGCGAATGGGTGCTGACCGCGCGCGAGGATCATGCGGCAGACGGCGCACACCCCGCCTTCTCCTTCCTGACGTTCCGGCGGGCGGGGGCGCAGGGCTGATGCGCTGGCTCGATCACCGCGAGACGATGCCCGAGCCCTTGCGGGGCGCCGTGATCGCGCTCGGCAATTTCGACGGGTTCCATCGCGGGCACCAGGCGGTTGCGGGCGAGGCGATCCGCTGGGCACACGCCGAGGGCCGCCCCTCGATCATCGCCACCTTCGATCCCCACCCGGTGCGCTTCTTCCGCCCCGATGTGCCGCCCTTCCGCCTGACGACGCTGGAGCAGCGGCAGGAATTGTATCTGGCGGCAGGCGCGACCGCGATGCTGGTGTTCCACTTCGACGCGGAACTCGCCGGGACGAGCGCGGAGGATTTCATCCAGCGCATCCTGATCGACCGCTTCGGCGCACACGGCGTGGTCACTGGGGGTGACTTCACCTTCGGCAAGGGCGCGAAGGGCAATGTCGATCTGCTGCGCACCCTCGGCGGCGAGCTGGGGCTGCAATCGCGGGTCGTGGACGCGGTGGCCGAGGGCGGAGAGGTCGTCTCCTCCAGCCGCATCCGCCAGGCCCTGCGCGACGGCGACCCGCAGGAGGCCGCGCGGTTGCTCACCCGGCCCTTCGCGATCCGCGGCATCGTCGAACATGGCGACAAGCGCGGGCGCACCATCGGCTATCCCACTGCCAATCTCGGCGTGGAGAATTACCTGCGCCCCAAATACGGCATCTACGCCGTGACGGGCCGCATACTCGCCACGGGCGAGGTGCTGAAGGGCGCCGCCAACATCGGCATCCGCCCGCAGTTCGAACCGCCCAAGGAGCTGCTCGAGCCCTATTTCTTCGACTTTGCCGGCGACCTCTACGGTCAGGAGATCGAGGTGGCCTTCCACCACTACCTGCGCGGCGAGGCGAAGTTCGACAGCCTCGAGGCGCTGATCGCCCAGATGGACAAGGATTGCGCCGAGGCGCGGCGGTTGCTTTCCTCGTCATTGCGAGCGTAGCGCGGCAATCTAGGGCGACACGCGATGCGCTCTGGATTGCCGCGCGGCTCCGCCGCTCGCAATGACGAGCCTTTGCAGTTGCGGGATGAAAGGCTAAGGCCCCGCGCGATATGTCCGACGAACCCACGCAGCGCGATTACCGGGACACCGTCTTCCTGCCGAAGACCGATTTCCCCATGAAGGCCGGCCTCCCCCAGAAGGAGCCGGGCATTGCCGCGCGCTGGGAAGCGATTGGCCTCTATGACGCGCTGCGCAAGAGCCGGAAGGGCCGGGAAAAGTTCATCCTCCACGACGGCCCGCCCTACGCCAATGGCGACATGCATATCGGCCATGCGCTCAACCACATCCTCAAGGACATGGTCTGCCGCACCCAGAACCTGCTGGGCCGCGATGCGCCTTACGTGCCGGGCTGGGACTGCCACGGCCTCCCCATCGAATGGAAGGTCGAGGAGCAGTACCGCAAGGAGAAGAAAGCCAAGCCCGTCCTCACCGGCAAGGGGCGTGACGAGGCGGCGGTGAAGGCCTTCCGCGACGAGTGCCGTGCCTATGCGCAGCACTGGGTCGACGTGCAGCGCGGGCAGCTGAAGCGCCTCGGCATCATGGGCGACTGGGACCACCCCTACCTCACCATGCAGAAGGAGAGCGAGGCGGTGATCGTCGCCGAGCTGCTCAAGCTGGTCGAGGCGGGGAACCTCTACCGCGGCTCGAAGCCGGTGATGTGGTCGCCCGTGGAGCAGACCGCACTGGCCGAGGCGGAGGTCGAATACGAAGACATCACCTCGACCCAGATCGACGTGGGCTTTGAGATCGTCGAGAGCCCGATCCCCGAACTGGTCGGCGCCCACGCGGTGATCTGGACGACGACGCCGTGGACGATCCCGGTGAACCAGGCTTTGGCCTATGGGCCCGAGGTTGAGTACGCCTTGTGCTCCATAGAGTACGATTTTGCCGCTGGCCTCTTGGATCCGGACAACCTGCCGGACGACACATCTGATCGTTCGGGACGCATTCGTCGCAAAATGATCGAGGAGATAAAGAAGTCATCTCGCAAGAGGGCGCGGTTCTTCGTGGCACGAGACCTTGTCGAGAGCTTTACAAGCCGCCTGAAAGCCGATGTGGTGAGGCAGGTCGAAGCGAAGACAATGCCTCCGAATGCATCAATAGTAGCTGTCGACATAGAGCAAACCTTTAGAGGCGCAGACCTCGCCGGCACCCTCGCCCGCCACCCGATGCACCATCTCGGCGGGTTCTACGCGGCCCCGCGCCCGCTGCTTCCCGGCGACTTCGTCACCACCGATAGCGGCACCGGCCTCGTCCACATGGCGCCCGATCATGGCGAGGACGACTTCGAGCTGTGCAAGGCGAACGGCATCAACCCGGTCTTCGCGGTGATGGACGACGGGCGCTACCGCGACGACTGGGGCTGGCTCGGCGGCGCGGATGAGCGGCGCATGAGCGTCATCAACCCCAAGTTCAACGCGCCCGACGGCCCGATCTGCTCCGACCTCGCCGAAGCCGGCGCCCTGCTGGCGGCGAGCGCGGACTATGCGCACTCCTACCCCCATTCGTGGCGCTCCAAGGCCAAGGTGATCTTCCGCTGCACGCCCCAGTGGTTCGTGCCGATGGATCAGAAAACCGTTCGCCCTGAGCTTGTCGGAAGCGTAGCTGATCCGCAGGATCAACGGCTGTCCTTCTCTTCAACCGACGGTGCTGAAGAAAGTGCAGGGCTTCGACAGGCTCAGCCCGAACGGAGTTTGAGGGACGTAGCCCTCGCCGAGATCGCACGGGTGAAATTCATCCCCGAAAAGGGCCGCAACCGCATCGGCGCGATGGTCGAGGGCCGGCCCGACTGGGTGCTGAGCCGCCAGCGCGCCTGGGGCGTGCCGATCACTTTGTTCGTGCGGCCCGACGGCTCCTACCTGCAAGACCCCGCCGTGAACGCCCGCATCGTCGCGGCGGTGAACGCGGAAGGCATGGACGCGTGGAACAGCGCCAACAAGGCGGCCTTCCTCGGCCCGGACCATGACCCGGCAGAATTCGAGATGGTCACCGACATTCTCGACGTGTGGTTCGATTCGGGCTGCACCCATGCCTTCGTGCTTGAAAGCGGGCGCTGGCCGGACCTGCAATGGCCCGCCGACCTCTATCTCGAAGGCTCTGACCAGCATCGCGGCTGGTTCCAGTCCTCGCTGCTGCAATCCTCGGCCACCCGCGGCCGCGCGCCTTACGACCAGGTTCTCACCCACGGCTTCACGATGGATGCCAAGGGCAAGAAGATGTCCAAGAGCCTCGGCAACACGGTCGATCCCTTGAAGGTGATGGAGACCTACGGCGCGGACATCATCCGGCTGTGGGCGCTGAGCGTCGACTTCACCGAGGATCACCGCATCGGCGACGAGATCCTGAAGGGCGTCGGCGACCAGTATCGCAAGCTCCGCAACACCTTCCGCTATCTGCTCGGCGCGCTCGACGGGTTCGTGGGCGACTGGAGCGACGCGGGCGAGCTGCCGGAGCTGGAGGTCTACGTCCTCTCGCTGCTCAGCGAGCTGGACGGGAAGCTGAAGGCGGCGGCGGAGGCCTACGACTTCAACACCTACACCCGCCTGCTGGTCGATTTCTGCAACGAGGACCTCAGCGCCTTCTTCTTCGATATCCGCAAGGACTCGCTCTATTGCGACGGGCCGGAGAGCACCACGCGCAACGCCTATCGCACCGTGCTCGACCTGCTGTTCCACGCGCTGGTGCGCTACGCCGCGCCGGTGCTGGTGTTCACGGCGGAGGAGGTGTGGCTCAGCCGCTATCCCGAGGATGGCGAGGCGGATGACGCGGGCCAGCGCGGCTCTGTCCACTTGCTCGAATGGCCGAGCATCCCCGGCGTCGTCGCCGACCGCGCGAAGTGGAACGCCCTCAGGGCCCTGCGCGACCAGGTCAACGAAGCGATCGAGCCGCTGCGGCGTGACAAGACCATCCGTTCGAGCCTTGAGGCCGAAGTGGTCGTCCCGGCAGCGGCCGTGCCGGACGGCATCACCGACGAACAGCTCGCCGAACTGTTCATCACCGCGACAGTCACCCGCGGGCAGGGCGAGGCCGTGATCGTGACCAAGACCAGCCACCACAAGTGCGGCCGCTGCTGGCGCCACCTGCCCGACGTGGCCGTCGAGGGGTCGTTGTGCACCCGTTGCGATGCGGTTGTCGGGTCATGAGCGGGCTGTTCACCCGAAATCGCGTGATCGGCCTCGCGCTTGCCGCCTTCGTGGCGGTGATCGACCAGGCGGTGAAGCTCTGGGTGATCGGCCCGCTCGACCTGCGCCGCGTGCTGCACATCGACCTGCTGCCCTTCTTCGACCTCACCTACATGGAGAACCGCGGCATCTCGCTCGGGATGTTCCAGGCGAACGACATGGAGACCCGCTGGCTGCTGGTCGCGCTCACCGCGGCCATCGCGCTGGTGGTGCTGGTGTGGATGATGCGCGAGAAGGCCCTCGCCGACATCGTCGGGCTGGCGCTGATCCTCGGCGGGGCGCTGGGGAATATCCGCGACCGCTATGACCTCGGCTATGTCATCGACTATGCCGATTTCCACATCGGGGACTTCCGCCCCTTCCTGATCTTCAACATCGCCGACGCCGCGATTACCCTCGGCGTCGTCATTATCCTTGCCCGCAGCCTGCTGGTGCGCGACAAGGGCGACACCGAAACCGGGGACGCGCCCCATGGAGAGCAACACAATGCGTAAGATGGCACCCCTGATCCTGCTGGCCGGCGCGGCCGCGATGCTGGCGGGTTGCGGCGGCGGCGGCGGGGTGTTCAACCGCGCGCGTCCCGACGAGTTCGCCGTGCAGCGCCAGGCGCCGCTGGTGGTTCCGCCCGATTTCACCCTCACCCCGCCCGCACCCGGCGCCCCGCGCCCCGCGGAAGGCACCGCCTCGGAACAGGCGCTCGAAGCCCTGTTCGGCGGCCCCGCGCCGCGCAGCCGGGTCGAGGCGAGCGTGCTTGATCGTGCCGGAAGCGCCGCGCCGAGCATCCGCTCGCAGGTCGGCGACACCGGGACCAACACCGTCGCCAAGGGCCGCGTCACCCGCGACATCATCGCGGCGCCGGAAGGTGACGGCCAGTCGGCTTCGACCGTAATCCCGAGCGCCTGACAGCAACATCCGTTCGCCTCGAGCCCTTCGGCAGGCTCACGATGAACTGCGGACTTCGTCGTCAGTCGAGAGGCCCGGTCAGGTGTCTCGACTGCGCTCGACACGAACGGGGTTGAGGCTTGCTTCTCAGTCCCCCTCGACCACCTTGCTCACCAGCAGCTTGTCGATGCGGCGGCCGTCCATGTCGACCACCTCGAAACGCCAGCCCTGGTCGGTGAAGTGCTCGCCTTCGTGCGGCAGCTTCTTCATCACCGACAGGGCATAGCCCGCCGCCGTCCCGAACTCGCGGTCCTCGCCGTAATCGAGCCCCAGCCGGTCGGCGAGCGCATCGGCCGAGAGCGATCCGGAGACCAGCAGCGATCCGTCCTCGCGCTCCACCACGCTCGGCAGGTCGCCGTCGTCGCTGTCGCTGGCGAAGTTGCCGACGATCGCGGTGAGCAGGTCGACGGGGGTGACGATGCCTTCGAAATGCCCGTATTCGTCGTGCACGACCGCCATCGCCACCTCGGCGGATTGCAGCACGCGCAGCGCATCCATCGCGTCGAGCTGATCGGGGACGACCTCCACCCTGCGCATCATTGCGCGCAGCGCGACGGGCCGACCGGCGACCAGCGCGGCGAGCACATCGCGCACCTTGACGACGCCGAGGATCGTGTCGGGCGAGCCTTCCGCGACCGGCAGAAGCGAGTGGGTGCTTTCCTCGATCGTCTCGCGCATCTCCGCCGCGTCGGCATCGGCATCGATCCAGTCGACCTCGGTGCGCGGGGTCATCATCTCGCGCACCGGTCGCTGGGCAAGGCGCACGACGCCGGTGAGGATCTGGCGCTGCTCCGCCTCGATCACGCCCGACCGGGTCGCCTCGGCGAAGATCATGCGCAGTTCCTCGGCGGTGACGCGGCCCTCGTCGCCGCTGCGGATGCCGAACAGGCGGATGATCGCGGCGGAGCTCGAATCGAGCACCCAAACCAGCGGTGCTGCGGCCTTGGCGAGGAAGGCCATCGGGCGCGCCATCACCAGCGAGACCGGCACCGCCGCCTGGAGCGCCAGCTGCTTGGGCACCAGCTCGCCGACGATCAGGCTGAGATAGGTGGTGACGGCGATCACC
Organism: Porphyrobacter sp. CACIAM 03H1; assembly: GCF_002215495.1. Taxonomy (NCBI): domain Bacteria; kingdom Pseudomonadati; phylum Pseudomonadota; class Alphaproteobacteria; order Sphingomonadales; family Erythrobacteraceae; genus Porphyrobacter; species Porphyrobacter sp. CACIAM 03H1. The sequence continues at coordinate 306,680 of NZ_CP021378.1, forward strand.
AGCGCGAAGCCGCTTTCGTCGGCGTAGCGTTCGGGAACCCCCAACGCCGCAAGCCGCTCGCCCACCGGGCCGCCGAGGCTCGCGCCCGAATAGGCGCCGGCGATGATCCCGATCAGCGTGATGCCGATCTGCACGGTCGAGAGGAACTTGCCCGGGTCCGCCGCGAGCGTGATCGCGATGCGCGCCGACGTCGATCCTGCTTCCGCCTTCGCCTCGAGCGCGCTGGTCTTGGCAGAGACGATCGCCAGCTCCGACATGGCGAACACGCCGTTGAGCACGACGAGCGCGAGGATGATGAACAGATCTGTCCAGGGAAAGGGTGTCACGCCCTTCGCGCTAGCACAATCCGGGTCGCTTGCCAGCCTTGCAACAGTGCAACGAGCCGCGCGGGCGCACGGCGTGGCGGGTTTGTTCAACATGGGTCAAGGAAAGGACTTTCAAGAACCTTAGCGTCGCGCCGGATCGACGGCTTGTCGCCGCTGAGGCGACATGGCATCGTCGCGAAGAGTAAAGAGGGAGGCAACGTCATGAACATTTCACGTATCCTGCTTTCGGGCACCGCAGCCGTCGCGCTGCTGGGCACGAGCGCCTGCGTCACCGACCCCAACACCGGCGAGAAGAAGGTCTCCCGCACCGCGATCGGGACCGGTCTCGGCGGCACGCTCGGCTATCTGCTGGGCGGGGCGATCGGCGGGGACACCGGGCGCATCATCGGCGCCGGCATCGGCGGTTCGGCCGGTGCGATCCTCGGCAAGCAGTACGACGACCAGATCCGCGAGCTGAAGGAACAGACCGCGGGCAGCGGCGTGGATGTCGAGGAAGTGGGTGATCAGGACGCGATCCTCGTGCGCCTGCCCGACGGAGTGACTTTCTCCACCGGCTCGGCGGCGATCAATCCCGGCTTCTACGACACGCTGAACTCGGTCGCCGAGACGCTCATCAAGTATCCCAACAGCCTGATCGACGTTTACGGCTTCACCGACACCACCGGCTCGCCGGCGACCAACCAGCGCCTGTCGGAACAGCGCGCCCAGGCCGTCGCCGACTATCTCGCCGCGCGCGGGGTTGCGCGGGCGCGCATGGCGACCAGGGGCTTCGGCGAGAGCTACGATCACCTTCGCGTGAAGACCGGCGACAACGTCAACGAGCCGCTCAATCGCCGGGTCGAGATCAAGATCATCCCGGTCAGCCAGGACGACGTGAACGCCGCGCGCGCGGGCCGCTGATCGAGGGAATTACGTGAATTCTGGACGGGTCGCCCCCGGTGGGCGGCCCGTCTTGGTTGTTCGGCTGCGCGCGCCCTCCGGCCCGCGAAATCCTCGCTCATGCGACCTCAAGGTCGCGTCGCTGCGAGCGGCCGTTCGGCCTTGCGGGTCGCCCTGACGGGCGGCCCGTTTCAGCGCAGCGCCCTCGCCCGTTCCGCCAGCCGTTCGACCGCCGCCGCATGGATTGCGGGTGAGCACACCAGCACGCCGAAATCGCGCGGGTCGTGCTTGTTGTAGGCGAGCGGCCGGCCGAAGGCGTCGGTGACCTCCGCCCCCGCCTCGCGCGCGATCAGGGTCGCGGCGGCGATGTCCCATTCGTAGCCCCAGCGCAGCGTCGCCACCAGATCGGCTCGGTCGTCGGCCACCATCGCGATCCGGAGCGCGATCGAGTTGGGCTGCTCGACCGCGACGAGATCGCTGTCCTCCTTGGGCAAGCTGTGGGTCGGCACGCGGGCGCCGGCGAATTCGGTGCGCCGGCTCGCCGTGATGGGGGCATCGTTGAGCGTCGCGCCCTGCCCCGCCACCGCGATCCACTCCTCGCCCCGGGCCGGCGCGGCGAGCATTCCGATCAGCGGCTTTCCGGCACTTACCAGCGCCACCGAAACCGCCCAGCCATCGCGCCCGCGCACGAAATCGCGGGTGCCGTCGATCGGATCGACAAGCCAGATAAGGCCGCTCCGGGTGCGCAGCTTGTCGTCGGCGGTTTCCTCGGAAAGCCACGCGGCGGATGGTAGCAGCCGGCGCAGCTCGCGCTTGAGGAAGCGGTCGACCTCGAGGTCGGCCTCGCTCACCGGATTGCCCGGCGTCTTGTCCCAGCTGTGCAGCGCGTGCCCAGACCCCGGCCAGCGCGAAAGGGCGATCCTGCCCGCCTCGCGGACGATGGTCTGAAGGTGCGCCCTGTCAATCATGAGAGGCTTGCTGTTGCCCCTGCACAGGGCACTTTTCAAGAGGGACGATCCGTGCTTAGGCCCCGCGTGGACGAACCTCTCCCCAGGAATGCATTGAAGGGATCGATACGCAATGAACGTTCACGAATATCAGGCCAAGGAACTGCTCGCCAAGCACGGCATCGCGGTGCCCGCCGGCCATGCCGCTCTCAGCGTCGAAGAAGCGGTTGAGGCCGCCAAGAAGCTGCCCGGGCCGCTCTATGTCGTGAAGGCACAGATCCACGCGGGTGGCCGCGGCAAGGGCAAGTTCAAGGAACTGGGCCCCGACGCCAAGGGCGGCGTGCGCCTCGCCAAGAGCCTCGATGAAGTGGAAGCTCACGCCAAGGAAATGCTCGGCAACACTCTGGTGACGATCCAGACGGGCGAAGCGGGCAAGCAGGTCAACCGCCTCTACATCACCGACGGCGTCGACATCGCCAAGGAATACTACCTCTCGCTGCTGGTCGACCGCGCCACCGGCCGCGTCGCCTTCGTCGTGTCGACCGAGGGCGGGATGGACATCGAGACCGTGGCGCATGACACGCCCGAGCTGATCACCACCTTCACCGTCGACCCGGCGCAGGGCTTTCAGCCGCACCACGGCCGCGCGGTGGCCTTCGCGCTGAAGCTCCAGGGCGATCTCAACAAGCAGGCGCAGAAGCTGGCGAAGCAGCTCTACGACGCTTTCCTCGCCACCGATTGCGAAATGCTGGAAATCAACCCGCTGGTCGAAAGCGAAGACGGCAAGCTGCTGGTGCTCGACGCCAAGATGAGCTTCGACGGCAACGCCCTTTACCGCCACCCCGACATCGAAGCCCTGCGCGACGAGACCGAGGAAGACCCGGCGGAAATCGAAGCCAGCGAATACGACCTCGCCTACATCAAGCTCGACGGGAACATTGGCTGCATGGTGAACGGCGCGGGCCTCGCCATGGCGACGATGGACATCATCAAGCTGAATGGCGCTTTCCCGGCGAACTTCCTCGACGTGGGCGGCGGCGCCACCACCGAGAAGGTGACGGCGGCCTTCAAGATCATCCTCAAGGACCCGGCAGTCGAGGGCATCCTCGTCAACATCTTTGGCGGGATCATGAAGTGCGACGTGATCGCCAACGGCATCGTGCAGGCAGCGAAGGACGTGAACCTCCAGGTCCCGCTGGTGGTGCGCCTCGAAGGCACCAACGTGGCCGAGGGCAAGGCGATCCTCGCCAATTCGGGCCTCGCGATCGTGCCGGCCGACAACCTCGGCGATGCGGCGAAGAAGATCGTCGCGGAAGTGAAGAAGGCGGCCTGACACGGGCCTCGACATCCCGGGCGAGCGTGGCCGCGTATCACGCTCGCCCGGCCTGATTGCAGCCCGCCTCGCTTGACGTTTACGTAAACGCAAGCTAGGCGGGCGGCCAAGGCGCGAAGTGCGTCACGTGATTCTTTGAGAGGAAGGACAAGCCCCATGAAGATCCTCGTCCCCGTCAAGCGGGTGATCGATTACAACGTCAAGCCGCGGGTCAAGGCCGACGGCACGGGCGTCGATCTTGCCAACGTCAAGATGAGCATGAACCCCTTCGACGAGATCGCCGTCGAGGAAGCCATCCGCCTCAAGGAAAAGGGCGCGGCGACCGAGATCGTCGCTGTCTCGATCGGCCCGGCCAAGGCGCAGGAAACCCTGCGCACCGCGCTGGCAATGGGCGCCGACCGTGCGATCCTGGTGGAAACCGAGGAAGAGGTCGAGCCGCTGGCCGTCGCCAAGATCCTCAAGGCCATCGCTGACGAAGAAGCCCCCGGCCTCGTCATCCTCGGCAAGCAGTCGATCTCGGACGATTCGAACCAGACCGGCCAGATGCTCGCCGCCCTGATGGGCCGCCCGCAGGGCACCTTCGCCAACACCGTCGAAGTCGAGGGCGACTCGGTCACCGTGAAGCGCGAAGTCGACGGGGGCCTCCAGACCGTGAAGCTCGCCCTCCCCGCGATCGTCACCACCGATCTGCGCCTCAACGAGCCGCGCTACGCCTCGCTGCCCAACATCATGAAGGCCAAGCAGAAGCCGCTCGCGACCAAGACCGCCGCCGATTACGGCGTCGACCTCACCCCGCGCCTCAAGACGCTGAAGGTGCAGGAACCCGCCGTGCGCCAGGCCGGCGTCAAGGTCGCCGACGTCGCCGAACTGGTCGGCAAGCTCAAGACCCTCGGCATCGCCGATTGATTTGAACCACCCCCGTTCGTGCTGAGCTTGTCGAAGCACCGTCCTTCTTGAGGCGCGCGGGGAAAAAGGAAGTGCGGCCCTTCGACAAGCTCAGGCCGAACGGTTGAAAGAGGATAACGAGATGAAGACTCTGGTTCTCGTCGAACATGACAACACCAAGCTGCAGGACGCGACGCTGGCTGTCGTCACCGCCGCATCGAAGCTGGGCGAAGTGCACCTGCTGGTCGCCGGCCACAATTGCGGCGCGGTCGCCGAGGCTGCCGCCAAGATCGCGGGCGTGGGCAAGGTCCACGTCGCCGACGACGCGGCCTATGCCAACGGCCTTGCCGAAAACGTCGCCCCGCTCGCTGCCGAGCTGATGGGCCACCACGACGCCTTCCTCGCAGCCGCCACCACGCAGGGCAAGAACGTCGCCCCGCGCGTCGCCGCCCATCTCGACGTGATGCAGGTCTCCGAGATCCTGTCAGTCGAAGGCCCCAAGACCTTCACCCGTCCGATCTACGCCGGCAACGCCATCGCCACCGTCGAATCGACCGATGCCAAGCTGGTCCTCACCGTGCGCGGCACCGCCTTCGAGAAGGCCGCGACCGAGGGTGGCTCGGGCACCATCGAGGCCGTCAGCGGCCCGGGCGACGCGGGCACCTCGAGCTTCGTAAGCTCGGAAATCGCCAAGAGCGAGCGTCCGGAACTGACCAGCGCGAAGATCATCGTCTCGGGCGGCCGCGCCCTCAAGGACGCGGAGACCTTCGAGGCGACCATCACCCCGCTCGCCGACAAGCTCGGCGCCGCCATCGGCGCGAGCCGCGCGGCGGTCGATGCGGGCTATGTCCCCAACGACTACCAGGTCGGCCAGACCGGCAAGATCGTCGCCCCCGAAGTCTACTTCGCCATCGGCATCTCGGGCGCGATCCAGCACCTTGCGGGGATGAAGGACTCCAAGGTCATCATCGCCATCAACAAGGACGAAGACGCCCCGATCTTCCAGGTCGCGGACATCGGCCTTGTCGGCGACCTGTTCACCGCCGTGCCGGAGCTCACCAACGCGCTCTGAGGCGCGGGCTCCCGCAATGACTTGATATTGCAAGAAACCCCCGGCAAGCTGCGCGGCTGCCGGGGGTTTTTCGTGCGCATCATCCGACTTTCCTGTCTCGCCGCGACCGCCGCAGCCATCCTCGCTGCACCGGCCACCGCTGCCGAAAGGCTGCTGCTTGAGCCTGCCTCCCCCTGGCAACTGCGCGAGTACGAGGACCGCTGCCGTGCCAGTCGGGAATTCGGCGAGGGCGAGCAGCGCACCACCCTGTGGATCGAGCAGGGCGGACTCGAACCGATCTACAACGTCACCCTGATCGGCCAGCCGCTGCGCAACCCCTATGGCGCCGGCATCCATGTGCGGTTCGGCGAGAATCCGGAATTCATTCGCAGCTACATCGCCGCCGAATCGAGCAAGGGCCGCCCGGTGCTGACCATGTACGGGGTGACGGTCAGGCAGCCGAAGATGCAGCGCGACGGCGACGAGGAGGCGCCGGACCTCGGCTTCGACATCGGCGATGCCAACGCCATCACCACGCTCGATCTCAGGACCTCGATCCGCCAGCCGATCCGGCTCGCGATAGGCCCGATGCTGGAAACCTTCGGCGTGCTCGGACTGTGCGGGGCGAAGCTTTCGGGGATACTGTCGGAAGCGGGGCGTCCGCTCACCGGTGAGGCCAAGCCGCCCGTAGCCATCAAGCCGGATAGCTGGCTCACCGCGGTCGACTACCCCGGCTGGCTCGCACGCGCCCAGATGGAAGGGCGAGTGACCGTGCGCCTCACCGTCGATCGCGAAGGGCGGGCAAGCTCCTGCTTCGTAACCGAGAGCAACAAGCCGCAGTTGTTCGACGACGCCGTCTGCCTCGGGCTGATGAAGCGGGCGCGCTTCGAACCGGCGCGAAACGCGGCAGGCGAGCCGGTCGCCTCCTATTACTTCCACGGGATCAGCTTCACCATGTCGTGAGGTGCATCCGTCACGGAAGGGTGCCTATCAAGCTCTTGAAAACATGATAGACCTCCGGTAACTTTCAATCATCAACGGAGGTTTCCCATGGGTCGCACCATTCGGATTCTCGTGCCGCTGCTGCTCGCCGCCCTTCCGGGGGTGGCCGCCGCGCAGACCGTGCTCCTTTTGCCGAGCGCCGCATGGCAGCGCGAGAGCGACGGGAACCGCTGCCGGATCAGCCGGGTCTTCGGCGAGGGCGATGCCCGCCACATCCTGATGCTGGACCGCATGGCGCCGGGTGACCGTGTGCACGTCACGCTCGCCGGACCGGCGATCACCGACTTCACCGACGAGACCCGGGCCGAACTCGATCTCGCGGACGCCGCACCCCCCGTCCGTGTAATCCCGCTTCTGGGAGAAGTAGACGGGTTCGGTGCCGGGCTCAAGCTGTCCGGCATCGACCTCGCGCGCGGCGGAGCGGAGGCGTCAGATGCCGAGGAAGTCGTCACGCTCGCCCAGCGCGGGCAGAGGCTGCGCCTCCAAACCGGCGCTCTGGGCGAGGTGGTCGCCGCGCTCGACGATTGCGCGCGAGGCCTAGCGGCAAGCTGGGGCCTCGATGTGGCGCGGTTCGGCGACGTGACGAGCGGGCCCCGGTTGCTCAACGGAGCCGCCGTGCGCCGCGGCATCGGCAACTCCTTCGCCGAGCACTGGCGCTGGTATTCCCATACCGACGGGATCGCCCATGTCCGCGTGATCGTGAACGAGGCGGGGCAGCCGGAAGATTGCACCGTGGTCTACGGCACCACCGGCGCGGCGCCGAACGACCGCGCCTGCCGGATCATGCGCAAGGCCCGCTTCGCGCCCGCGCTCGATGACGAGGGCAAGCCGGTCCGCGCCGCCTACACGGCGAGCTTCAAGGACAGGCGGAGAAATGCCCTCACGTTGGGGACGGGTCCCACGGATTGAGGTGTGCCCCAGGGAGGCAGGCCTGTCGCGAGCAGCGCAAGCGCTTCGTCGCAAAGGACTTTATTCGGTAACAGGGCTGCGGCACGATTGCCTCCCCTGCCGGAGGCTCCCCATGCATCGCACGCTTGCCACCCTTGCCGCCCTCGCCACTGCCACCACGCCCACGCTGGCGGCGGATCCGGTCGTGCTCCAGCCGAACGGTTCGTGGAACCTCGATTACGCCGACGAGAAATGCCTGCTCACGCGCCTCTTCGGCGAGGGCAAGGACACGCACTTCCTCGCCTTCCAGCAATACTGGCCCGCCCCCGAGGCTGGGGTGACGGTCGCCGGCCCCGGCTTCGACCGCTTCCGCAGCCTCGCGCGCACCGATGTCCGTTTTTCCGAGACGCAGACGCCCTTTGCGACGACGCCCTTCACCGGAACGGTCGGCAGCTACGGCCCGGGGGTGATCTTCTCCAACCTTCGGCCCGACCGGGGCGAGCCCGAGCAGAACGTCACCGGCGAGACCGGCAAGCCCGGCCTGCCGCAGCTGGACCCGACGCTGGGCAAGCAGGCGGTGTTCCTCGAACTCGCGCAGGGCGGGCGGACGGTGCGGCTCGAGACCGGTCCGATGGACGCGGCCTTCGCGGCGCTCAATGCCTGCACGCTCGACCTGCTGCGCGACTGGGGGCTGGATCCCGAGCGCCACCTCACGGCGCAGAACGGGCCACGCTGGCGGAACGAAGAGGCGCTCACACGCCGGATCGTCGCCAACTATCCGCGCGATGCGCGGATGCAGGGCGAGCAGGGGATCATGCGGATGCGGGTGATCGTTGCGGCAGACGGGTCGGTGGAGAGCTGCACGATCATCAGCGCGACCAAGACCGAGCGGCTCGAGAGTCCCGCCTGCGAGGTGATGCAGCGCGCGCAGTTCGATCCGGCGCGCGATGCCAACGGAACCCCGTTCCGCTCGCTCTACGCGACCTCGATCACCTACCGGATGCGGTGACGGAGCCTAGAGCACCGTCGTAAGAAAGTGCAACGTCATGCCGACGAGCCCGCCCACCAGCGTGCCGTTGATGCGGATGAACTGGAGGTCGCGGCCCACCGCGCCCTCGACGCGGCCCGTTATGGTGGTGGCGTCCCAGCGCTTCACCGTCTCCGACACCAGCCGCACGATCTGGTCGCCATAGCGGGTCGCGACGCCCACCATCGTGCGGCGGGCGAAGCGGTTGATCTGGTGCTGGAGTCGCGCGTCCTGCTGGAGCGCCTGGCCGAGCTCGGCGAGCATCGCGCGCATTTCCTCGCCCATCCCGCTTTCGGGATCGCGGGCGCGGCGGATCAGCGACTGGCGAATACGCTCCCACACCCCGGTCCACCACACCGCGACGGCGGGATTGGCGATGAGATCGCGCTTCATGTCCTCGACCTTGGCGCGGGTCTCGGGGTCGTGCTGCAGGTCCTGCCCGAGCTTCGCCAGCCCTTCCTCGATCTTGGCGCGCAGGGGGTGATCGGGGTTCACCAGCACCTCGGCGAGCAGCTTGTAGAGCCCGTCGAGCACGCTCGAGGAGATGGTCTTGTCGATCCCCGCCCAGCGCAGCACGCCCGACACCCGCTGGTGGATGATCTCGCGCAGGGTCTCCTCGTTGTCCTCGATCGTCAGGCCGGCCCACCGCACGAAGCCGTCGATCAGCGGCTGGTGGCGCTTGTCGACCATCGCGCTCTCGATCATCCGGCCTGCGAGCGGGGCGATGTCGAGCTTGGCGAGCTGCCCCGCAAGGCCGCTCCTCACCTGATTGCCGAGCCGGTCGGGATCGAGCGATTCGAGCACTTCGGCGAGCAATTCCGCAGCGCCGCTGGTGATGCGCGAGCGTTCGTCCTGCCCGCCCCGTCCGGGTGAGCCCGCGAGGAACTCGCCTGCCGCCTTGGCGACATTCATCGCCGACATACGCCGCGCCACCACCGCCGGCGTGAGGAAGTTCTCGCGCAGGAAGGCCGCCATCGTGTCGGCGATGCGGTCCTTGTTCTCGGGGATGATCGCCGTGTGCGGGATCGGCAGGCCGAGCGGATGGCGGAACAGCGCGGTGACGGCGAACCAGTCCGCCAGACCGCCCACCATCGCCGCCTCGGCGAAGGCGTTGACATAGCCCCAGGCCGGGTGGCCGGTGACCGCGAGTCCGTGGGTGGCGACGAAGATCACCGCCATCGCGGCGAGCATGCCCGTCGCCGTCCAGCGCATCCGCTTCGCGCGGTCGACAGTGAGCGGCTGGGCGCCGAAGGTCAGGGGCCTCGAGAGACGCGTTGCCATGAGAGCGGCCTTAGCCCGCTTGGGGCCGGTCCGTCACCCCTTTCCCGTCACTCGGCCGGCTCGCCGCCCGCCGGGCGGTTGGCAAGGCCGGGGAAGGGCAACTCCGGCGTGCGTTCGATGCCGCGGCTCTCGTCGCCCGGCTTGTAGGTCAGCAGGCGCGAGCGCAGCCACGGCCCGACGCGCTTCTCGAACCCGTCGGCAAGGCTGAAGCCCGCCGGCACGATCAGCAGCGTCAGCATGGTCGAGAGCACCAGACCGCCGATCACCACGATGCCCATCGGCTGGCGCCACGCCCCGTCGCCCGACAGCGACAGCGCCACCGGCACCATCCCCGCCGTCATCGCCACGGTCGTCATCACGATCGGCTGGGCACGCTTGTGCCCGGCATCGAGGATCGCCTCGAGCTTGCCGACGCCCTTGTTCATCTCCTCGATCGCGAAGTCGATCAGCAGGATCGAGTTCTTGGACACGATCCCGAGCAGCAGCAGGATGCCGATATAGACCGGCATGGATTGCGGCTGGCCGAGCAGCCAGATCAGCAGGATCCCGCCCAGCGGCGCGAGCGCGAGCGAGGTCATGTTGACCAGCGGGCTCATCAGGCGCTTGTAGAGCAGCACCAGCACCGCGAAGACCAGCAGCACGCCCGCGATGATTGCGATGATGAGGTTGGTGATCAGCTCGGCCTGCCATTCCTCCTCGCCCACCACGTCGCGGATCACGCCGAGCGGCAGGTCCTGGAGCACCGGCAGGGCATCGATCTGCGCCTGCGCCTCGCCCTTGAGCACGCCCGCGGCAAGGTCCGCCCCCACCAGCACGCGGCGGTTCTGGTTGTAACGCTGGATCGCGGTCGGGCCGGAACCGAAGGTGATGTCGGCGACGCGGCTGAGCGGCACCGAGCCACCGTTGGCGAGCGGCACGGGAAGGTTCTCGATCGTGCGGAAATCGGTGCGCGCCTCTTCCGACAGGCGCACCACGATCGGGATCTGGCGGTCAGACAGGGAGAAGCGCGCCGCGTTCTGCTCGATCTCGCCCAGCGTCGCGATGCGGATCGTCTGCGACAGGGCAGCGGTGGTGACGCCCAGTTCGGCGGCGATCTTGTCACGCGGGGTGATGATGATCTCGGGTCGGTTGAGGTCGGCGCTGATGCGCGGGGCGACCAGCGACTTCAGGCCCTTCATCTCTTCGACCAGCCGCGCGGCGGTCTGGTCGAGCAGCACGGGATCGCTGCCCGCAAGCATCACCGTCATGTCGCGGCCCGAGCCGAACCCGCCGGACTGCGACTGGAAGCGCACCCGGGCATCGGGGAAGCGCGCCAGTTCGGGCGCCAGTTCGCGCTCGAATTCGATCGAGGTGCGCTGGCGGTCATCGCGCAGCTTGAGGAAGATAGACGAGGTGTCGCCCAGCCGGATGCGTTCGAGCAGGCGCTCGACCTCGGGCTCCTGGCGGAGGCGGTTGGCGACGGTGTTGACCACCCGCTTGGTCTCGGCGAGCGTGGTGCCGGGCACCATCTCGATCTCGACCCGGCTGTTCTCGTCGTCGATGGTCGGCTGGAACTGGCCGGGGATCTGGCCGAACAGCACAATGGTGATCAGCAGCGAGAACCAGCCGATGCCGAGCATCCACACGCGGTGATCGTAGAAGCGCGCGGTCATCCAGCGGGTCGCGCGGGCAAGGCCGCTGTCGCCGCGGGCGGGCGCCTCAATCGCTTTGAAGGCGAGGAGGGCGGCGAGGAAAGACAGCAGCGAGACGAGCAGGACGATCACCACCTCGAACACCTTGGCGACGATCGTGTTCACGACCGCGTTGGTATCGGCTTCGACGGCGGCGGCGATCTCCTTGTGGACGCCCAGCCCGATAAGGCCCTTCCAGGCGCCGGTGACCGAACCGCTCGCCAGTTCGAACATCGTCAGCGCCGGGACGATCAGCAGCGCAATCACCGTCAGCAGCAGCGCGGGCACATAGAGCGCCCGGCGGCGCGGCCCCGTCAGCCCGGCGCGGCGCACAGCCATCCGGCCGGTGTCGAGCGTCCAGGACAGCACGCGCATATAGGCGTCGATCGCCGGGCCCTCGCCATGTTCGGCATGGCCCTTCGACTTGAGAAAATAGGCCGCCATCAGCGGCGTGATCATGCGCGCGACGGCGAGCGACATGAGCACCGCGACAACCACAGTGATGCCGAAGTTCTGGAAGAACTGGCCCGACACGCCCGGCATCAGGCCCACGGGGAGGAACACCGCGACGATGCAGAAGCTGGTGGCGACCACGGGCAGACCGATCTCGTCGGCGGCATCGATCGAGGCCTGGTAGGCGGTCTTGCCCATCCGCATGTGCCTGACGATGTTCTCGATCTCCACGATGGCATCGTCGACCAGCACCCCCGCCACCAGCGCCAGCGCCAGCAGCGACAGGAAGTTCAGATTGAAGCCCAGCAGGTCCATGAACCAGAAGGTCGGGATCGCGGACAGGGGGATGGCGACCGCGCTGATGAAGGTCGCGCGCCAGTCGCGCAGGAACAGGAACACCACGACCACGGCCAGCACCGCGCCTTCCACCAGCGCCCACATCGAGGACTTGTACTGGCTGCGGGTGTAGGTCGTGCTGGTCGAGAACTTGATGAACTTCACGCCCGGGTTCTCGGCCTCGATCTTGTCCATCTCCTCGAGCGCGGCGTCATAGACCGCGAGGTCCGATGCGCCGCGGGCGCGGTTCATCAGGAAGTTCACGACCTCCTTGCCGTTCACCTCACTGATCGAGGTGCGTTCGGAATAGCCGTCGCGCACCTTGGCGATGTCGGCGACGCGCACGGTGCGCCCCCCGCCGAGCTGGATCTGGGTCTGCGAAAGCTGGTAGGCGGTGTCCGAATTGCCCAGCACGCGCAGCGACTGGCGGGTGCCGCCGATCTCGGCGAGACCGCCGGCCGCATCGAGGTTCGACTGGCGCAGCGCCGCGTTGATCTGCGAGGCGGTGACGCCGAAGGACTGCATCTTGGCCGGATCGAGGATCACCTCGATCTGCCGGTCGACGCCGCCGATGCGCTGGACTTCGGCCATGCCGTCGATCTTGAGCAGCCGCTTGGCGACGGTATCGTCGACGAACCAGCTCAATTGCTCGAGCGTCATGTCGTTGGCCTCGACCCCGACATAGCCGATCGGCTCGCCCACCACGTTGACCTTGCGCACCTGCGGCTCGAGGATGCCGTCGGGCAGGCTGCCGCGCACCCCGTCGATCGCGGTCTCGACCTCGTTCACGGCCTCGATCAGGTCGGTGCCGATCTCGAACTCCACGAAGGTTTGCGAACTGCCCTCGCGCGCGGTCGACTGGAGCGAGTTGACCCCGGCGATCGAGCGCAACGCGCTCTCGACGCGCTGGGTGATCTGGTTCTCGATCTCGGTCGGCGAGGCGCCGGGCTGCGCGATCTGCACGATCACAGCCGGGAAATCGACATCCGGGTTGTTGGTCACGTCCATCCGCATGAAGCTGACGATCCCGGCGATCAGCAGGCCGGTGAAGAACACCAGCGGGATCACCGGGTTGCGGATCGACCAGGCCGAGATGTCGCGGAGTGCCATGATGTTCCTGCCTGTTGTTCGCCGTTCTCGGCCGTCCCCGCACAGAGTTACGCGGCGAACCGCGGCGGGGATGGATGCCTTATTTCTTCAGGGGCTGCGGATTGACGGATTCGCCGGGGTTGAGGAACCCGCCGGCGCGCAGCACCACGCGTTCGGTGCCGTTCAGCCCTTCGGTGATGGCGATGCCGTTGGCGGTGACGGCGCCGGTCTTGACCGGACGGCGCACGGCCTTGTTGTCCTCGCCCACGACATAGACGAAGCTCCCCTTGTCGTCGGCCAGCACCGCGCTTTCGGGCAGCACGGTCGCGCTGAAGCTGCCGCTGTTGATGCGCGCGGTGGCAAAGCCGCCGGGGCGCAGTTCGGGGGCGAAGCTCAGCGCGATGCGCGCGGTGCCCTGCCGGGAGGTCTGGTCGATCACCGGCGCGATCTGCCACACCTGACCCGAGAAACGCTGGTCCGACCCGGCCGGCGTGATCGTCGCCATGGTGCCGACCGAGAGCTTGGCGAGCTGTTCTTCCGAAAGCTGGGCCAGCATCTCCATCTCGCCGCCGCTGGCGATGGTGAACAGCGCGGGGGTGCCCGCACCGACGGTCTGGCCGGGCTCGACCGCGCGCGAGAGGACATAGCCGGTCGCCGGCGCGAGGATGTTGAGCCGCTGGTTGCGCGCGCGCTGCTCGGCGAGCTGCGCCTGCGCGACCTTGACCCGCGCGACGGCCGCATCGCGGGTCGCGGTCAGGCGGTCGACATCGGCCTTGGAGACGAAGCCGCGCGCCACCAGTTGCAGCGCACGGTCGAGATTGGCCTGGGCGAGATTGGCATCGGCCCGCGCGACCTCGATCTGCGCGGCCTGAGCCTCGGCCTGCTGGACCTGCACCGAGCGGTCGATCACCGCCAGCACCTGGCCCTGCTGCACCCAGTCGCCCGCATCGACGGTGACGCGCAGCACCTGCCCGCCTTCACCGACCACGCCGACCGGCATAGGACGGCGCGCGGCAAGCGTGCCGGGCGCTTCGATCTCGCCAGCCACGGTGGTGCGGCCGGGAGTGACCACCGTCACCGAAGGGGCCTGCGAATTGTCGTCGTCCACCGCCACGGGCTCGCCGCCCGCCAGCGCGAACCACGCAGCGACTGCCAGCAGCAGGGCAAAGAGGCCAAGCCCGCCGACGATCAGCCAGCGCGGGATCGCCGGCGCGGCGAGCGTGCGCGCACCGACATATTCGGTCGCAACCCCGTCTGCGGCATCGGCCCTGATCGTCGTCTCGTAATTCATCGACTGCGTCCTCGCTCGGGCAAGGGTCACGCGGCGCGCGCCCTGCCCCCGAGTGTATTACTCGTATAAGTCACCAAGAGCAACGGCTGATAGAATAGCACGTGCTGCACCGCAATGCGTGCATCGACCGATGACTTTCAGCCTAGACGAAGGACAGGCGCGTCAGGTTCCCTGTGTGCCGGGTTCAGCCGCGATTCAGCGCATCCGGCCGCGCTGAATTAGGTTGAGGATGCCGAGCAGGATCACCGCGCCCACCAGCGCGCCGAACACCCCCGACCAGTCCGGCGGCCAGGCGCCGATTCGCCCGCCACCGAGGATGAAGGACAAAAGCCCGTTGCCGATGAACGAACCGACGATCCCGACGACGATATTGGCGATGATGCCCATCGAGGCATCGCGCTTCATCATCAGGCTGGCCAGCCAGCCGATGACGCCGCCCATCACGATGAACCAGATGAATCCCAGCATTCCGGTCACTCCCCGTTCCGGCCGCGCCACCGAGGCGCGCCCCCGCGCAAGGAATGTGGCACGAATCGACAGCGGCCCGCAACGCCCCGGAAGGGCGGCGGGCCGAAGCATGGACTGCTTGCAGGGATCAGTACTTGAGCTGGCGCTCGTAGAGGTCGCGGTAGTGCTGGATCTTGGTGACGCGCAGCCCGTGCATGCCCGAACGGTCGACCGCACGCTGCCACGAGGCAAATTCCTCGAGCGTCAGGCCATAGCGCGCTAGCGCCTCGTCGAGCGTCAGCAGCCCGCCGTTGACGGCGGCCACGACTTCGGCCTTGCGCCGCACCACCCAGCGCTTGGTGTCGGGAGAAGGCAGGTCGGCGAGGGTCAGCGGCTCTCCGAGTGGGCCGATGACATGTGCGGGGCGAATGTCCTGGTTCTCAATCATTTCGTGTCTCTCGCATCGCCGCGGGGCGCGTCGGAGGTAAGTCCTTTGGCGTGACCCGGGCGGTTCACATCGTTGCTAGCGATGTTGGCACCAGGTCCTTTCAATTGCCCTAAACTATCATGGTTAAGGCGAGGTTCGCTCTGGTCGAGAAGCGCGAAGTAGCTCGCAGCGGCATCGCCGAAGCTGGCCGCGACCGCCTCGATCGGGGCATGGGCCTCACTGCGCAGCAGCAGCCGCAGGTCGCGCGCGGCGTTAAGGCGAGCGGTGAGCTCGCTCCACTCGAGAGCGCGCATGGCATCGCCCGCGCGCCGCGCCGGACGGACGCCGAATCGCTCGTCTCTGCCGGATCCGGCAAGAGCGCGCAGACGCGCCCGCTCCTCGGCGGTAAGTCCGCCGACAGGGGCGCCGGAATGCCCATGGGGTGGCTTTGGTTTCTCGAACATCATCCAGCTTCTAAGCCGTGTGCGTCAAAATCCCGTAAAGCTGCCATTTACTTCGGCTTAGGATTAGTGCGGGCGGATCCGGCAAGAGCAAGAGGGTGAGGCGCACTGGCGAAACGGGCCCGCCCTCGCTATATGCGGCGGCACTCATGGATACCCCAGCCCCTCCCGAAACCGGCTCGATGGCCGCGGCTAAGGCCGCCGCCCTTTTTGATCTGCCCCGCCCCGCCGCCGATTGCCGAATCGTCGTCGCGATGAGCGGCGGGGTCGATTCATCGGTGGTCGCGGCGCTGGCCCACGCGAGCGGCGCGGAGGTGATCGGCATCACCCTCCAGCTCTACGATTACGGCGCGGCGACAGGCCGCAAGGGCGCCTGCTGCGCGGGCGACGACATTCGCGACGCGCGCGCCGTGGCCGACCGGCTCGGGATCGCGCATTACGTCTTCGATCACGAAAGCGCCTTTCGCGCGAAAGTGGTCGAACAGTTCGCAGACGATTATCTCGCCGGGCGCACCCCGGTCCCCTGCATCCGCTGCAACATGGGGCCCAAGTTCACCGACCTGTTTCGCATGGCGCGCGAGCTTGGGGCAGATTGCCTTGCGACCGGGCATTATGTGCGCCGGGTGCGGGGCGCGGGTGGCGGCCTAGAGCTGCACCGGGCCCACGATCCGGCGCGCGACCAGTCCTATTTCCTCTACGGCACCACCGAGGCGCAACTCGAATACCTGCGCTTCCCTCTTGGAGGCATGCCCAAGACGGAGGTGCGCGCGCTCGCCGAGGCGGCGGGGTTGCGCAATGCGGCCAAGCCGGATTCGCAGGACATCTGCTTCGTGCCCGATGGCGATTACGCGAAGATCGTCACCAAGGTCCGCCCCGAGGGCGCGGCTCCCGGCGCGATCGTCCATGCCGCCACCGGCGAGAAGCTTGGCGATCACAAGGGTATCGTCCATTTCACCGTCGGCCAGAGGAAGGGTCTCGAGATCGGCGGACAGCCCGAGCCGCTCTATGTGATCGGCCTCGACGCCGCGTCGCGCGAGGTGCGGGTCGGGCCCAAGCGCATGCTCGCCGTAACCGCCGCACACCTCACCGAGACCAACCGCATCGGCCCCCTGCCCGATGCCCTGCTGACCGCGAAGGTCCGCAGCCTTGCCAGGCCCGTGCCGGTGACGCTCGAAGGACAGCTGGGTGACGGCGGGGCGGTGAGGATCCGCTTCGCCGAACCCGAGTTCGGCGTCGCCCCAGGACAGGCGGCGGTGATCTACGCCGGCGAGCGCGTGGTCGGCGGCGGCTGGATCGACACGACCGAGAAGGTCGAAACCTAGCTCTCGTAGGGCTCCAGCACGCAGCCATAGCCCTTGCGGTATGTCGCGGTCGCCTGCGCCACCAGCGGGAAACGCGCGGTGACGCTCCTCGCCTCCACGTCCTCGACCAGAGTGACGGCCTCCATGCCCGGCAACTTGTCCTTGGCGCAATCCTCAAGACTGCGCCCGGCGACGAAGCGGCACGAACAGGCGACCCGGGCCGAATAGGCCGAGGCGATGCTGCCGTAGCCGTTGATGGGTTCGCGGAAGGCCCAGGCCGTCCCGGCAATCGCCAGCGCGAGGATCGCGAGCAGCCACAGGCCCCAGCGCGGACGGGAGGACGAGCCTGCGGGTGATTTCGCCATTGCCAAGCCTTGTTGCTTCGGGAAATGAGGGCGCGATGACCCTGCCAGCCGCCGTCCTTAACCGCGCGACCTGCCTCGCGCCAGCCCTGCTGATGCTCGCCGCCTGCGGAGCCACTCCGCCCGCCGAGGCACCCCTCACCGAGGCCGCGCTCGGGGCGGTCACCGCGGATGCGGGCGCGCCCAAGGACCAGCTCGCGCGGGAGATCGACGATCTCTTCACCGCTCCGGACGTGGGCGAGACCCGCGCCGTGGTGCTGATGGCCGACGGGAAGATCGCCGCCGAGCGCTACGCGCCGGGCTACGACAAGGACACGCGCTTTGTCAGCTGGTCGATGGCCAAGACCGTCACCGGGGTGCTGATCGGGATGCTGGTGTCCGACGGCCTGCTGGCGCTCGATGCGCCCGCCCCCGTTCCGCTGTGGCAGCGCCCCGGCGACCCGCGCGCCGAGATTACCGTGCGCCAGCTGCTCCAGATGCGCTCGGGCCTCAGGCACACGGAAAGCGGCGATCCGCCCTACGAATCATCCGAGGTCCGCATGATCTTCCTCGACGGCCGCGACGACATGGCGCGCTGGGCCGAGGAGCAGCCGCTCGAGGCCGAGCCGGGCAAGCAGTTCGAATATTCGAGCAACACCAGCGTGATCCTCGCCGACATCGCGGCGCGGGCGCTCACGACGAGCGACCGGCCTGAGGCGCGGCGCAAGGCGGTGGCGGACTATCTCCAGCAACGCCTGTTCGCACCCCTGGGGATGGACAGCATGGTGCCCGAATTCGACGCCAGCGGCACGCTGATCGGCGGCAGCCTGATGCACGCCACCGCACGCGACTGGGCGAAATTCGGCGAGATGCTGCGCCTCAAGGGCCGCGCCCCGGGCGGCGAGCAGCTCGTGCCGCAGCGCTGGGTCGAGGCGATGGTGACGCCCAGCCCGGCGCGGGCCAATTACGGCTTCCAGATCTGGCTCAACCGCAAACTGCCCGAGGGCGAGGAGCAGCCCCTGTTCCCCGACCGCGCGCCCGCCAGCCTGTTCTCGTTGATCGGGCACGTCGGGCAGTATGTGCTCGTCTCGCCCGAGCAGCGCGTGACACTGGTCCGTCTCGGCCATTCGAACACCGAGGAGCGCAAGGCGATGCTCCAGCAGGCCGCGGACGTGCTGGAGCTTTACCCTCAGAGGTAGAAAGCGCCCTCGACCACGGTGACGCAGGGTCCGCCGAGCCACGCCCGGTCGCCGTCGAGGCGCAGGGTGAGGTCGCCACCGCGCTGCGAGGCCTGGTGCGCGGTGAAGCTGTCGCGCCCCAGCTTCTTCGCCCAATAGGGCGTGAGCACGGCGTGGGCGGAACCGGTGACGGAGTCCTCGTCCACCCCGCCGCCGGGCACGAAGACGCGGCTGACGATGTCGGTGCTGTCGCCCGGCGCGGTGCAGATGAACTGGTCGGTGCCCAGTGCCCCCAGCCCGCGGATATCCGGATCGAGCGCGCGGATCGCCGCTTCGCTCTCGAACAGGAAAATGTTGTAGCGGCTGTCGTTGCGCCACACCTCCAGCGGCTGCGCGCCGAGCAGGGCGACCGCCTCGGGGTAGTCACGCGGGGCGGTTGCGATGGCGGGGAGCGCCAGTTCGTAGCCGTCACCGGCCCTGACCACCTCGAGAATGCCCGACTTGCGGGTCCGGAAGGTGATCCGCTCGCCGCCGTCGCGCTGCAAGAGGACGTGTCCGCTCGCCAGCGTTGCATGGCCGCACAGGGCGATTTCATAAGTGGGCGTGCACCAGCGCAGCTCCCAGTCAGCCGCGCCCCTGGTGTCGCGCACGACGAAGGCGGTCTCGGCGAAGAGGTTCTCGCCCCCGATCTTCACCAGCACATCATCGGGCAGCCACTCGTCCAGCACCATGACCGCGGCCTGGTTGCCGCCGAAGGGCTGCGCGCTGAAGGCATCGACGTGCCAGTAGAGGATCTTCTGGGGCATGGGGGGCCTCAAGGATAAAGCAGCGTGTCGGACCACGGCGCGTCAGGGCCGGAACGGGTGAATTCGCGCCGGTCGTGCAGCCGGTTGTCGCGGTCGATCCAGAACTCGATGCGGCGGGGGGAGAGGGTGAAGCCGGTCCAGTGCGGCGGGCGGGGAACCTTGCCCTCGGCCTCGTGCGCGGCCCAGATTTCCTGCACCCGGTCGATATAGGCCTGCCGCTCGGGCAGGGGACGCGACTGGTCGCTGGCGGCGCTGCCGACCTGGCTCTTGTAAGGGCGCGAGTGGAAATAGGCGTCGGCGCGTTCGGGGCTAACCTCGGTCAGCGGGCCCTCGATGCGAATCTGGCGGCGCAGGCTCTTCCAGTGGAACAGCAGCGCGGCCTGCATATTGGCGCGGATCTGCCCGCCCTTGCGGCTCTCGGCATTGGTGAAGAAGGTGAAGCCGCCCCCGGCGATCTCGCCCTTGCCGTGGCCCTTCAGCAGCACCATCCGCACCGAGGGCGCACCCTCGGGGGTGGCGGTGGCGAGCGCCATCGCGTTGGCATCGTTGATCTCGCCCACCTGTGCGGCGGCGAACCATTCCTCTAACAGGTCGAAGGGATCGACACTCGCCGGCAGCACGCTGTCGGCCAACTGGGCATCGTCGAGGGGGGTGGCACTGCTCATGCGCGAATGTCCTTGCTGATCCGCGCGGGACATAGGCGCGCAAGGCTGGCGATGAAAGTGCAGGACATGCAATTTCGCCCGCGGCTTGCGCGAGGCCGCTGTCTCACCTAGCTAATACGCCATGCGCGACCCTTACAGCACTCTTGGCGTTCCCCGCACGGCGTCCGAGCAGGACATCAAGAGCGCCTATCGCAAGCTCGCCAAGGAGTTGCACCCTGATCGCAACAAGGACAATCCCAAGGCGGCGGAGAAGTTCTCTGAGGTGACACGCGCCTATGACCTGCTGTCGGACAAGGCCAAGCGCGCGCAGTTCGACCGGGGCGAGATCGATGCCGACGGCAATCCCGCCAATCCCTTCGCCGGCATGGGCGCGCGGCCCGGCTACAGCCGCGGCGGCTATGGCGGCGGGCCGGGGGGTGGCGATTTCGGCGGGTTCGGGGGCGACGATGTCGATCTCGGCGACCTGTTCGAAGGCCTGTTCGGCGGACGCAACCGCCAGCAGGCGCCGCCGCGGCGCGGCTTCGGACGCCAGCCCCCGCCGCCCCCGCCCAAGCGCGGCGCGGATATCCAGTACCGGCTTGCGGTGCCTTTCGTCGATGCTGCCGCCGGCCGCGACCAGCGCATCACCCTCGCCGACGGCAAGGCGATCAGCCTGAAGCTGCCTGCCGGTGTCGAGGACGGCACGATGATGCGCCTCAAGGACAAGGGCCACCCCGGCCCCGGCGGCAATGGCGACGGGATCGTGATGGTGGAGGTCGGCTCCCACCCCTTCTTCCGCCGGGAGGGCGACAATATCCGCATGGACCTGCCGATCACCCTCGACGAGGCGGTGCGCGGGGCCAAGGTCAAGTGCCCCACGGTCGATGGTGCGGTGATGCTGACGATCCGGCCGGGCAGCTCGGGCGGCACGGTGCTACGCCTCGCCGGCAAGGGCTGGACGAAGAAGAACGCCAGGCTCGTCGACGGCAAGCACGAACGCGGCGACCAGCTGGTGACGCTGGAAATCCAGCTCCCTGCCGACCTCGGCCCGCTGACCGAGCGGCTCGAGGGCTGGATCGACACTGCGCGGCCACGGGAGAAGTTCGGCCTGTAGCGGCCGGGCGCGAGGCTGATCATGGGCGACACCCCACCCCCCTCCAATCTGCGGCCCCGGTTCTGGGCCGTGGTCGGACAGGTGGCGACCGACACCTTCAACGACGGGTTCATCCACGCCGGCAACCTCGCCTATCTCGGCATGCTGGCGATCTTCCCCTTCTTCATCCTCGGCGCGGCGCTGTTCGACCTGATCGGCGGGCGCGACAATGCCGAAACGATCATCCTCTCGGTCGCGCAGGCGATGCCGCAATCGGTGGCCGACACCATCGTGCCGGTGGCCGAGGACGTGATCTACGCCCGTTCGGGCTGGCTGCTCTGGGCGGGCGGCGCCGTCGGGCTTTGGACAGTGTCGAGCCTGATCGAGACCATCCGCGACATCCTGCGCCGCGCCTATGGTGTGCGCAGCGTGCAGGCGTTCTGGCGCACGCGGCTGCTGTCTGCGGGGCTGATCCTTGCCGCGGTGGTGGTGCTGATGCTGTCGCTGTTCGCGCAGGTGATGATCGGCGGCGCACAGGAAGTGATCGCTGCCGCCTTCCCGCAGCTCGGCGAATGGATCGGCACGCTGCGTCTGTCGCGGATCGTGCCGGCGCTGGGGCTGGCGGCATCTTTGTGGGTGCTGTTCGTGACGCTCACCCCGCCCGCCTTCCGCGGCCGCCGATGCCCCAAATGGCCCGGCGCGCTGTTCACGGCGCTGTGGTGGCTGGCAGTCGCCGCGGCGCTGCCGATCGTGCTGCGCAGCGTCTTCACCTATGACCTCACCTATGGCAGCCTTGCCGGTAGCATGGTGACGCTGCTGTTTTTCTGGCTTGTCGGGCTTGGCCTCGTTATCGGCGCGGAACTGAATGCGGCGCTGGCGCCGGAGGGGCTTGACAGGCGCGCGGGCGAGGCAAGCGAGGAGAAGGCGTAGATGAACGGGTTGATGGCAGGCAAGCGCGGTCTCATCATGGGGCTCGCCAACGACAAGTCACTGGCCTGGGGCATCGCGAAGAAGCTCGCCGAACAGGGCGCAAGCCTTGCCTTTTCCTATCAGGGCGAGGCGCTCGCCAAGCGGGTGATCCCGCTCGCGGCCGAACTGGGCAGCGATTTCACCTTCGAATGCGACGTGTCGAAGATGGATTCGCTCGATGCTGCCTTCACCGCCCTCAAGGAACGGTGGGAGACGATCGACTTCGTCGTCCACGCGATCGGCTATTCCGACAAGAACGAGCTGCGCGGCAAGTATGTCGACACCAGCCTCGAGAATTTTCTCAACACCATGAACATCTCGGCATATTCGCTGGTCGCGATCGCCCAGCGTGCTGGGGCGATGATGCCCGAAAGCGGGGGCGCGATCCTCACGTTGTCCTACTACGGCGCCGAAAAGGTCGTGCCGCATTACAACGTCATGGGCGTCGCCAAGGCAGCGCTGGAGACCAGCGTCAAGTATCTCGCCAACGATCTCGGACCGCGCAACATCCGCGTCAACGCGATCAGCGCAGGGCCGATCAAGACGCTCGCCGCGAGCGGGATCGGTGATTTCCGCTACATCCTCAAGTGGAACGAATACAATGCGCCGCTGCGCCGCAACGTGACCATCGAGGATGTCGGCGGCGCAGGACTCTACCTGCTGTCCGACCTGTCGTCGGGCGTCACGGGCGAGACCCACCATGTCGATGCCGGCTATCACGTGGTCGGGATGAAGCAGGAAGACGCGCCGGATATCGCGCTAGGGTGAAACTTGCTTCGCTTGAGCAGGTCATGCCGCACTTCCTGACTCTGAACTCTTCAGTCTGCGCGAGGCCTCTTGGGTCAAGGTCTCCGACAGTCATCGGAGTGACGCTCCGGGCGCTTGCAGGAAGTTCCTATCGATGCCAAAAACCTCCATTGTCTGATAGGTTTAGTGGCAATTGGGTTCGTTTGGTTCGTTAGCCGGTCCAATAGTCTTTGGGTCAGCCTTATGTTGCATAACGCTGTGGCCGGTTGGCGGCGAAGCTGCAGCGGCAAAGCGGACAAATCCCCAACAGATTGCAAATACGAGTCGACGCGATTTCAACGGCGTGCTTGAAACGGGGGATGACAAGCAGACGACAGATAGAAGCCAATCGCCGAAATGCAGCACGAAGCACAGGACCATCTTCGCCGGAAGGGCGGGCTGCAAGTAGCGCCAATGCCTTGAGGCACGGCATACTGAGCAATCGTTTCATCGCTGACCACGAGAATTACGAGGTCTTTACCCGCCTGCTGACGGACCTCGTTGCAGAATACGAACCCGAGACTGCGTTGGAGTCGCTTTTGGTCGAACGGCTGGCCATGTTGTTCTGGCGGGAGCGTCGCCTAGCGACTGCAGAAGCTGAGCAAGCGAATCTGATTTACGCAAACTCGAGCAGTCCATTTGGCTCGGGCTCGCGCAACGTGCCGATAGCAAATCAATATCTGGTGGGGCGGTATCAAGGCATGCTCGGGAGGCAGATCAAGGAAACGCTGAGAGATCTTCGGGACGAGCGTGATCGACGCTTGAGGCAAATTGGACAGCCAGTAGCCGAAGAGACCAACAGCTTTGAAGACATTTGAAGGAATAGCCTTTAGTCTCAAGACACTTTGCAGCCTGGAGTCTATTTTATAAGAATCGACGATTACACCGTCTTCAGGGGTAAAGGCTATGCCCAGGCCTTAAATCGGCCTCTCTCAGCTATACCAAAAGAGTCTTTAATCTGCCAAAATTTACGCAGCATCGTCTATGATTTGCCGCAAGCGGTTCTGGGCTCATTCGATTAATGAGCGAACGCCGCCCTCTAGAGCAGCGGGCGCCACCAGGCTTCGTTGTCGAGGTACCAGCGCAGCGTTTGACGCAGACCATCCTCAAAACCGTGGGCCGGCGCATAGGCGAGTTCGGCCCGAGCCTTGGTTTCATCGATGGCGTAGCGGCGGTCGTGGCCGGCGCGATCGGTGACGAAGGTCTTGAGGCTGCTGGTGGGCTCGCCCTTGGCTGCCGGGGCGTCGGGATAGCGCGCGGCGAGGCCGTCGATCTCGGTGAAGGCGCGGTCGACCTCGGCGCAGATGGTGTCGATCACGGTCATGTTGGGCAGTTCCGCCCCGCCGCCGATGTTGTAGGTCTCGCCCGGTTGGCCCTTGAGCAGACAGGCCTCGATCCCGCGGCAGTGATCCTCGACGTGCAGCCAGTCGCGCACGTTCATCCCGTCGCCATAGATCGGCAGATTGCGACCGTGGAGCGCGTTCAGGAGGAACAGCGGGATGAGTTTCTCGGGATACTGGTAGGGACCGTAGTTGTTGGAGCAGTTGCTCGTCGTCACCTCGAGCCCAAAGGTGTGGTGATAGGCGCGCACAAGGTGGTCCGAGGCTGCCTTCGAGGCCGAGTAGGGCGAGTTGGGCGCATAGGGCGTGGTCTCGCTGAACGCCGGATCACTGGGACCCAGCGAGCCGAACACCTCGTCGGTCGAGATGTGGTGGAAGCGGTGGGGGATGCCGTCGCCCGCGAGCCAGACCGCGCGCGCGGCCTTGAGCAGGCTGTTGGTGCCAAGGATGTTGGTGTCGATGAAGGCATCGGGCCCGGTGATCGAGCGGTCGACATGGCTCTCGGCGGCAAAGTGCACCAGCGTGGTGATCCCGTGCTCGCGCAGCAGGCGCTCCACGAGCTCGGTGTCGCGGATGTCACCGCTTCCTCGCCAAGCGTCGCACGCGTCTTGCGTGGTCGAGCGGTTGCCGGCATAGGTCAGCGCATCGAGCACGATCACCCGGTCTTCGGGGTGCTTCGCGTTCCAGTAATGCACGAAATTGCCGCCAATGAACCCGGCACCGCCGGTCACGAGTAGGTTAGCCAAGCTTTGTTTCCTCTTCGAGCATCAGGCGCAGGTTGCTGCGCCAGTGAACCGCTTCCTCGCCAAGCGTCGCACGCGTCTTGCGGCAATCGAGCAGCGAGAAGGCCGGACGCCGCGCGGGCGTCGGGTAGTCGGCCGTGGTGAGCGGACGGATCAGCGGAATGCGCGTCAACAGGCCGAGAGCAGCGAGAAGGCCGGACGCCGCGCGGGCGTCGGGTGTCGCCCAAGCAGCGAGAAGGCCGGACGCCGCGCGGGCGTCGGGTAGTCGAGCAGCGAGAAGGCCGGACGCCGCGCGGGCGTCGGGTAGTCGGCCGTAGCAGCGAGAAGGCCGGACGCCGCGCGGGCGTCGGGTAGTCGAGCAGCGAGAAGGCCGGACGCCGCGCGGGCGTCGGGTAGAGCAGCGAGAAGGCCGGACGCCGCGCGGGCGTCGGGTAGTCGGCCGTGGTGAGCGGACGGATCAGCGGAATGCGCGTCAACAGGAGCAGCGAGAAGGCCGGACGCCGCGCGGGCGTCGGGTAGTCGGCCGTGGTGAGCGGACGGATC